>NZ_JAJEJR010000001.1:2213391-2529590 GCF_021390595.1 Paraburkholderia sp. HP33-1 | reverse complement strand
AACGCGGCGCGCGTGCTGGTGGTCGGCGACGTGATGCTCGACCGCTACTGGTTCGGCGACGTGAACCGCATTTCGCCGGAGGCGCCGGTGCCGGTCGTGCACGTGCAGCGCCAGGAAGATCGCCTGGGCGGCGCGGCAAACGTCGCGCGCAACGCGGTCGCGCTCGGCGCCCAGGCGGGCCTCCTGTGCGTGGTCGGTCATGACGAGCCCGGCGAGCGCATCGTGCAGTTGCTCGACGAAAGCGGCGTGACACCGCATCTCGAACGCGACCCGGCCCTGCTGACGACGATCAAGCTGCGTGTGCTGTCGCGTCAGCAGCAGTTGCTGCGCGTCGACTTCGAAAACTCGCCGGCGCACGAGGTGCTGCTTGCGGGTCTGGCGCGTTTCGACGAACTGCTGCCGTCGCACGACGTGATCCTGATGTCCGACTATGCGAAGGGCGGCCTCACCCACGTCACACAGATGATCGCGAAGGCGCACGCGGCCGGCAAACCGGTGCTCGTCGATCCAAAGGGCGACGACTGGGAACGCTATCGCGGCGCGACGCTGATCACGCCGAATCGCGCGGAATTGCGCGAGGTGGTCGGGCAGTGGAAGTCCGAGGAAGATCTGATTGCGCGCGTCACGAAGCTGCGCGCCGAACTCCAGTTCAAAGCGCTGCTGCTTACGCGTTCGGAAGAGGGCATGACGCTGTTCTCCGACGACGGCATCCTGCACGCGTCGGCCGTTGCGCGCGAAGTGTATGATGTGTCGGGCGCGGGCGACACCGTGATTGCGACGCTCGCCGCGATGCTCGGCGCGGGTCTTTCGCTCGTCGACGCGGTCGGGCTCGCGAATCGCGCGGCCGGCATCGTGGTCGGCAAGCTCGGCACCGCCACCGTCGACTACGACGAACTCTTTTCCTGATGCAGCCCGCGGGGCCCCGTCGTCCTGACGGACCAGCGGACCCCGCGCGGCGTTGACTGAACGAAGCTCACTACCGCAGGATCATCATGACCGTCATCGTCACCGGCGCGGCCGGTTTTATCGGCAGCAATCTCGTGAAGGCGCTCAATGAGCGCGGCGAACAACGCATCATCGCCGTCGATAACCTCACGCGCGCGGACAAGTTCAGGAATCTGGTCGACTGCGAAATCGACGACTATCTCGACAAAACCGAATTCGTCGAGCGCTTCAGGCGCGGCGACTTCGGCAAGGTGCGCGCGATCTTCCACGAAGGCGCCTGCTCGGACACGATGGAAACCGACGGCCGCTACATGATGGAAAACAACTACCGCTACAGCCGCGACGTGCTCGACGTCTGCCTCGAGCAGAACATCCAGTTCCTGTACGCGTCGTCGGCGGCGACGTATGGCGGCTCGAGCCGCTTCGTCGAGGAGCGCGAGGTCGAGCAGCCGCTCAACGTGTACGGCTATTCGAAGTTCCTGTTCGACCAGGTCATTCGCCGCGTGCTGCCCACCGCGAAAAGCCAGATTGCGGGCTTCCGCTATTTCAACGTGTACGGGCCGCGCGAAACGCACAAGGCGCGCATGGCGTCGGTCGCGTTTCACAACTTCAACCAGTTCCGCGCCGAGGGTAAGGTCAAGCTGTTCGGCGAATACAACGGCTATGCGGCCGGTCAGCAGACGCGCGATTTCATCTCGGTCGAAGACGTCGTCAAGGTCAACCTGTTCTTCTTCGATCATCCGGAGAAGTCGGGCATTTTCAATCTCGGCACCGGCCGCGCGCAGCCGTTCAACGACATCGCGAGCACCGTGGTCAACACGCTGCGCGCGCTGAACAACGAGCCGGCGCTGTCGCTGGCGGATCAGGTCCAGCGCGGGCTGATCGAATACATTCCGTTCCCCGACGCGCTGCGCGGCAAGTATCAGTGCTTCACCCAGGCTGATCAGTCGAAGCTGCGGGCGGCCGGCTACGATGCGCCGTTTCTGAGCGTGCAGGAAGGTGTCGATCGTTACGTGCGTTGGCTGTTCGGCCAGGTGTAATTAGTACGGCATCCTCTTTAAACTGGAATCTCCTGGCCGGTGATGGTCGCCGGCCAGTGGCAACAGGGAGATTCCAATATGTTTCGAAAAGTACTGGTTACCGCGGCAATGCTTGCCGCTTTCGGCCACGCGTATGCGGCGGTCGACGTCAACACGGCTAACGAAGACGCGCTACGCGGCATTAAGGGCATCGGTGCGGCGAGAGCCAAGGCGATTCTCGACGAACGCAACGCGCATGGCCCGTTCAAGGACGCGGCCGACCTTGGCAAGCGCGTCAAGGGCATGGGCGGGCATACCATCGAGCGCCTGCAGGCGGAGGGTCTCGCTGTCGGACCGGCTGGCGCGGCTGCTAGCACGCAGGTTGCGACAGCTGCAGCGGGTAAGGAGCCGGCCGCTCCGGTCGCTCCCGCCGCCGCGCAGAAGGGCGCCGCCGCGGTGGCGGTGAAGAAGTAAGCGGTCGCGAGCCTTGCGCGTGCCATGACGCGCGGCTTGCGGCGCACAGGGTTCGCGAACGACCCATTCCTTCGATTGGTACACACGATTTCCCGCGGCTCGCAGCCGCGGGCTTTTTGCATGGCGCTCGGCATGCATCCATGCGGACAATAGGGCTGCAGGGCGGCGCCGGACATCGTGGTTTAGAATCGACAGATTAAAGACATTCATTCGCGCATCGATCGCTAGACCCCATATGGCATACAAAACGATTGAAGACACAGTCGGCAATACGCCGCTCGTGCAACTCGTCCGGCTTCCCGACGACGAGATCCGCAGCCGCAACAACGTGGTCCTCGCAAAGCTCGAGGGCAACAATCCGGCGGGGTCGGTGAAGGATCGTCCGGCGTTGTCGATGATCAAGAAGGCGGAAGCGCGCGGGCGCATCAAGCCGGGCGACACGCTGATCGAAGCGACAAGTGGCAACACCGGCATTGCGCTCGCGATGGCCGCTGCGATCCGCGGCTACAAGATGGTGCTGATCATGCCGGAGGACCTGTCGGTCGAGCGCCGTCAGAGCATGGCCGCGTACGGCGCGCAGATCCTCCTGACACCGGTCAAGGGCGGCATGGAGTACGCGCGCGATCTCGCCGAGCAAATGCAGCGCGAAGGCAAGGGCATCATCCTCGATCAGTTCGCGAACCCGGATAATCCGGCCTCGCATATCGAAGGCACGGGCCCGGAAATCTGGCGCGACACGGAAGGGCGCATCACGCACTTCGTGTCGTCGATGGGCACGACCGGCACGATCATGGGCGTGTCCACGTATCTGAAAACGCAAAACCAGCAGATCGAAATCATCGGCGCGCAGCCGGAAGAGGGCTCGCGGATTCCGGGCATTCGCAAATGGCCGGAAGCGTATCTGCCGAAGATTTTCGACCGTAGCCGCGTCGACCGTGTGGAGAACGTCAGTCAGGCCGCGGCCGAGGCGATGGCGCGCCGCATGGCGTCGGTCGAGGGCATCTTCGCAGGCATTTCGTCGGGCGGGGCGTGTGAAGTCGCTCTGCGCATCGCGCGTCAAGTCGAGAACGCGACGATCGTGTTCATTGTCTGCGATCGCGGCGACCGCTATCTGTCCACAGGGGTGTTTCCCGCGTAAGCGGTTCGCCGGGCGCCTTCATGGGCGCGCGAATCGAACGAAAAGCGCCGGTCGAGCCGGCGCTTTTTTTACATCCTTCAACACGAGGAGCGTGTAGCGACTCGCGGCGTGACTCACTGCGAATCGGAGTTCGTCTGATCCGCTTGACCTTGCGACGCGCCGCCGTTGTTGAGCGCCTTTGCGGCGTTCGCCGCATCAATCGCTTCCATCTGCGCCTTGACCTTCTGACCGAGCTGATACACCGCGAGCGCATAGAAGAAGCTGCGGTTGTAGCGCGTGAGCACGTAGAAGTTCTTCAGGCCGAGCACGAATTCCGTGCCACGTCCCGGAGACGGCAGATCGACCACCGTGACCGGCGTGCCCGCTTCGGACGCAATGTCGACGTTCTGCTCGTTCAGCACGAGCCCGGCGCGCAGCAACTGGTCGAGCGGCCAGTGCGGCTCCGGCTCACCATTGGCCGCCGCTTGCGCGACACCGAGGCTGCCCGCGTCCGAGCCAATTCGCCATACCACCGGGCGGCCGCTTTCCCAGCCGTTCTGCCGCAGATAGTTCGCGACGCTGCCGATCGCGTCGGCCTCGCTCGCGCGCAGATCGATACGCTTGTTGCCTTCGTAGTCGACCGCGTATTGCACGATGCTGCTCGGCAGGAACTGCGGAATGCCAATCGCGCCCGTGTACGAGCCGAGCACCGTGGTCGGGTCGATCTGCGCGTCGCGCGTCCACACCAGGTAGTCTTCGAGATTCTTGCGGAAGGTCGCCTGGCGGTCCGCGCGATTCGCGGTGTTCGGATAATCGAAGCTCAGCGTGGTCAGCGCATCGAGCACGCGGAAGTTGCCCATGTAGCGGCCGTAGATCGTCTCGACACCGATGATGCCGACGATCACCTCCGGCGGCACGCCGAACTCCTGATACGCGCGCTGCAGCGTGGCCCGGTTCTCGCGCCAGAACTGCACGCCGGCATTCACACGCACCGGTTCCAGGAAGCGCGCCTGATACGAGCGCCAGTTCTTGATCGACGGCGTCGGCGACGGCGTGACGAGCTTCACCGCGGTCGCCGAGTAGCTCACGCCGGCAAATAGCGCGTGCAGCGACGCTTCGTCGAAATCGTAGCGCGCGACCATCTCGTTGATAAATGCATCGACGTTTGCGTTGTTCGCGTAGCGCTGCGGAATGATCTCTTCCTCGAACGTCTGTCCTTGCGGTACTGGCTGCTGCGGCTGGCTTTGCGCGACCAGCACCGGCGCTTTCTTCGTGGCGCTTTGCGCGCTCGCGGGGCTCGCTGCGATGAACATGCACGATGCGACGGTCAGTGAGGCGGCGAGGGTGCCGAGGCGAGGCCGGTTGCGTGTGGATCGTGCGGACAGAGCAAGCTTGACGGTCATGGTGAGCAGTGAGCGCGATGCGTGAGAGACTGGAAGCGGCGGGAACGAAACGGCGAGTAACGGGTCGGGGCAGTATACCCGACGGCTTCTGCAAAACCGTGCCGAATGAGCGACAGCGGCGTCGTGTGGTAACTTGACGAATATTGGCGCGCCGGGGCGCGCGCCGCTCGACGGAGACACGCCGCGCGCGCAGTCCATGCGCCGCGCCGTAGAAAAGACGCACAACAGAAACTATGGCAACCGGCTTCTATTCCCACACCGACTGTCTGCTGCACGACATGGGGCAGTGGCATCCCGAGTGTCCCGCGCGCCTGCAGGCGATCGAGGATCAACTGATCGCGAGCCGCATCGACGCGCTGATCGAGCGCGAGTCGGCGCCGCTCGCCGACGAGACCGCGCTGCTGCGCGTGCATACGCAGGCGCACGTCGATTACATCCGCGGCCGCTCGCCCGTCGCGGGCATGGCCGAGATCGATCCCGACACGTCGATGAACCCGCACACGTGGCAGGCCGCGTTGCGCGCGGCGGGCGCGGCGGTCGCCGCCACCGACGCGGTGATCGAAGGCCGTTACGACAACGCGTTCTGCAGTGTGCGGCCACCGGGCCATCACGCGGAGCCGGCGCGCGCGATGGGCTTCTGCTTCTTCAACAACGTCGCGATCGCCGCGCGCCACGCGCTCGACGTGCACGGACTCGCGCGCGTCGCGATCATCGACTTCGACGTTCATCACGGCAACGGCACCGAGGCGGCGTTTTCGGGCGACCCGCGCGTGCTGATGTGCAGCATCTTCCAGCATCCGTTCTATCCGTTCACCGGCGCCGACAATCAGGCGCCCAACATGTGCAACGTGCCGATGCCGGCGCGCTCGAACGGCATGGCGGTGCGCGAGGCGGTCGACCTGCTGTGGTTGCCGCGCCTGCACGAGTTCAGGCCGGAGATGCTGTTCATTTCGGCCGGCTTCGACGCGCATCGCGAGGACGACCTCGGCAACATGGGGCTCGTCGAAGACGATTACGCGTGGATCACCGGCCAGATGTGTGAGATCGCGCGGCGCTACGCGCGCGGGCGCATCGTCAGTTGTCTCGAGGGCGGCTACAACCTGTCGGCGCTCGGCCGCAGCGTGGTCGCGCACGTGCGGGCGCTGGCGGAGATCTGAGGGTACCTGTCCGCGCGCGGCGGCGGTTCGAAGGCCGACGATCGCGGATCGACATTCACGCACCGAGGAGCGAACCATGAGCGCCGGCCCTGCCAGTAGCGACGACACCTCGCTGGTCACGATCGAACACGACGCGTATCGCGTGCCGGGCGTCGTGCGCGTGACGATGAACCGGCCCGATGCGTTCAATGCGCTGTCCGAAGCGCTGCTCGACGAACTGCAGCAGACCCTGACCGATATCGCGAAGAGCGCTGCGCGCGTGGTCGTGATCGCCGGTGCGGGCCGCGCGTTCTGCGCGGGACACGACCTGAAGGAAATGCGTGCGGCGCCTTCGCTCGCGTACTACCAGCAGCTGTTCGCGCGCTGCACGAAGCTGATGATGACGGTCCAGCGCATGCCGCAGCCGGTGATCGCGCGAGTTCATGGCATCGCGACGGCGGCCGGCTGTCAGCTCGTCGCGATGTGCGATCTCGCGGTCGCCGCCGATACCGCGCGCTTCGCCGTGTCGGGCGTGAACCTCGGCCTGTTCTGCGCGACGCCGTCGGTGCCGCTGTCGCGCAACCTGTCGCGCAAGGCCGCGCTAGAAATGCTGCTGACCGGCGATTTCATCGACGCCGCCGCAGCGCGCCAGCAGGGACTCGTGAACCGCGTCGCCCCAGCCGATGCGCTCGACGACGAAATCGCGCGGCTTGCCGCGAGCATCTGCGCGAAGCCGGTCGAAGCGGTCAGTGCGGGCAAGGGGCTGTTCTACCGGCAGCTCGAGATGGGCATCGAAGCCGCGTACCAGCTCGCCGGGCAGACGATGGCGTGCAACATGATGGACGACTCGGCACTCGAAGGCGTGCAGGCTTTTATCGACAAACGCGCGCCGCAGTGGCGGCGGTAGTCGGCGGCGGCCAGCGCCGCGACTGCTCAGCTCCTTCCCAGCGCCCGCTTTTCAATCCATTCGACCAACGCCTCGATCACCCGATCGCGATCGAGGTCGTTCATCGTCTCGTGATAGCTACCCTCGTGCAACGTGAGCGTCTTGTCCGGTGAACCCGCGTGCTCGCCAAACGCGCGGCTGCCATCGGGCTCGGTCAGTTTGTCATCGGTGCCATGAAACACCAGCAGCGGCATGCGCAGTCCCGCGCGACCGCGTTCGATGCGCGCCATCGCGAGCAGCAGCTCGGCGCCCGTGCGCGCCGGTATCGCGCCGTGATGCACGAGCGGGTCGTCGAGGTTGGCCTTTACCACCGGCTGAAGGCGCGAGAGCAGCGCGGGGTCGATCTTCATCGCCGGGAAGCCGGGGTAGATGCGGCTGATCACCTGACTTAGCGCGAGCAGCCACTTTGGTACGTTGCGGCCCGGCACGAGGGCGGGGCTCGACAGGATCAGCCCGCTCAAGCGCCGGCCGGTTGCGTCGAGGCGCTCGATCGCGTACAGGGCGGCGATCGTGCCACCCATGCTGTGACCCATCAGGAAAAGCGGCGCGCAGCTTTGCGCGGCGGCGTCGAGCAAAGCCTGCGCGTCGAGCAGATAGTCGTCGAAGCGTTTCACATAGGCGCGCTTGCCGGGCGCGTGGCCGTGGCCGCGCAGATCGATCGCGACGAGCTCGATGTCCGCCGCGTTGAGCCGGCCCGCGACCGCGGCATAGCGGCCGGCGTGCTCGGCGAGACCGTGGAGCAGCGCGACCGTCGCGCGTGTCGGGCCGCTTGGCCGCCAGCGGTAGAGCGGCAACTCGATGCCATCGCCGGTCGTGACCGAGGCGCGCTGCGGCGCGTCTTGATTGAGGCGGCCGGCGCTCGCGCGCACGGTGTGGCTCGGGGAATTCTGCATGGCGGCGGCCTGTGCGCAAGGTAGGTGGCCCGATCATAGTCGTAGCGGCGCGAGGCGCGTGACCTTTGCACACAAGGCGCGCCTCTAATGCCCTCAGGTTATGAAAAGATCGGAATTGATTATTAAAGGGTATGTCGGCGCTGCGGTAGAATGGCGGCCTCAAATCCCAATAAAAGAGACGGCGGCCGCTTGTCGGGAGCACCATGCTCGCCGGCAGCCTCCGCCGTTTTCGTTTGTCCATGATCGAAATACGCAATGTTTCCCAGCGCTTCGCCGGACCCCGGGGCTGGGTCGAGGCGCTGCACAACATCAATCTGTCAATTCCCGCGGGCGAGGTGTTCGGCATCATCGGCCGCAGCGGCGCGGGCAAGAGCACGCTCGTGCGCACGATCAATCTGCTGACGCGCCCGTCCGAGGGCAACATCCTCGTCAACGGTCTTGATCTGACGACGCTGCCCGCCGCGCAACTGCGCGATGCGCGTCGCGAGATCGGCATGATCTTCCAGCACTTCAATCTGCTGTCGTCGCGTACCGTGTACGAGAACGTCGCGCTGCCGCTCGAGCTGGCCGGCATGAAGCGCGACGAAATCGAAGCGAACGTGCTGCCGCTGCTCGAGCTCGTCGGCCTGTCGGCGCAGAAGGACCGCTATCCGGCCCAGATCAGCGGCGGCCAGAAGCAGCGAGTGGGTATCGCGCGTGCGCTCGCCAGCAAGCCGAAGGTGCTGCTCTCGGACGAGGCGACTTCCGCGCTCGACCCTGAAACCACGCGCGCCATTCTTGATCTGCTCAAGCGCATCAACCGCGAACTGAACCTGACGATCGTGCTGATCACGCACCAGATGGACGTGATCAAGCAGGTCTGCGATCGTGTCGCGGTGCTCGACGCAGGCCGCGTCGTCGAAGAGGGCAAGGTGATCGACGTGTTTCTGCAGCCGCGCCATGAAGTCACGCGCGCGCTGATCGGCGACGTGATCGCGCAGGAGTTGCCGCCCGCCATGAAGGCGCGCGTCGCGCAGCGCCTGAAGACCGGTAGCGGTCATCTGTTGCGCCTCGCGTTCACCGGCTCGGGGGTCGATCAGCCGATTCTGTCGGAGACGATTCGCCGCTACGAGCTCGACTTCAATATCCTGCACGGCCAGATCGACGAGATCCAGGGGCAGGCGTTCGGCTCGCTCGCGGTTCTGGCGGGTGGCGATCCGGCGCAGGTCGCGCAGGCGATCACGTTTTTACGTGAGCAGGGTGTCGTAGTGGAGGAGCTCTCGCATGTTGAGTGAAATGTTCGATATGTTCGTCCAGTCGTTCTGGGAGACGCTCATCATGGTGGGCATCTCCGGACTGATCGGAGCCGTGGTTGGCGTGCCGCTCGGCGTGCTGCTGTATCTGACCGACCGCCAGGGCGTGCTCGAAAACGTCGCGGTGAATCGCGTGATGGGCATGATCGTCAATGCGGTGCGCTCGACACCGTTCATCATCCTGCTGGTCGCGGTGATTCCGTTTACCCGGCTCGTCGTCGGTTCGTCGATCGGCACCGCGGCGGCGATCGTGCCGCTGACGATCGCCGCCGCGCCGTTCATCGCGCGTCTGGTCGAGACAGCGCTGCGCGAAGTCGACCGCGGGCTGATCGAGGCCGCTCAGGCAATGGGCGCGACTACCAGCCAGATCGTCTTCAAGGTACTGCTGCCGGAATCGCTGCCGGGCGTGGTCGCCGGGTTGACGATCACGTTCGTTTCGCTGGTCGGCTATTCGGCGATGGCCGGCGCGATCGGCGGCGGCGGTCTTGGCGACCTCGGCATCCGCTATGGTTACCAGCGGTTCCTGCCGGAAGTGATGCTCGCGGTCGTGCTGATCCTGATCGTGTTCGTGCAACTGGTGCAGTCGTTTGGAGATTGGCTCGTGCGTCGTTTGAGCCATAAATAGACAAGGGTGTTCGGAAGCCCGCCCATAGAGATTCGGAAAAGGTCCATCGTGCAACGTCGCTTCATTCTCAAGCTGGCCGCGGCGCTCGGCGCGGCTTCTCTGTTCGCCACTACTGCGGTGCATGCCGAAGACACGATCAAGGTCGGCGTCACCGGCGGCCCGCACGCGCAGATCATGGACGTCGTAAAGACGGTCGCTGCGAAGAACGGTCTAAACATCAAGATCGTCGAATTCTCCGATTACGTGCAGCCGAATGCGGCGCTCGCGAGCGGTGATCTCGACGCGAACAGCTACCAGCACGACCCGTACTTGCAGGCGCAGGTGAAGGATCGCGGCTACAAGCTGATCCGTATCGCCGATACGGTCACGTACCCGATGGGTATCTACTCGAAGAAGGTGAAGACGCTCGCCGAACTGCAGCAGGGCGCGAAGATCGCGGTGCCGAACGATCCGACCAACGGCGGCCGCGCGCTTCTGCTGCTGCAAAAACAGGGCTTGCTGAAGCTGCGCGCCGATGCGGGATTGAAGGCGACGCCGCTCGATATCGTCGACAATCCGAGGAAGCTGAAGATCGTCGAGCTCGACGCGGCGCAGATTCCGCGTTCGCTGGGCGACGTCGACGCCGCCGCGATCAACACCAACTTCGCGATGGAAGCGGGCCTGAAGCCGAAGCAGGATGCCATCGCGATCGAAGACCCGAAGGGTCCGTACGTGAACATCATCGCGATCCGCGAGGCGGACAGGAACAAGCCGTGGGTCGCGAAGCTCGTCGCGGCGTACCACTCGCCGGAAGTGAAGCAGTTCGTCGACAGCAAATTCGGCGGCTCGGTGATCACCTCCTGGTGAAGCAACGGCCCGCGGATCTCGCAGAACACGACGGCAATGCGAAATTAGAGTTCTGAGTCGGAACCCGGGGTTGTCTCCCGGGTTTTTTGGAGATTAAAATAGAACGATCGTTCGATATTGCCGTCACGCCACTGAGGAGCGATATCCTCCCGCAAAGCACCCGTGACAGGGCTGCCATGAAGGCAGTCGCTATAATGTTCGACGGGTTGACGTATTCGTAACTTTGGAGCGTGTGCATGAAAATTCTGGTGCCAGTGAAAAGAGTGGTCGACTACAACGTGAAGGTCCGTGTGAAGTCGGACGGTACGGGTGTCGATATCGCCAACGTGAAGATGTCGATGAACCCGTTCGACGAAATTGCGGTTGAAGAGGCCGTGCGTCTGAAGGAAGCGGGCGTCGCGACCGAAGTGATCGCTGTGTCGGCGGGTGTGACGCAGGCGCAGGAAACGCTGCGCACCGCGCTCGCGATCGGTGCGGACCGCGCAATCCTGATCGAATCGAACGAAGACCTGCAGCCGCTGGCAGTCGCGAAGCTGCTCAAGGCGCTGGTCGACAGGGAACAGCCTTCGCTCGTCATACTGGGCAAGCAGGCGATCGACGACGACTCGAACCAGACCGGCCAGATGCTGGCGGCGCTCGCGAATCTGCCCCAGGCAACCTTTGCCTCGAAAGTGGTGGTGGCTGACGGCAAGGCAACCGTGTCGCGTGAAGTGGACGGCGGCGCGGAAACGCTGTCGCTGACGCTGCCCGCGGTGGTGACGACCGATCTGCGCCTGAACGAGCCGCGCTACGTCACGCTGCCGAACATCATGAAGGCGAAGAAGAAGCCGCTGGAAACGGTCAAGCCCGTAGACCTCGGTGTCGATGTCACGCCGCGTCTGAAGACGCTGAAGGTCGCCGAGCCGCCGAAGCGCTCCGCCGGTGTGAAGGTGCCGGATGTGAAGACGCTGGTCGAGAAGCTGAAGACCGAAGCCAAGGTGCTGTGAGGAGACGCAAGAAATGACGAACCTGGTAATTGCAGAACACGACAACGCGTCGATCAAGGCCGCGACGCTCAATACGATCGCAGCGGCACAGAAGATCGGCGGTGACATTCACGTGCTGGTGGCGGGTCACAACGCGCAGGCCGCAGCGGATGCGGCCGCGAAGATCGCGGGCGTGAGCAAGGTGCTGCTGGCCGACGCGCCGCAACTGGCTGCAGGCCTCGCGGAAAACGTCGAAGCCACGGTGCTGAACATCGCGAAGCACTACACGCACATCCTCGCGCCGGCGACCGCTTACGGCAAGAACATCGCGCCGCGTATTGCCGCGAAGCTCGACGTCGCGCAGATCAGCGACATCACCGCAGTCGATAGCGCCGACACGTTCGAGCGTCCGATCTACGCGGGCAACGCAATCGCGACGGTTCAATCAGCGGATCCGGTCAAGGTCATCACGGTGCGCTCGACCGGTTTCGACGCAGTTGCAGCTGAAGGTGGTAGCGCAGCGGTCGAAAAGATCGAAGCGGCACCCGATACGGGCATCTCGCAGTTCGTGAGCCGCGAAGTCACGAAGCTCGACCGTCCGGAACTGACGAGCGCGAAGATCATCGTGTCGGGTGGCCGGGGTCTGGGCAACGGCGAGAACTACACGAAGGTTCTGGAACCGCTGGCGGACAAGCTCGGTGCGGCACTGGGCGCATCGCGCGCGGCGGTCGATGCGGGCTTCGTACCGAACGACTACCAGGTCGGCCAGACCGGCAAGATCGTCGCGCCGCAACTGTACGTCGCGGTCGGCATCTCGGGTGCGATCCAGCACCTCGCGGGCATGAAGGATTCGAAGGTCATCGTCGCGATCAACAAGGACGAAGAAGCGCCGATTTTCAGCGTCGCCGATTACGGCCTCGTCGGTGATCTCTTCACCGTCGTGCCGGAACTCGTGCGCGAACTCGGCTAAGCGCCGCGGCGCCTGAAAGGGGCCGCCGACAACACGCGAAGGGCGCAGGACCGACCAAGTCCCGCGCCCTTTTTTCATATCAACGGAGGAGAACCGAAATGAGCTATACGGCGCCCATCAAGGACATGCTGTTCGTGATGAAAGAACTGGCCGGACTCGAAGACATCGCGAAGCTGCCTGGCTTCGAAGACGCCAACCTCGACACGGCGCAGGCTGTGCTCGACGAGTCGGCGAAACTGTGCGGCGAAGTGCTCGCGCCGCTGAACGTCGACGGCGATCGCAATCCGAGCACCTGGAAGGATGGCGTCGTCACCGCGACGCCCGGTTTCAAGGACGCGTTCCGCCAGTTCTCCGAGGGCGGCTGGCAAGGCGTGCAGCATCCGCTCGAGTACGAAGGGCAGGGGCTGCCGAAGCTGATCGGAACACCCTGCGTCGAAATGTTGAACGCGTCGAATCTGTCGTTCGCGTTGTGTCCTTTGCTGACCGACGGCGCAATCGAAGCGCTATTGACGGCGGGTAGCGAAACGCAGAAACAGACCTTCGTGCCGAAACTGCTCTCCGGTGAATGGACCGGCACGATGAACCTGACCGAGCCGCAGGCCGGCTCCGATCTCGCGCTCGTGCGCACGCGCGCCGAGCCGCAGGGCGACGGTTCGTTCAAGCTGTTCGGCACCAAGATTTTCATTACGTGGGGCGAGCACGATATGGCGAAGAACATCGTCCATCTCGTACTCGCGCGCACGCCGAACGCGCCCGAAGGCGTGAAAGGCATTTCGCTGTTCCTCGTGCCGAAGTTCCTCGTCAACGAGGACGGCTCGCTCGGTGAGCGCAACGACGTCCATTGCGTGTCGATCGAGCACAAGCTCGGCATCAAGGCGAGCCCGACCGCGGTGCTGCAGTTCGGCGATCACGGCGGCGCGATCGGCCAGCTGATCGGCGAAGAAAATCGCGGCCTCGAGTACATGTTCATCATGATGAACACCGCGCGTTTCGCGGTCGGCATGCAAGGGGTTGCGATCTCGGATCGTGCGTACCAGAAGGCGGTCGCGTATGCGAAAGAGCGCGTGCAGAGCCGTCCTGTGGATGGCTCCGCGAAGCAGTCGGTCGCGATCATCCAGCACCCGGACGTGCGCCGCATGCTGTCGACGATGCGCAGTCTCACCGAGGCGTCGCGCGCGCTCGCGTATGTCGCGGCATCGCATTGCGACGTCGCGCATCGTCATCCGGACGAGGCGACGCGCGCGAACCACCAGGCGATCTACGAATACCTGGTGCCGATCGTGAAGGGCTGGAGCACGGAGCTGTCGATCGACGTGACGAGCCTCGGCGTACAGGTGCACGGCGGCATGGGCTTCATCGAGGAAACCGGCGCCGCGCAGTACTACCGTGATGCGCGCATCCTGCCGATCTACGAAGGCACGACCGCGATTCAGGCGAACGATCTGATCGGCCGCAAGACGTTGCGCGATGGCGGCAAGATCGCGAAGCAACTGCTTGCTGGCATCGCCGAAACGGTTCAGGCGCTTGGCGCGCAGCAGGGCGCGGCGTTCGCGTCGATGAAGACGCAGCTCGCGCAGGGGCAACGCGCGCTGGGCGCGGTCGTCGATTTCGTCGTCGTGAATGCGAAGGGCGATCCGAATGCGGTGTTCGCGGGCAGCGTGCCGTATCTGAAGCTCGCGGGCATCGTGCTCGGCGGCTGGCAGATGGCGCGCGCGCAGCTTGCCGCGGCGGCCCGGCGCGACGAGGATCCCGCGTTCCATGACGCGAAGATCGCGACCGCGCGGTTTTACGCCGAGCACGTGCTGCCGCAGGCGACGGCGCTTGAAGTGGCGATCGTCAACGCGAAGGGGGGCGAGGGCGTGCTGGCGTTGTCGGAGGATCAGTTCTGAGCGTGCGTTGATGCCGCTGTCGCGGCAGCACGTTTAGCTGAACGCTTCGGCATTGAAATGCAAACGGCGCCTCGCGAGGCGCCGTTTGTTTTTGGTGATTCAGTTTACGGTTTGCGCTGAGGCGAGGGCCGCTTCAGCGTACGCACTCCAACTCACGCATACGCCGGCCGATGCTCGCCCACGGTCTCGCCGAGATAGCGATGGACCGACAGATCATCCGCGCGGATTGCCGGCTGCTTGCCCGACATCAGGTCGGCGAGCAACTGGCCCGAGCCGCACGACATCGTCCAGCCGAGCGTACCGTGGCCGGTGTTCAGGAACAGGTTCGGCACCGGCGTGCGGCCGACGATCGGCGTGCCGTCCGGCGTCATCGGCCGCAGACCGGTCCAGAACGTCGCCTTCGACGTGTCGCCGCCGCCCGGGAACAGGTCGTTCACGCACAGCTCGAGCGTTTCGCGACGCGCCCGGCGCAGCGATTTGTCGAAGCCGACGATCTCGGCCATGCCGCCGACGCGAATCCGGTCATCAAAGCGCGTGATCGCGATCTTGTAAGTCTCATCGAGCACGGTCGATACCGGTGCGGCCGCCGCGTTGACGATCGGCGCTGTGATCGAATAGCCCTTCAGCGGATAAACCGGAATCTTCACGATGCCGTCGAGGAAGCGCGTCGAGTACGAGCCGAGCGCGACGACGAACGAATCCGCGCGCACCAGCTCAGCGCCGCATTGCACGCCGGCGATTCGGCCGCCTGCCATCGCGAGCGCGTCGATCGACGTGTTGTAGCGAAACTTGACGCCCAGCTCTTCGGCGAGCGCAGCGAGGCGCGTCGTGAACATCTGGCAGTCGCCGGTTTCGTCGCCGGGCAGACGCAGGCCGCCCGTGAGCTTTTGCGACACCGCGCCGAGCGCCGGTTCGGCCTTCGCGAGTTCGTCCGCCGACAGCAGCTCATACGGCACGTTGGCTTCCTGCAGCACGGCGATGTCTTTCGCGGCACCGTCGAACTGCTGCTGCGTACGGAACACCTGCAGCGTGCCCCCGGTGCGGCCTTCGTACTGGATACCGGTGTCCGCGCGCAGCGCCTGCAGACAGTCGCGACTATATTCGGCGAGCCGCACCATGCGGCCCTTGTTCACCGCATAGCGTGACGCCGTGCAGTTCTGCAGCATCTGCCACATCCATTGCAGCTGGAACGCGGTGCCATCGAGGCGCATCGCGAGCGGCGCGTGCTTCTGAAACATCCACTTGACGGCCTTCAGCGGCACGCCCGGCGCGGCCCACGGCGACGCGTAGCCCGGCGAGATCTGGCCCGCGTTGGCAAAGCTGGTTTCGAGCGCTGGGCCGGCCTCGCGATCGATCACGGTTACTTCGTGACCCGCGCGCGCGAGGTAATACGCGGTCGTCACCCCGACGACGCCACTGCCCAAAACGACGACTCGCATAGCTGCTCCAGATAATCAGAAAAGTGAGTGAGGGCAAGGTGCTCGTCGCTGGATTCGATCTGATTCGACTCAACGAGCTGCAACGCACAGTGAAATGCTGTTTGCCCAGTGTTAACCGCTATACTATTAACATTGATGCAGGTTTTGTTATCGTATTTTCATCATTTTCAGCAAAAACACCATGCGTACCCAGCGCCAGCCCGTGCGGGCTCTCGACAAGCTCGATCACAAGATCCTGCGGCTCCTGCAGCAGGACGGCCGAATGGCGATGAAGGACCTGGCGGAGCAGGTGGGGCTGTCGGTCACGCCGTGCATCGAGCGGGTCAAGCGGATGGAGCGCGACGGCGTGATCACCGGCTATTACGCGCGCGTGAACCCGGCCGAGCTGGGCGCGGCGCTGCTCGTGTTCGTCGAGATCACGCTCGATCACAAGAGCGGCAACATGTTCGACCTGTTCCGGCGCGAGGTGCAGAAGATCCCCGAGGTGCTCGAGTGCCACCTCGTGTCGGGCGATTTCGACTATCTGATCAAGGCGCGCATCGGCGAAATGGCCGATTACCGCAAGCTGCTCGGCGACATCCTGCTCCAGCTGCCGGGCGCAGTGCAGTCGAAGAGCTATGTGGTGATGGAGGAAATCAAGGAGACGCTGACGATCGCAGTCGGCGAGTAAGTGCCGACTCGCTGACGGCGCTGGCCGCGCATCACGCGACCAACGAAATGCTCGACAAACGGCGTAAACACTGTATATTTATACAGGTGTTTTGCGTCGTCTTCTTTTTGCATTTCCTGTTCGCGTTTCTTAGCGTGGCCCGCCGTGGATGATCCCGACCCTCCTGACATTCCGGAATATCCGATCGCGCCGCCGGCGCCTCGCAAGGGGCGCGGCGCGGTCACGAACCTGCAAGGCCGCTACGAACTCGACCAGCGCGAAGCCGTCGACGACGGCTGGCAGACGGCCGAGGAAGACGGCGAGCCGACGCCCCTGCGCACGCAGGTGTTCGAGGAGCGTGCGAAAACAATCCTCACGCGCAACGCGTCACCGGACATTCCGTTTAGTGTGTCGCTGAATCCGTATCGCGGCTGCGAACACGGGTGCATCTATTGCTTTGCGCGGCCTACCCACAGCTATCTGGGGTTGTCGCCGGGGCTCGATTTCGAAAGCCGCATCTACGCGAAGATCAACGCGCCGGAACTGCTCGAGCGGGAGCTGTCGAAGAAATCGTATGTACCCGAGCCGATCGCGCTCGGCGTTGCCACTGACGCGTGGCAGCCGGCCGAACGCGACTTGCGTCTTACGCGTCGTGTCATCGAGGTGCTCGGCGAGCGCAATCACCCGTTCGCGGCGATCACCAAATCGTCGCTGATCGAGCGCGACATCGACCTGCTCGCGCCGATGGCGGAGCGCGGGCAGTTCATGGCGGCGATCACGATCACCACGCTGGACGCCGATATCGCGCGCACGCTCGAACCGCGCGCGGCTACACCATCGCGCCGGCTGCGCACGATCCGCACGCTAAGCGAGGCGGGCATTCCGGTCGGCGTCAGCATCGCGCCGGTGATTCCGTTCGTCACCGAACCGGACATGGAACGCGTGCTCGAAGCGTGCGCGCAAGCGGGCGCCAGCAACGCGAGCTATATCGTGCTGCGGTTACCTTGGGAGGTCGCGCCGCTGTTCAAGGGTTGGCTGAGCGCACATTTCCCGGATCGGGCCGAACGCGTGATGAGCCGTGTGCGCGACATGCGCGGCGGCAAGGACTACGACTCGTCATTCTCGACCCGCATGAAGGGAGAGGGTCTATGGGCGGATCTGCTCAGGCAGCGCTTTCACAAGGCCGTGCGCCGTTTGGGGCTAAACGAACGCGAGCGCGGCATTCTCGACATGTCGCACTTCCAGCGGATCGAGCCGTCGCGCCCCGAGCACACAACCGCATCGGCGCGCGACAATCCGCAACTTAGGCTTTTCTAGCGGGCTGGACGTTTGCTCGTTCCGCGATGGGTGTCACTGCGAAATCGCTTTGGCCGCTTCCACCTGACTTTCGAAGTAGGTCTGGAACGCGAGCGCGAGACCGGTCATCAGCAGGAACGCACCGATCAGCAGCGAAAAGATCACGACGAAGATGACCGTCCACCCGGAGCGGCTTTTGCGTTGCGTGTGGGAGTTGAATTGCGCATCCCATTTCTGATCCGGACGCAGCCCGTAGACGAGCGCCGCCAGAAACGCGGCAAACAGCGAAACTGCCCCGATCGAAGCGAGTACCCAGCCGAGGATCGAGGCGCGTTCGGTCGAGATCAGCAGCATCACGCCGGGAATGCCGATTAGCGTGCCGAGCAGATGCGCCCAGCCGAATATGTCCCGCGTGCCGTACAAATAAAAGCGGTGGGCGCCGAGGCTGCCGAACAGGAACGCCAACGCGGCGGTGAGCGTCTTGGATCTGAAGCGCGGGGAAGTCGAGGCTACGGTGGACATGAACGCGTGGGCAGAGTAACAGGCGGTCGAAAGGAGCGCCGCGCCGCGGGGCGCGGACCGACGCGCATTCTACGCCTGCGGCGCATTGATGGACATGTCGCGGGTGAACGTGCAGCGAGGGCAGCCGTTCTGCGGAACCTGCTGCATGTATCCGCGCGCTAAGGCGACGAATAGGTGACGCGATAGATCGCACCGGCAGTATCGTCGCTGATCAACAGCGAACCGTCTGGCAGCGGCAGCACGTCGGCGGGGCGGCCCCAGACCGATTCGCCGGGTTGCAGCCAGCCTTCGGCAAAGACTTGCTCGTGCGCGTGGCTACCGTCCGGGTCGGTGATCACGCGCACGACCCGGTAGCCGACCTTCTTGCTGCGGTTCCACGAGCCGTGCTCGGCGATGAAGATGTTGTTGCGATAGTCGGCCGGATACATTGGGCCGTCGTAGAAGCGCATGCCAAGCGACGCAACGTGCGCGCCCAGCTTGACCACCGGCGGCGTGAATTCGCTGCACGGATGATCCTTGCCGAATTCGGGGTCGGGCGTGTCGCCGCCGTGACAGTACGGAAAGCCGAAATTCATGCCGAGCCGTGGCGCGCGGTTGAGCTTGTCGTTGGGAATATCGTCGCCGAGCAGGTCGCGACCGTTGTCGGTGAACCACAGTTCGTGCGTGACCGGGTGCCACGCGAAGCCGACCGAATTGCGGATGCCGCGCGCGACGACTTCGTAGTGGCTGCCGTCCGGGTCCATGCGACCAATCAGCGCAAAGCGGTCCGGATCCCTCTCGCAAATGTTGCACGGCGCCCCTTGCGGCACGTACAGCTTGCCGTCCGGGCCGAACGCGATGAATTTCCAGCCGTGATGCGCCTCCGAGGGCAGCTTGTCGGTGACGACGACGGGTTTCGGTGGATCGTTCAGATGCGAGTCGATCGCATCGAGGCGCACGATTTTCGACACGGCCGACATATACAACGCGCCGTCATGCCACGCGACGCCGACGGGCATCTGCAGCCCGGACGCGATCACGTGGCGACCCGTCAGGCGGCCGTTTCGCAGTTCGAGCGCGTAGACGCGCCCATCCATGCTGCCCACATAGAGAATGCCTTTGGGTGACAGGGTCATCGCGCGCGCGCCCGGCACGTCGTCCGACAACACCTCGATGTGAAAGCCCGGCGGCAGTTTGATTTTCTCGACGGGCAGCGTGGCGGTCGCCGTCAACGCCTGTGCGGCGAGCAACGCGCTCGCGGCCCCACGTAGAATCCGGTTACGCGCGGTGCACGCAAGTCCGGCAATGCGCACGAAAAAAACAAAAAGAGTGGAGAGAAACGGCAGGATCGGCTGGCGTTGCACGGGCGCTCCTTCAGGAAATTCGGGCGTTTGAGCGGGTTCACACACCTCTTGTGGAAGGCCGGGGTAGTCCCGTTCCGCAGTTTATCCCGGTAAGTGTTTGTTATGGCGTCGGTTTCCCGCTATAATCGCGTGTTTCAGTCGTTCCGAACCCCGGTTTTCAAGGATTCTAGTATGGTCATCATCCGCTTGGCTCGTGGCGGCTCCAAGAAGCGCCCGTTCTACAACATCGTCGCCACTGACTCGCGCAGCCGTCGTGACGGCCGCTTCATCGAGCGCGTCGGTTTTTACAATCCGGTCGCTACGAAGGGCGAGTCCCTGCGTATCGCTCAGGATCGCCTGACGTACTGGCAAGGTGTTGGCGCGCAACTGTCGCCGACCGTCGAACGTCTCGTGAAGGAAGCGCAAAAGGCGCAGCCGGCTGCTTGATATGGCGGCCCGCACGCGTATCGTCGTCGGTGTGGCCGACGGCTCGCGCAGCTTGCGTGAGCAGCCCGATGCGCAAATTGTTTTACTGAAGCAGACGCCAAAGCAGGCTGCGAAGTTGTTGTCGAGGTTATTCGATGTCTGAGCGTGATTCCGGCAGTTCTGGTCGCGCCAAGGCGGCTTCGCGCGCAAAGGCGTCTGGTCAGGTGTCGTTCGGCACATTCGTCCGCAAGCCGGTCGAACGAACCGACGGCAAGGCGAAAGAGGCGCAAGTCAATGTCGCGAACGCCGATTCCGAAGCTGCAGAAATGCGCATCGAAACGGCGGCAAGCTGGCCGGCCGATGCGGTCGAGGTCGGCGCAATCGTCGACGCTTATGGTCTCAAAGGCTGGGTCAAGGTGGCCGCGCACGCGGATGCCGGGCAGGGCGGCGAGGCCTTGCTGAGCGCGAAGCGCTGGTGGCTGATGAAAGGCCAGGAGCGCAGATCGGCGCCGTCCTTGCAGGCCAAAACGCATAGCGACAGCGTGGTTGCCCATCTGGGCGGCGTCGCTGACCGCGATGTGGCGCTGGCGTTGCGCGGCTCGCGCGTGTACGTCAGCCGCAGCGAATTTCCGGCGCTCGATGCCGACGAATTCTACTGGGTCGATCTGATCGGCCTGGATGTGGTGAATCTCGCCGGGCTCAACCTCGGTAAGGTCGCCAGCATGATCGACAATGGCGCGCAGTCGGTGCTGCGCATCGCATATCCGGCTACCGACAAAAACGGCAAGCCGGTCGTAGGCGAGCGCATGATCCCGTTCGTCGGCGTCTTTGTCAAAACGGTGGACCAGGCGGCAAAGCAGATCGTCGTCGACTGGGAAGCTGACTATTGAAATCTTTCGTTGAAGGGGGAGAGCGATGCAGTTCGATGTCGTGACGCTCTTTCCAGAAATGTTCCGCGCGCTGACCGACTGGGGCATAACCAGCCGGGCCGCGAAACAGCAGCGCTATGGGTTGCGTACGTGGAATCCGCGCGATTTCACGACCGACAACTACCGCACGATCGACGATCGCCCGTACGGCGGCGGCCCCGGCATGGTCATGCTGGCCCGGCCGCTCGAAGACGCGATCAACGCCGCGAAGGCGGCGCAGTCGGAGCAGGGCATGGGCGCATCGCGCGTCGTGATGATGTCGCCGCAAGGCGCCACGCTGAATCACGAGCGCGTGATGAAGTTCGCGGCCGAACCCGGTCTGATCCTGTTGTGCGGGCGTTACGAAGCGATCGACCAGCGTCTGCTAGACCGTGTAGTCGACGAGGAAGTCAGCCTTGGCGACTTCGTGCTGTCGGGTGGCGAGTTGCCTGCGATGGCATTGATGGATGCAGTCGTGCGTCAGTTGCCTGGCGTGCTGAACGACTCGCAGTCGGCGGTGCAGGACAGCTTCGTCGACGTGCTGCTCGATTGTCCGCACTACACGCGTCCCGAGGAGTACGAGGGCGTGCGGGTACCAGATGTGCTGCTCGGCGGCCATCATGCGGAAATCGAAGCGTGGCGGCGGCGTGAAGCGCTTCGTAACACGTTGAACAAGCGGCCCGATCTGATCGTGAAGGCCAGAAAAAACAGAATGCTGAGCCGTGCCGACGAGGCGTGGCTCACAAGTCTCGCGAAGGAAGAACCGACGGCCTGAGGCCTCGGTCTTTCGAGCGGACACAAGGCGGTGCCGTACATGCGTGTGCGGTGCCAGATGTGAACCCATCCTCTATCGGGGCCGTAGCCGAACGCAGTAACCGCGTGAGGCAGGTACGAACGCCGACAAGATGGATCTAGGAGTCAGTGATGAATCTGATTGCAAAACTCGAGCAGGAAGAAATCGCGCGCGTTCTCGGCGAAAAGACCATTCCGGATTTTGGTCCGGGCGATACGGTCATCGTCAGCGTGAACGTGGTTGAAGGCACGCGTAAGCGTGTGCAGGCTTACGAAGGCGTCGTGATCGCCAAGCGTAACCGTGGTCTGAATTCGTCGTTCATCGTCCGCAAGATTTCGTCGGGCGAAGGCGTCGAGCGTACGTTCCAGACGTATTCGCCGCTGCTGGCAAGCATCGTCGTCAAGCGTCGCGGCGATGTGCGTCGTGCGAAGCTGTACTATCTGCGCGAGCGTTCGGGCAAGTCGGCTCGAATCAAGGAAAAGCTGGTCTCGAAGGACCGCGCTCCTTCCCAAGCGTAAATGCTGTAAGAAAAAGCACCCCTCGCGGGTGCTTTTTTGTTGGCCAGGTCAAAATAGCGACATGTCCCCGCTCATCTGAGAGACCCGTTGATCCGCCCTGTTTTCGAGCCCGAAACCCTGCCTGTCATTGCGACGGGCGCCGATCTGCCACCGGTCGCGGGCGAGCGTCTGACGCCCGATGCACTACGGGCGCGCTTCGAACGGCAGCTTGCCTGGACGCCCGAGAAAATTGCCGATGCGCCGTGGCGCAATACCGAACTCGATCCGCGCGTGGCCGCGGTGCTGGTGCCGCTCGTCGTCCGTGCGCACGGCCTCACGGTACTGCTCACGCAGCGCGCCGACCATCTGAATGATCACGCCGGCCAGGTGAGTTTCCCCGGCGGCCGTCAGGAACCGTTCGACGCCGATGCGACTGCAACGGCGCTGCGCGAAGCGCGCGAGGAGGTTGGCCTCGATGCGTCGCGCGTCGAAATTCTCGGCGCGTTGCCCGACTATCTGACGGGTACCGGCTTTTGCGTGTCGCCGGTCATCGCTCTTGTGCATCCACCGTTCTCGCTGCAAATCGACACGCTTGAAGTGGCCGAGGTCTTCGAAGTGCCGCTCGCGTTCCTGATGGACCCGGCCAACCACGAAGAGCGCCTGTTTCGCTATGAAGGCGGCGAGCGCCGCTTCTTCGCGATGCCGTATCCGCGCGCCGGGCAGCGCGGCACGCAGACGGCGACACCAGCTGCCGTGCAAGGCGGCCATCATTTCATCTGGGGCGCGACGGCCGCGATGCTGCGCAACCTGTATCGTTTCCTCGCCGCATGAGCGACCCGACTCGCATCGACGTGTCGTCGATGCGCAGTTGCGCGAACGACGCACTGGTTGGCGCTTTGTCAGCCGGCGCACTCAGACTCATCCGACCCTGTGCTATCGTTATAAAACAATCGTAAAAACTTAAAAAGCACGGCGCATCGCATGACTTTTTTCTCCGTATTGCTGGCTCTGATCATTGAACAGGTACGCGCGTTGTCGCCGAACAATCCGGTGTCCGCTTTGCTTCAATATCATGCGGAGTCGGCGGCGCAAGGATTCGATGCCGGCAAGCAACGCCACGGTCTGCTCGCGTGGCTCGTGGTGGTGGTGCCCTGGACGCTCGCGGTCGCGCTTGTCTACTACGTCCTGTATCACATCCACTTCCTGCTCGCATTTCTGTGGAACGTCGTGGTGCTGTACTTCACGCTCGGCTTCCGGCAGTTCAGCCATTACTTCACCGACATCCACCTCGCGTTGAACAACGACGACGTGCCGCGCGCGCGCGAAATTCTCAACGAATGGACCGGGCTCGATACGGTCGACATGCCGGTCAGCGAGATCGTGCGTCATACGCTGATCCATGCGGTGGTCGCGTCGCACCGTCATGTATTCGGCGTGTTCTTCTGGTTCCTGATTCCGGTCGGTCCCGCCGGCGCGGTGTTGTACCGTTGCGCGGAGTATCTGGCGCGCGCATGGGCGCGGCCGGCCGACGACCGCACCGTCGCGTTTTCGAGCTTCGCGCAGCGCGCGTTCTTCGTGATCGACTGGGTGCCGGCGCGGCTGACGTCGATGGGCTTTGCGATCGTCGGCAATTTCGAGGATGCGATTTACGCGTGGCGCAATCATGCGCGGCAGTGGCCCGATACGAACGACGGCGTGCTGCTCGCGACGGGCAGCGGAGCGCTCGGCGCGCGTCTGGCCGGCCCGCTCGCTGAACCGTCGAGCCTCGACGCGCTAGCCACCGGTGACGGCGGTCCGATGCAGGTCGGCGACGACTGCACGCCACGCACTCTGCAATCGGCGGTCGGGCTCGTATGGCGCGCGGTCGTGTTGTGGATGATCCTGCTGTTGATGCTGACGATCGCGGTGTGGGTCGGGTGACGTGGGCATGTGGTTAGCGTAACAGCGCGCAAAAAAGCCGGGCGTCCCCCGGCTCTTTCAATTCCCGACCGCGCTTCACCCCGTCAGCGGATTCCGCGCGGTTCCGCATTGCCAGCACACGGTGAATTGCGCCTCGAGCATCTCGCCGCACTGCTCACATTGCCATCCAGGCGTACCCGGCGCGGGCCCTCGCGATGCTGCTTCGATCAGCCGCCGCGCGATCGCCTCGTCGCGTTCATCGACGAGCCATAGCTCCGGCGCGCACTGATCGGCCGGAATCTCGCCGAGCGCGCCGTTCAGATAACGGTTGTGCAACTCGCACGCGATGCCCGCGGTCTCCAGCACATTGACCCAGTGCTGTCCGATGATCAGGTTCGGCGCGCGCATCAGTTTCATCTCAGCGGACGATCTGGCTCGCCTCGTGCACGAGCTGCGCATACAGCGCATGCCGTTCGCGGCGGATGCGGCCGTCGGCGACCGCTTCGAGGATCGCGCAGCCAGGCTCGTGCAGATGATGGCAGTTGTAAAAGCGGCAGTTCGGCAGCAGCGGCCGGAACTCGGGGAACGCGCGTTCGAGCCGGCCTTCGGTCAGATGGTGCAGGCCGAATTCCTGGAAGCCCGGCGAGTCGATCAGCGCGCCGGCCGTGCCGTTCACGGTGACCGCGCCATCCGACTCCGGCAGCGGATAGAGACGCGTGAACGTAGTCGTATGACGCCCGCTGTTCAACGCGGTCGAGATCTCGCGCGTTGCGACTTCGGCATCGGGAATCAGCAGGTTCACGAGCGTCGATTTGCCCATGCCGGACTGGCCGAGCAGCAGCGTCGCGTGTCCGTGCAGATGTTCGGTCAACGTCGCGCGTGCCGCCTCGGGCTGCATGCGGATCGACACTTCGAGCACCGGATAGCCGAGCGCGCGATACGGTTCGAGCCGCTTGCGCGCGCCGTCCAGAGCGGCGGTGACGTCGATCTTGTTCAGCACGATCAGCGGCTTCAACGCGTTCTCCTCAGCGGCGACAAGCGCGCGGCCGAGCAGATCCTCGCTGAAATGCGGCTCAGTTGCGAGCACGATCAATAGCTGATCGAGGTTCGCGGCGAACAGCTTCGACTTGTACTGATCCGAGCGATAGAGCAGATTGCGCCGCTCGCCGATCTCGACGATCACGCCCTGATCCGCCGAGGTCGGCTCGTAGATCACGCGGTCGCCGACCGCGACCTCGCTGCGTTTGCCGCGCGGGAAACATTGCAGCAGCGCGCCGCCATCTTCGGGGGCGACCAGATAGTGGCGGCCATGCGCGGCCACCACGAGGCCGCCAGTGCGAGCGCCGTGCGGGCCGGACGCCGCGGCTTGCGCGCCACGCGACGTTTTCTTCGGAGCGCGGCCGTTCATGCGTGTCGCAGCAGTCGGTCGATCCGCTGCGAGGCCGGTGGATGCGAGTAGTAGAACGCGGTATAGAGCGGATCGGGCGTCAGCGTCGACGCGTTGTCCTCGTACAGCTTGACGAGTGCGTTGACGAGATCCTGCGCGTCGGTTTGTGTCGCCGCGAACGCGTCGGCTTCGAACTCGTGCTTGCGCGAGCTGAGGCTGCCGAGCGGCGTGACGAAGAACATGAACACCGGCAGCGCGAGGAAGAACAGCACGAGCGCGAGGCCGCTGTTGCCGCCGACCAGCGACGGCCGCACGCCGAGCCCCTCGTAGAACCACACGCATTGCGTCAGCCAGCCGAGCAGCGCGAGCATCGCGAGACTGATCGCGAACGTGACGAGCATGCGCTTCATCACGTGACGGCGCTTGAAGTGGCCGAGCTCGTGCGCGAGCACCGCTTCGATCTCGCGGCCCGACAGGCGCGCGAGCAGCGTGTCGAAGAACACGATGCGCTTGCTCGCACCGAAGCCCGTGAAGTATGCGTTGCCGTGCGCCGAACGGCGGCTGCCGTCCATCACGAACAGGCCCTTCGCGGCAAAGCCGCAGCGATGCATCAGCGCCTCGATGCGGGTCACGAGCGCCTCATCCTTCAGTGGCTCGAACTTGTTGAACAACGGCGCGATGAAGGTCGGGAAAATCAGCAGGCCGAACATCTGGAACGCGATCCACACCACCCAGGCCCACAACCACCACAGGTTGCCGGCGCGGTTCATCAGCCACAGCACGACGAACAGCAGCGGCAGGCCGAACGCGATGCCGAGCAGCGCGCTCTTCAGACGGTCGAAGAAGAACAGGCTTTTGCTCATGCGGTTGAAGCCGAAGCGCTGTTCGATGACGAACTGCCGGTAGTAATCGAACGGCAGGTCGATCGCGCTCGTGATGGCGATCACTGCGGCAACCAGCGCGATCTGGCCGACGTAGCCGCGGCCGAGCCAGTCGGAGATCGCGAGATCGAGCGTCTGCACGCCGCCGAGCAGCGTGAGCCAGATCAGCACGGCCGCGCCGACCACGATCTCGACCATCGCGAGCCGCGTGCGCTCGACCGTGTAATCGGCCGCGCGCTGGTGCGCGGTGAGCGCGATGGTGTTCGCGAACTGGTTTGGCACCTGTTCGCGATGGGCGACGACGAAGCGGATCTGCCGCGACGCGAGCCAGAGTTTGGTGCCGACCATCGCGACGACGGCGACGACGAACAGGGCGGTGAAGTACAGGGTAGGCATCCGGGGATTCCGTGGTATCTATGCGAGAATTATATGTTTCTTCCTGTCTCGCGGCAGGAGATACGGTTTAACGCACCGGTTCAACGCAACAGTTCCAGGCAGCGGTCCGAGGCGACGCGTCAGCGCGGCCGGGCCGGCCCGAACCACGCGAATCCATTTCAAACGAACACATGCCGTGTCGCGCGGGTTTCCAGCGAAGCCCGCCGCGCGGCCCTCAGGGTTGCCTTCATGACTGACATCCTCGCATCCACCGAACAGCCGCCGCTCGTGCGCAGCGACATGAATCTCGTCTGGCTGGACATGGAAATGACCGGGCTCGAGCCCGACACCGACCGCATCATCGAGATTGCGGTGGTGGTGACGAATTCGACGCTCGACAGGATGGTCGAAGGCCCGGTACTCGCGATTCATCAGAGCGATGAAACGCTCGCGAAGATGGACGAGTGGAACCAGAACACGCATGGCCGCTCGGGACTGATCGATCGCGTGAAGGCGTCGACGGTCAGCGAGGCCGACGCCGCCGCGCAGATCCGCGAGTTCCTCGGCCAGTATGTGCCGCCGGGCAAGTCGCCGATGTGCGGCAACTCGATCTGTCAGGACCGCCGCTTCATGGCGCGCTGGATGCCGGATCTGGAGAGCTTCTTCCACTACCGCAACCTCGACGTGAGCACGCTCAAGGAACTCTGCCGGCGCTGGCAGCCGGTCATCTACAAGGGCTTCCAGAAGCGCGCGATGCACACCGCGCTCGCCGACATCCATGAATCGATCGACGAGCTGAAGTACTACCGCGAGCATTTCCTCGTGCCGTCGCCGCCGGATGCGGCTGCGAGCGCTCAATAAGCCTCAGTCCTGCCGCGGCGCGCGTTGCGCGCTCTTCGGCCGGAACGCCTTGACCACGTCGGCGTTGGTTTCCACGTAAGGCCCGCCGATCAGGTCGATGCAGTAGGGCACCGCCGCGAAAATCCCCGACACCTTGACCGCGCCGTCATCGCGCAGGCCTTCCAGCGTTTCCCTGATTGATTTCGGCTGGCCGGGCAGGTTGATGATCAGCGCGGCGTGCCCCGCCGTTTCGCGGATCACCGCAACCTGGCGCGACAGAATCGCGGTTGGCACGAAATTGAGGCTGATCTGCCGCATCTGCTCGCCGAAGCCGGGCATCTCCTTCGTCGCCACCGCGACCGTCGCCTCGGGCGTCACGTCGCGGCGCGACGGGCCGGTGCCGCCGGTCGTCAGCACCAGATCGCAGCCCACTTCGTCGATCAATTCGATCAGCGTGGCCGAGATGGTCGGCGCGTCGTCGGCGATCAATCTCGTGACGACCTGCCACGGCGAGCTCAATGCCGCGCCGAGCCACTCCTGTAGCGCCGGAATGCCCTTGTCCTCGTACACGCCCGTCGATGCGCGGTCGCTGATCGACACGAGGCCGATCACGATTTCGTCGGGGTGCGTACGTTGCCTACGTTGATCAGGCGTCGCGGTTGTCATCGTCGTCTTCCGGAGCGAGGCCGGCGTCCTGCGCGTCTTCGGCTTCGTCGTCCGCGCCGGCCGCGTTCTTGATCCACTGGAACAGCTCGCGGAAGTAGCGCGGCGGCTTGCTCTGCTCCGCTTCCTTGCGCGCGTTGCGGATCAGCGTGCGGCCCTGCTGCGGGTCGGCGCTCGGATGCCGGCGGATGAACTCGGTCAGTGCGGCGTCGTCGGCAAGCAGTTTTTCGCGGGTGCGCTCGATCCAGTGGAGTTTCGCCGTTTCCGACTTGTTGATGCCCTTGTAGGTGTCGAGCGCGGTGCGCAGCGCGGCGGTTTCCGTGTCCAGCAGCGAGCGCATTACGCGGCCGACGTACTGGATCTGGCGGCGTTTGCCTTCGAAGTCGGTGATGCGGCGTGCTTCGCGCACGGCTTCGTCGAGCTTTTCGGGCATCGGCATGCGCTTGAGCGCGTCTTTCGGCAGCGCGACGAGTTCCGAGCCCAGATCCTGGAGCGCTTGCATTTCGCGCTTGACCTGGGACTTGCTCGGACGATCGTAGCCGTTTTCGTCGACTTCCGTGACGACGGATTCGATCGTTTGAATGCGGGTTTTGCGTGTCATGCCGGTATTGTAACTTGCCGCGCCAGCCTGACCCGCGGCGGCGCGTACCTTGCTATGATCGCGGGATGCATTTATCCCGCACCCGCGCGCCTGCGCCGAATACGGTGCGCATACCCAGGGCCGCGCGGCCCCAACAGGACGGCAACCACAATGGCAGCAGACATGGACGTCAAGCAGCGCTTTTTTCCGCATACCCAGGATGAACTCAAGGAAATCGCCTCGGACATCCTCCGTCACGCGAAGGCGCTCGGCGGCACCGACGCCGCGACCGAGATTTCCGAGGGCGACGGCCTGTCCGTCTCCGTGCGGCGCGGCGAAGTCGAGACGATCGAGCACAACCGCGACAAGATGGTCGGCGTGACGGTGTTCATCGGCAACAAGCGCGGCAACGCGAGCACCTCGGACTTCTCGCCGCAGGCCTTGAAGGACACGGTCGCGGCCGCCTACAACATCGCGCGCTTCACCGCCGAAGACGATTGCGCGGGCCTCGCCGAAGCCGAGTTGCTCGAAACCGCGCCGCGCGACCTCGATCTGTATCACCCGTGGAATCTGTCGGCCGACGAAGCGGTCGAGATCGCGCGCCGCGCCGAAGACGCCGCATTCGCGACCGATCCGCAGATCAAGAACTCCGAGGGCGCGAGCGTGTCGGCGCAGCACTCGCAGTTCGTGCTGGCAACCTCGCGCGGCTTCCTTGCCGGCTATCCGTATTCGCGCCACTACATCGCGTGCGCGCCGATCGCCGGCAGCGGCCGCAATATGCAGCGCGACGACTGGTACACATCGACGCGCAGCGCCGACGAACTCGCCGATCCGGAAGCGGTCGGCCGTTACGCGGCGCAGCGCGCGCTGGCGCGCATCGGCGCGCGCGGCCTCGACACGCGCAAGGTCCCCGTGCTGTTCGAGGCGCCGCTCGCGGCGGGCCTGCTCGGCGCGTTCGTGCAGGCGACGAGCGGCGGCGCGCTGTATCGCAAGACCTCGTTTCTCGTCGACAGCCTCGGCAAACCGGTGTTCGCACCGCACGTGCAGGTGGTCGAAGATCCGCATGTCGCGCGCGCGATGGGCAGCGCGCCGTTCGACGAGGAAGGCGTGCGCACGCGCCAGCGCTCGGTCGTCAAGGACGGCGTCGTCGAGGGCTACTTTCTGTCCACCTACTCGGCGCGCAAGCTCGGCATGAAGACCACCGGCAACGCGGGCGGCTCGCACAACCTGTCGCTGCTCAGTTCGAGCACGCGTCCCGAGGACGACTTCGAGGCGATGCTGAAGAAGCTCGGCACGGGTCTCCTGCTGACCGAGCTGATGGGGCAGGGCGTCAATTACGTGACCGGCGACTACTCGCGCGGCGCGTCGGGCTTCTGGGTCGAGAACGGCAAGATCCAGTATCCGGTCGAGGAAATCACGGTCGCGAGCACGCTGCAGGAGATGTTCCGCCATATCGTCGCGATCGGCGCGGATACGATCACGCGCGGCACCAAGCAGACCGGCTCGGTGCTGATCGAGCGGATGACGATCGCGGGACAGTGAGCGGGGCGGCTTGCCGTAACGCCGCCCTGTATCAAACGAAAACGCCACGCAACGAAACGTTGCGTGGCGTTTTTTATCGCATGCGTCGCGCGAGCTTTCAGACGTCCTTGCGCTGATACGTGACGAACGCGTAATCGAAGTCGTTCGGCGCGTTTGAGTGATGCGCTTCGCGCGCGATTTCTTCCCACACGTGCCGGTCGATCGCGGGGAAGGTCGCATCGCCAGCGAAGTCGGCGGCGATTTCCGTGACGATCAGCTTGTCCGCGTGGCGCAGCCCTTCGTCGTACAGCTGCGCGCCGCCAATCAGAAACGCCTGCGGCGCCTGGTCTTGCGCGGCGAGCGCGAGCGCGTCGTCGAGATTGGTCGCGGTGTCGCAGCCCTGAAAGCGCCGCGAGGCATCGCGCGTGATGACGATGTTGCGGCGTCCCGGCAGCGGCCGGCCGATCGATTCGTGCGTCTTGCGGCCCATGATGATGGGCGCGCCCATCGTTGTGCGCTTGAAGAACTTGAGGTCTTCGGGTAGTCGCCAGGGCAACTGGTTGTCGCGGCCGATCACGCCGTTGCTGGCGCGAGCGACGATCAGGGTGAGCGTCGTCATCGAATGGAAAGTGGAGGGTAATCGAACGATTCTACCCGATGCGATGACGCAGCCCGCCGCTCACCGCCGCGCTGGCTCGTCCGCCGCGAAAGCCCCCTTGTCGTCGGCGCCACCCGGTTCGCGCAAGCCAAGCGCGCCCATCAGCCGATACAGCGTCACGCGTGAAATGTTCAGATCCACTGCCGCCTCGTTCAACCGATGCCGATGGCGCAGCAGCGCAGCCTCGATCGCGCGTTTCTCGGCGGCCTCGCGCGCCTGCGTGAGCGTCATGCTCTCCTGACCGGCGAAGCCCGCGAGGTCGAGGTCGTCGGCCGAGATCAGCTTGTTCTCGGCCATCACGATCGCGCGGCGCACGCGGTTGATCAGCTCGCGTACGTTGCCGGGCCAGGTGTAGTTGTAGAGCGCCTCGATCGCCGATGGCGTGAAGCCGCGAATCTTGCGCGCGTTGTCGGTCTTGAACTTGTGCAGGATGTGATACGCGAGAATCTCGATGTCCTTGCCGCGCGCGCGCAGCGGCGGCTCGTCGACGCGTAGCACGCACAGGCGATGAAACAGGTCCGCACGGAACTGGCCGTCGCGCATCGCGCCGTCGAGATCGACGTGGGTCGCCGAGATGATGCGCACGTCGACCGGAATCGATTCGCGCCCGCCGAGCCGCTCGATCTTGCTTTCCTGCAGAAAGCGCAGCAGGCTCGCCTGGCTTTCGAGCGGCAGATCGCCGATTTCGTCGAGAAACAGCGTGCCGCCGTCGGCCGCCTCGACGCGACCGATCTTGCGGTGATTTGCGCCGGTGAACGCGCCGCGCTCGTAGCCGAATAGTTCGGATTGCAAAAGGTGATGCGGGATCGCGCCGCAGTTGATCGCCGTGAACTCCGCCTTGCGGCGCGGCGAGCGTTCGTGGATCGCGAGCGCGGTGAGCTCCTTGCCGGTACCCGACTCGCCCGAGATGAACACGCTCGCATCGGTGTTCGCGACCTTGCGGATCGTGCGAAAGAGCTGCTGCATCGCCTCGCAGGTGCCGACCATTTCGTCGTCGCCCGCTTCGCTGACGGGCGGCGCGAGTTCCGGGTCGCACAGCGTGACCATGCCGAACGCGTGGCCGGCCAGATAGTCGATCGTCGCGGGCGCGACGGGCAGCTTCACGAAGTCGAAGCAGTAGTGGCGCACGAGGCGTCGCACGAGCGGATCGTTGAGCTGCTCGCTGGTCGCGAGCGCGATCCAGCCGACCTGCTGCTGGCGCAGACTCGCCTCGAGCCCGCCGAGGTCGCGCGGCGCGAAACTGGCCAGATCGACGATGCCCGCGCACGCGACGCCGGGCTTCACGTGGCGCCCGAGTTCGTGCGCCGAGCGCGCGGCCGCGACCTGCCAGCCGCGGCTCTTCAGATGCGCGATCAGCGTTTCGTCGGGTGCGCGCGCGACGTAGAGCAACTGTCGCTCGCCTCCGCGCGCCGCGGCGTTTGCCGGTGGATCGACGGACCGTGCCGCGCAGGACCCGGCAGACGGCACGGCGGCGCACTCTTTCGGCACCGCGAGCGACAGATGCGATCCCGCTGCCGCGACGGAAGCCACACTGGTCAGATGAGATGTTTCACGCACGTTCGACCTCGCATCGTTGGCACGTCAGAAGGTGTACGGAAAGCGCACGCCGACCACGAAGTTCGGCGCGTCGGGCGTGAGTCCGATCGAGACCGAGCCGTTGATGGTCAGGTGCTTGTTCACGACGTGGTTCAGGCCAAAATTCATCGCCGCGGCCGTGGTTTCGCTGCCCGGCACTCTCTGGTAGCTGCCACCCGGTGCCTTGGTCTGCGATTCGGGTTCGAGCGCCATGGTGAACGACACGCTGGCCGAATCCTTGTCGGAGAACGCGAGTGCGACACCGCCGCCGAACTGCACGATGTCGCCGAGCTTGACCGTCGCCGGTTCGGTCTGCCCCTGCACCGACGAGATGTCCGCGAACGAACGCGCGAAGTTGTAGGTATAGGAAACGCTGCCGAACAACACGACCGGGTCGTAGGTCTTCAGCACCGACAGACCCGCCGTGATGTTCCAGAAGCCGGTGCCGGTCGGCAGTTTGGTCGGCGCGACCAGATTGGTGTTGTTCTGGTCTACCTGCACGACTTTCTCGCCGAACGGCGAGCTGCCGGTCGGCGCCTTCACGCGCAGACTGCCGACCACGTCCGGCATCGCGTTGGTTTCCCTGACGAACTGGTAATAGAGGCCGAAGTTCACGTCGCCGATGTCGTGGCTCGACACAGTCGCGTCCGACAACGTGCTCGCCGCGCCCCCCGCGCCGCCGACGATGAAGTTGCTGCGCCGGTACACGTACGGCACGTCGACGTCGACGTTGATGCGGTCGGACACGCCGTAGCGCGTGTCGAGGTCCGCCATCACCTGGTGCGACTTGGTCTGGCCGAGGTTGATGTTGCCGAGGAAAATCGCGTCGAGCGCGAGGAAGCCCGACAACTGCAACTGACGTCGGTCGTAGTAGGTGTCGCTGATGCCGAAGTCCATCGTCAGCTTGTGATCGAAGAGCGGGGCGTGCTCGCGCTGCACGACCGCCTGCTCGGCCTGCGTGCGTACCGGCTCGTTCGCGCGCTGGGTCTGGCCGACCGCGCCGCTGCCGTCGGTGGCGGGCGGCAGGCCGCCTGAGTTGGTGCTGCCGGCATTGCTGCCGTCCGGCGTCGGCGGATTGACCGGCACGCCGGTCGCGGTGCCGGTCGTGCCCCCTGGCGCGGGCGCGCCCGGCACGATCTGCGCGAGCGGCGGCAGCGGCACGGGCAGGCCGTCGGCGCCGGGCTGCTCGGCCACCGTGTCGCTGCCCGCGGGGGCGCCCGCGCCCGGCACGCCGCGTCCGCGTTGCGCCATCTCGAGTTCGGTGACCTGGCGTTCGAGCGATTGGATCTGCCGCTGCTGCTCGTCGACGACGCGCATCAGCGTGTTAAGACGGTCCTCCACGGATTGACCGGCGAGCGCCTGCGCGCTCGCCGATTGCGCAAGAGCCCATAGCATGGCGGCGGCCGGAATGGCCGCGAGAGTCATGCGCGGCGCCCTGGTCGATGACACTTTTTTCATTTTCTGCTCCCCCGGTGCTTCGGCTGCGCGGATCCTGACTGCGCGGCCGTATCTTTACTGCGTGTGCTGCAGCTGGCGGGTGGCGGCCCGCCTTGTTATCTCCTGTTTTGCAGTGCCTGTAGTACGCCTAACTGACGGAGCATCGAAGCCGACATCTGCTGGGTTTGCAGATGCAGTTGCAGGGCGTTGGAGACTTGCTGGTTATTGCCTGCAATCTGCAGCAGCTGGGCGATCTGACCGTTGCTCGGCGCGATGGTCTGGGTGGCGATCCCAGCGGGTGTCTGCAGCGCGACGCTCACGCCGTTGCTGCCGAACGAAATGCCGGCTTTCACCGAGCTGTTCGAATTGCTGGCCGACGCCGACGGCGCGTTGGCGGAGCCCATCAGCGTCACGGCGCTGTTATTGAAATCGATTAGCGCGGAGTTGGTGCCGCTGTTGCGATCGCCCGCGACCTGGGTGACCTGCGATACACCGTTGACGCCGATGCTCTGGCCGCCGCTCGCCTGGGCATTCGAATTGGCGCCCGAATTGCCTGCGTAGCCGTGCGCGCCGCCGGTCACGCTCGCGAACGTGTTGATAGAGCTCTTGAGCTGCCCGCTGCCATCCTGCACCGCGCTCAGCGAGCCCTGGGCGAGCGCGCCCGCGCCATTGGGCAACTGCCATTGCGAAATGACGTTCAGCACGAAGCCGGAGATCATCGTCGCGCCGGCGTATTTGCCGGTCTGGGTTGCGAGCACGTCGTCGTCGACGAGTTGCACCCGCAGGGGCGCGGCTCCCGGCTCGCGCGGTATCGAGAGTTCGGGGGCCGGTGGCGAGGCGGCGCCCTCCGAAGCGTGGGCGAGGCCGCTTGCGCCGCATGCGATGGCGCAGAGCACGAACCCAAGCTGTGTGAAGTGTGACTTCATGATGGGATCAGAACATGTCTGCCTTGTTCAAGCCGTACTCGAAAAAGGGAGTCGCGGCGGTGCCGGCTGCCAGCGCTGCGGCGCGCAGCTTCAGCGCGAGCGACTCGTTGTCCTGCAACAGCGGTGAATCCTCCCTGAAGGGTTTGCCGAGGACCGCGAACACGAGACCGTTCCAAGTCTTCGCGAAGTCCTCTTCGAGCACGATGCGATTGCCGAGCGCCGGGTCCGCGATGAACACGCGGCCGTCCTGCGCATGCTTGACGATCACGAAATGCTCGTACCCGTCGATGTTCATCAGGACCATCACGGGGATCTGAAGGTGGTGAAGCGCTTCGACGTTGACGCGAAAGCCGCGGCCGCGCAGTCCGATGGTTTCGACGAAGTGCTTCATGTCGAGCATCGAGAAGCCGTTCCTGACGACGACTTCGGGCGTCGAGAAGACCATCATTCGACGAATCAGTTCGGTCTCCGGAATATCGATGCCGTAGCCGTACTTGAGGAGGGTGGCGAGCGCCGCCGCGCCGCAGCTGAAATCGAACTGCTGACTGACGATGTGGTTGTAGCGCAGGTCCTTCATCGAGCGGACCGTCTTCGTCAACGGCACGCCGGCGAACGTCGACGTGTCGATGCTCGATTGCGCGGCCGCGTGGTCCGCGCAGAGCATGCAGCCTGCCAGCGCTACGGCGAACGGTAGCGCCGGGAACCCCTTGCACCCGGTCATGCTGGTCTCCTGCCCGATCCGCGCCGGCAGCTTCTACGGCTGCCGGCGCGCCTTTCCGACTGCTTTGTGCTTCTTCTGCCTGCCTGCGCCCGTCGCTTCGCCGGCTTACTTGCCGCTGTTCAGCGCTGCGATGGCGAGGCCGTTGTGCTGCAGGTTGCCCGCGCCGCCGGCGATGTTCACGCCGATGTTGCCGGAGGCGCCTTTCAGCGTATCGGCACCCAGACTTGCCGTGCCCTGGAATTGCCCGTGAACGGCCATCGTGGCGGATTGCGAGTTGTCGTCCGTCGCATCCATCGCGGTGGTCAGCGCCTTGCCCGGATCGGTCGTCGTCACGGCGCCGGCTAGCGCGTTGTCCTGCGCATTGCCGATACCGGACGCGATGTTCACGCCGACGTTGCCCGTCACGCCCGACAGCGACCCGTTGCCGACCGACGCGTTCAGATTGAAGTTGTGGATCGTCGCGTTGCCGCCCGAGGACTGCACGTTGAAGTCCTGGGCATTGCCGAACACGTTGCCGACGTCGACCGAGGCAAGCGACACGTCGTTGCTCTGCGCGTTGTCGATGCCTTCCGCGATGTTGATGCCGAGGTTGCCCGACACGTTGCTGGCCGCATTGGTGCCGGTGGTCGCGTTCAGCGTGCCGGCCGCTTCGTTGTTGATGTGCTGGGTGATCGAGCCGCGCGTCGTCACGTCGGTCGTCGTCATGCCTTCGTCGATGCCCCATGCGGCGCCGTACGAATTGCTCGACGACGAGCGGCTGCTCGAGTAGCCCGACGATTGCTCGCTGACCCTCGCATAGCCGGAGCCTTCGCTCGCGGTGAAGCCCCACGTACGGCGTTGCCCGGACGCTTCGCTCGCCTCGAAGCCGCCGGCGACGCGCGACGAGTTCGAGTAGCTCGATTCGCGATAACCGGCCTGCAGGCCGCCGCGGGCGCTGAACGAGCCGCTGCCGTGCGAGAACGTGTTGTGGTCCTGATAGCTGTAGCTGCCACCGATCGAGCCGCCCGCCGAGATATGGCCGCCCGAGTTCTGACTCGTGTGCGAGAAGCCGCCTGCGATGCCTGATGCCTGCTGGCTCGTTTCATAGCCGCTGCCTGACGCGCTCGCGCTCTGGCTGCCGTATGCATAGCCGCCGGAGGCTTCGAAACCCTGCGAGCTCGAGCTCGACGAGGTATGGTTTTGCGTCGTGAACGCGAATGCCGTGCCGCTGCCTCTGACCGACGTCCTGTTGTTGTTGAGCGTCGTGGTCACGTTGCCGCTGGTGTAGGTCTGCGCCTGCGGATCGAGCGTTGCATTCACGTTGACCATCTGGTTGTTGTTGATCACCGCGTTGGCCGTGCTGGAGACGTGCACGCAGCCGAACAGTCCGACCAGACCTTCGACGCCGACCATCTCGCCGACGACCGTCGTATTGAACAGGTAGGCCTTCTGCGGCGCGGCAAGCACGCTGCCGGATGCGGCAACGAGAACGGCCGTGGCAATAAGAGTGCGCTTCATGATTCGCTCCGATACTTTAAGTGTGGTCAGTTAAAAAAAGTGCCCGCCGGGGGACGGAGCACAAAACTGTTTGCCGTGGCATTACCGGCGCCGGCGGCCTGGTTGATCTGGACGATTCCGTGGGCGTTGCGCAAGGCATCGCTGGAGATGCTTGCCTCGCGCACGCCGTGGATCGCATTCGATTGCCCCAGACTCCCGCTTTTCGGGGCCGTCGCGGATAGCTCCCCATCAGAGACGGTCTCGACTCCGAGCGCGGCAGACCCGATCTGGGTGCTGTTGCGCTGCAGATTCCCTGCTCCGGCCGACTGGTTCACCAGCACCGCGCCGGATGTGTTCGAAAACGCGTTGGCTTCGATCGACGCTTGCGCGCGCGGCACGTTCGCGGCCACCGACGCGCTTTGCACGCTCGCGGTCGCATTGCCGACCGAGCCGCCGCTCGTCACCGTGATCTGGTTGGCCTGCGCGTTGTCGAGTCCGGCCGTTTCGTTGACCGTGAGCGCGCCCGTCACGCCCATACCCGCGCCGGTGCCGATCGTCGCGGTGGCGCCGACGACCGGCACCCCTTGCGATTGCGCGTGCGCCTGACCCGCGACGAGCGCAGCGGCGCCGAAGCACAGGCACGTGCACACGCGCAAGGCTGTGCGCCTCGAAGTGACTTGCAGTGATCGCAGCGAGGGACGAAGGCGCGTGTTCATTTCAGACCTCCGAGCCCGCCGCCGAGCGCGTTCGACAACGGCGCGAGCGCGCCCGTCACCGATGAGCTGATCGTGCCGCCGATGCCCGCCGCCGGTCCGCCGATGCCACCCGAATTCAGCGGGATCGTGTTGCCGGTCGCCTTGCCGCTCAGGATCTGCGTGACGGCCTGCATGCCGGTTCCGCCGAGCGCGCCGCCGGCGGCGACGCCGGTCGACCCGTGCGCGTTCGTCAGATCGGTGTCGCCGACGAGCGTCGCGATCGCCGGGTCGAACGAGTTGGCCGGGAAAGTGGTGGCGCGCACGGCGACCGGGTCCTGGTCGCGCGGCACGGGGACGAACGCGTCGCGCGGCGTTACGCTGCGCTCGACGATGATGTCGCCCGGGTTGGCGACCTGCTCGGCATACGCGTAGCTCGCGAAGCAGGTGGTGATGAGTACGCTGGCGAGGAGGGTGGCCCTGGTCGAAGCCACGCGCGGCAAGACAGGAGCGCAGCTGAACGACACCGCCGACAGGCCGAAGGCGTGCGGCGTCTGGTGGTTCGTAGTCATGTCCCGGTCCCTTCCTGCTTGTTTCTTGTGTCCCGCCGGCGTGGGGCGCGTTGTTTTGCGCGAGGCAGCCGGTCCTGCATTGCCTGGTTATTTGTTGTCTGCTGGTTGCTTCGTTTTGCTACTTCCGCTGGTACGTCGCGACATTGCCCTGGGCGGCGCGGGCAGCGTCGACCGGCACCGGCAGCGGCGAGGGCGGGGCGATCTCGTCCCACAACGTCACCTGGTTGCCGCCGCCTTGCATCAGCTGCGGCGTCGCGGCGACCATCAGCAAGCCGACCGCGCCGCCGCGTTGGCGTGACAGGATCTGGTCGTCGAGCGAAATATCGTTCACGGTTGCAGCATCGACAGCCGGGTTCGACGCGTTGGCGGAAGTCTGGCTGTTGTCTGCGGCGGGAGCCGGCGCGGTGACTTGCCGGCTGGCGAGGGGCGGGGCAGCGGCATCGCTGGAATCCGCCAGTGTGGCGGATTGAGGCAAGGTGGCCGGCGCCGTCGGGGTGCCGGCACTCGCCGGCGGGACGCTAAATATGAGTGCTGCGCAAATTGCGAAGTACGGTACGCAGCGGCTTGTCAGATCGATGCGCAATGCGAGTCGCATGATGTGTCTCCCTGGTGCACGCCATTTAGCGAAACATGTGCCATCGCTCGCAATCCATTGATGCGTCTGGAGGCAACCAGCAGAAACACAACTAATGCGCATCAAATCGGAAAAAAACGTTTCAGCGCTGAAACGGACCAGCAGAAAATACCTATAATTCGATAATTCGTAAGGTACGCAGTACTGTCGCCCAAGCGCCACGAAAAGCGCTTCCACTAATGTTTTATTTGCCGGCTGAATAAATCATGATCGGCCGCAAAGCCTTGGTGGGTAAGGATTCTGTTGATTACATTCGCATAATTGTTTTCGAAGCGGCGCTCGTATAGTAAGCTCTCGAAAACAGCTTCAAATTTAAAAAAGCCCGTATCGGGCCGTCTCAAACACACACGCCGCTTTCTTGGGGATCAGCTGTCCGCACGGAATGGAATGGCCGTTCGGTTTTTGCGATTTGCGAATCCCGAACGAGTCAGCGTGTCTGAACCTCAGTTTCAGGTGCATGCGTCGTCCTTAACGTTCGTTGACGAGAGGATCTGAATAATGGAACCCGCAACGCGGCAACTGATTTACGTTTCGCGCGATCCGAGCGCGGAACTGAATACGCGTTTTCTGCAGCGCGGCTGGCATGTCGAAGTCGTGGGATCGGCGCGCGATGCGCGCCGGGCTGTGCGTATCGGAGCGGCAGCGGGCGGCCTGCTCGATCTGTCGAGCGATTTCCTGCCGCACGAAATCGCCGCTTTTGAATCCTGTTTGACCATGCCGAACGTCGGCTGGGTCGCTGCCACCACGCCCGGTCAGCTGCAGGACGCTGCGCTGCGCCGGCTCGTGCGCGACTATTGTTTCGATTACGTGACGGTGCCGTATTCGGGCGACCGTATCGTCGATTCGGTGGGTCATGCATACGGCATGATTTCGCTGGGCGAGACCGCGTCGAACGACGGCTCGCAGGGCGCCGAAGGCGAGATGGTCGGCTCGTGTGACGCGATGCTCGCGCTGTTCCGCTCGATCCGCAAGGTCGCGATGACCGACGCGCCGGTGTTCATCTCCGGCGAATCGGGCACCGGCAAGGAGCTGACGGCGGTCGCGATTCACGAGCGCTCGGCGCGGCGCAACGCGCCGTTCGTACCGATCAATTGCGGCGCGATCCCGCCGCACCTTCTTCAATCCGAACTGTTCGGTTACGAACGCGGCGCGTTTACCGGCGCGAACCAGCGCAAGATCGGCCGGGTCGAGGCGGCCAATGGCGGCACGCTGTTTCTCGACGAAATTGGCGATCTGCCGCTCGAAAGCCAGGCGAGCCTGTTGCGCTTCCTGCAAGAGCGCAAGGTCGAGCGGCTCGGCGGACACACCGCGATCGACGTCGACGTGCGCATCATTTCGGCCACCCACGTGGACATGACCGCGGCGATGATCGAAGGGCGCTTCCGCTCCGACCTGTATCACCGCCTCTGCGTGCTGCAGATCGACGAACCGCCGCTGCGCGCGCGCGGCAAGGACATCGAGTTGCTCGCGCGGCACATGCTGGAGCGTTTCAAGAAGGATGCGAGCCGGCGCCTGCGCGGTTTCGCTCCCGATGCGATCGCCGCGCTGCATAACTACGGCTGGCCGGGCAACGTTCGCGAGCTGATCAACCGGGTGCGGCGCGCGATCGTGATGTCGGAGGGACGCGCGATCACCGCGCGCGACCTCGAACTCGCCGAATACGTCGAGATCGTGCCGGTTTCGCTCGCGCAGGCGCGCGAAGCAGCCGAGCGTCAGGCGATCGAGCTCGCGTTGCTGCGGCATCGCGGGCGGCTCGGTGACGCGGCGCAGGAGCTCGGCATCTCGCGGGTGACGCTGTATCGGCTGCTGTGCTCGCACGGCATGCGTCATATGGAAGGCGAGCCGATGGCGCCGCCGCACGGTGATTTGCCGGCGTCGGTGCCGCATCTGTGAGGCGGCGGGCGAGCGGCGCGACTGGCAACGTGGCGTGTCCAGGCTTGACGCGTCGCCGCGAGTTTCGGGTTCTGTTGGTCTCCCTCGCGTTCCGCGGCCTTTTCCTCTCCGTCTGAAATCCCCCTTGGAATTTCCCATGCGGCACGCCGTGGCCCGGCGGCGTGCGGTCGCGCTTGTTAGAATCGAGTTTTGCTCAATTCCGTGGCGTGCCTGGTTGGGTTCGCGCCGCGTCGAAGGAAACCGCATGAAACAATACCTGGACCTCGTTCGTACGATTCTCGACACCGGCACGTGGCAGGAAAACCGCACCGGCATCCGCACCATCAGCATGCCCGGCGCGATGCTGCGCTTCGATCTGCAGCAGGGCTTTCCCGCCGTCACGACCAAGAAGCTCGCGTTCAAGTCGGCGATCGGTGAACTGGTCGGGTTTCTGCGTGCGTCGCGCAGCGCCGCGGATTTTCGCGACCTCGGCTGCAAGGTGTGGGACGGGAACGCGAATCAGAACGCGCAGTGGCTTGCCAATCCGTATCGCGAAGGCCCGGATGATCTGGGCGACGTCTACGGCGTGCAATGGCGCAAATGGCCGGCCTACAAGGTGCTCGACGCCAGCGCGAGCGCGCAGCTCGCCGACGCCCAGGCGCGCGGTTTCCGCGTGATCACGCAGTTCGACGAAGAAGGTCGCTCGAAGGTGCTGCTTTACAAGGCGATCGACCAGTTGCGCCAGTGCCTCGACACGATCATGCAAAACCCCGCCGATCGACGGATTCTGTTCCATGCGTGGAATCCGGCCGTGCTGGACCAGATCGCGCTGCCGGCCTGCCATCTGCTGTACCAGTTCCTGCCCAACGCCACGCGCCGCGAGATTTCGCTGTGCCTGTATATCCGCAGCAACGACGTCGGGCTCGGCACGCCGTTCAATCTGACCGAGGGCGCGGCGCTGCTGCATCTGGTCGGGCGGCTGACGGGCTATACGCCGCGCTGGTTCAGTTATTTCATCGGCGACGCGCATATCTACGAGAATCAGCTCGACATGCTGAACCAGCAGCTCAAGCGCGAGCCGTACGAGAGCCCGCGGCTCGCAATTTCAGAGCGCGTGCCCGAGTACGCGAAGACCGGTATGTACGAGCCCGAATGGCTCGAGAAGATCGAGCCGGCGGATTTTTCGCTGGTCGGCTATCGGCATCACGAGCCGCTGACGGCGCCGATGGCGATCTGATCCCGGTGGAAGCGGGGCGGTAGCGCCGCGACTTCAAATGTGAAAAGCCCCGCGATGGTTTGCATCGCGGGGCTTTTTTATTGCCCGTACGGCAGGCGGCCTGCTCAGCCTTTGTGATGCTCGTCGCGATTGCTGCCGCCCTGGTGCTGCTCGGCGTGTTGCTGTTGCGGCTGCGGTTGCGCCCGCGGCTGCTGGACCGGCTGGGGCCGTGGTTCGGGGCGCGGCTGCTGCACCTGCGGACGCGGTTCGGGGCGGGGTTGTTGGATCTGCGGACGCGGTTCGACACGCGGCTGCTGCGCCTGCTGGAGCTGCGGCTCGGGGCGGGGTTGTTGCATCTGCGGACGCGGTTCGACACGCGGCTGTTGCGCCTGCTGCATCTGGGGTTCAGGACGCGGCTGCTGAGGCGGCGTGGCGCGCGGCGGCTGTTGCATCGTCGGCGGATGCCCTTCCGGTATCCGGGCCTGTTGCTGCGGAGCCCGGTTCTCCTGCGGATGCGGCACACCAGACTGCTGCGCGAATCCCTGCTGCTGCGGCGCGCGTGGCTGCTCCACACGAGGTGCCTGCTGCGCCATCGGCGTATGGGGCTGGGTCCATGCTGGCTCCGACCGGCCGACCGCGCCCCATTGCTGTGGCGCGCCGTGCTGCTGTGCAGCTGCGTTGGCCGGATTGCCACCACCTGCTTGCGGCGGCCGCGGCACACCGTTCGACGGATGGCCCAGATTGCCCGCTGGCCCGGTCTCGCCGGGCTGCGGCGGATGCCCATTGCCCGCCATCTGCGGCGGCATACCCGGACGCGCCTGCGGCGCTTCGCCATGCGGTCCCATGGCACCCGTTTCGCCGGGTCGCTGGCCGGCCTGCTCGACGCCATGTGGCGCGTTGCCGCCTGCCGCGCCAGGCACAGCGGGCGCACCCGCCGCCATCCCCGGTGGACGTCCCGGCACATGCGATTGCACGACCCGCACGTTCGCGACCGGCAGCGCGCCCGGTGTGCCGGTCATATGTGCGGGCACCGAGGTGCGCACGACCGGTTCGCCGCCACCGGGCACCCGACCGCCGCCTTGCGCGAAGCGCTGCGCGAGCTCGTCGTGATACGCGGCCGGCATGACGGGATTGCGGGTCGCGACGACCGGCCGTGCGACGACACTCGCCGGCGGCCGATAGTTCGCGCGCCGCAGATCCGCCCCGAAGCTCTCGCGCACCGGCGCGATCCCCGGTGCGCCAGGGTTGATCCGTGCGTTGCGCCACTGCGCGGGATCGACCTTCTGTGAAAAGCGTGCGACCGGCTGACCATGCACGAACGCGGTTGCCGGCACGGCCGTCACGCAGCCCGGCACGCGATAGTTCACGTACGTGTTGTGGATGTTCACGTTCCGGTGGTAATCGTTGAAGATCGTCGGGCGGTTCACGCGGTCGTAGTACCTGGCGCTCCAGTGGTCGTGATCGCCCCAATGCGGATGCCATGGCTCGCCCGGTCCGAGCGGAAACCACGCGACGCCGGCCGCGATGACCCCGCCGACCGCCAGATTCACGCCCCAGTCAATGCCGCCATTGTCATCACCGACGAACGCAACCAGCGCCGGCGCGTAGACCGGCGGCGCGTCGGCTTCGAGCGGACCGGGCACCCAGGCCCACGTGCCGTCGACCTCGGCCCAGCGACCGTAGTGGTACGGCGCGAAGCCCCAGGGTTGATCGTCGACCCAAGTCCAGCCCCAAGGCGCCTGCCAGACCCAGTGGCCGTCGTGATACGGCGCCCAGCCGGCCGGCGTCGCGTTCGGCACCCAGACTTCGCCGTATTGCGGAGTCGCGCGCCACGTGCCGTTGGCGTCGAGATCCTCGTAGCCGGGGATGTCGCGCGACACGTAGCGTGCCGACTGCGAGCGGTCTTCGGTGGCGTCGCGGCTGGCGGCCCACTGGTCGAGCTCATCGGGAGCGGGCGCGCGGTTGTCGGCGAGCTGCTGCAGGCTGGTGCCGGTAAAGCGGATCTGCTGGCCTGCCTCGACCGGCACCTGGCCGCCGTCGCCGTACGCGATCGCGCTGCCGCTGCGCACGGTGACGGTCGTGCTGCTGCCGTCGGGCGCGACGTCGACGCGGTAGTCGCCGGGGCCGTTCACGCCGAGCGCGAGATTCGGCGTGTCGATTTCATACGACGAGCCCGGCGCGAGTTCGCGCACACGCGTCGACAGCGTGCCTTGCGCGACTTTCAGTTGCGCGGTCGTGTCGTCGAGATTGAGCACGTCGAGGCTCGTGTTCTGGCCGAGGCGCACTGCCGTCGAGCCGATGTGCAGCTCGGAGCGCGCGTTCTGGTCGTTCCACAACTGGTCGCCGGTTGTCAGCGGCCGGTTGATCTGCGCGTACGACCAGTCGGCCGCGCCGGCGGGCTCGGTGGTCACGGCGCCGGCCGTGTAGTTCAGACGCGCGATGCGCCCGGGCGGATCGCCGGCCGCCACAGCGGCCGCGGTTTGCGGCGCGGGCGGCGCTTCCTGCGCAAGGCTCGCTTGCGTGGCGAGCGCGACGACGGCGGCCGCGATCAGCGTATAGCCGGTCATCCGGCGTTTGATCCCGGTTTGCTGCATGGGCTGGTTGGTATTTGTCATGACTGATCTCCGGCGGACGCGGCAATGGGCTGAGTCCGTTCAGTCACTGTACCTTCCGTCCATGTTTCAAGGCCCGCTCATTTGTAAAGTGGATTCGCGGGCATGTAACAAAAGGTCTCGCGGCGTCGCGACGTGGAGGCGTCGAGGCTCTATCCGGCCAGAAACGCATCGAAATGCTGATGGCCGGCGGGCGTGACACGCAGCACGCGCGGCCGCTCGGTCCGCTCGACCCAGCCATGCGACGACCACACCTCGAGCAGCGCCGCGCCGAGCGCGCCGCCCAGATGCGGCCGGCGCATGCTCCAGTCGAGGCAGGTACACGCGAAGCGCCGCCGCCGGGTCTTCTGCGCGGCGAGGTCGATGCCCCAGTCGGCGAAGCGGGCGGCGCCCTGCGCGGTCGCGTCGAGCGATGTGCCGTGCTGCGTCAGCAGTCCGCGCTCGAGCATGCGCTCGAAGATCCGCACCGATAGTTCGCCCGCCATGTGGTCGTAGCAGGTCCGCGCGTAGCGCATGTCGAGCGGCACAGTGCGGGCGGGACGCGGCACGGACCGCTGCGGCGCGCTGGCCTGCGCGACGTTGGCAAGCGCTTCGATCGATGCGGCGATGTCCGGCGACGCGATGCGGAAATAGCGATGCCGGCCGCGCACTTCGAGCGCGAGCAGCCCGCCGTCGGTGAGCCGGGCGAGATGGGCGCTCGCCGCCGATGGCGACAGCCCCGCGATCATCGTCAGCTCACCAGCGGGGCGGGCGCTGCCGTCCATCAGCGCCCACAGCATCGCGGCGCGGCCGGGGTCGGCGAGCAGCGAGCCGATCCGGCTCAGGCCGGGGAAGTGGTTCTGGTTGTCTGCGAGGGGGGAGGTCATGGCGCCTTTCCTGAATAGGTGGTGAAGGGCAGTGCGGCCAATTTGCAAGGCGCACCGCCACGTTCCCTACTCTACGCGCATCAGGTATTCGACGTTTCAGCTTCGGATGAACAATGAATGCAGCGGAGGTGTCCAGCCAGCCCGCGTTCCCACGCCGTCTCATGCCGCCAGGCTAGAATCGAAGTCTGTTCTTGCTGGAATACGATGTGATGAAAACTCTTCTGGCCGTCGCCGCGGCGGTTCTGCTGTTCAGCGCCTGCGCAGGGGGCGGAGCCGGTTCGGGCTCGGCTGGCAGCGGCAGCATCAACATGTACGGCACCATCGACCAAGGGATCAGCGTCCACAACTGACGCTGCGCAACCGTCCCGAAACGACAGTCTGGCCCCGAGCGTCGGGCCATCGACGCGCCCGACCGGCCCATTGCGCCGCGTTCCCCAATCGACTCCGCGCCGCGCGCAATATTGCGCTCGTATAATCGCCTCCTTTCAATGCAGACGATTGACCGGAGTCAAGATGAGCACTGTTCCCGCAGCACCGCTGGACCGTTCGGAGACCACCTTCCGCTTTCTCGCCGAGCCGACCTCGGTCAACTTCGGCGGCAAGGTGCACGGAGGCGCGCTGATGAAGTGGATCGACGAAACCGCCTACGCCTGTGCGGCGGTGTGGTCGGGGCGCTATTGCGTGACGGTCAGCGTCGGCAATATCCGTTTCCGCCGGCCGATCCTCGTGGGCAATCTGGTCGAACTGCGTGCGCGCGTCGTTGCGACGGGCCGCACCAGCATGCATATCCACGTGTCGGTGCAGGCGGGCGACCCGAAGGGCGGCGAGCTGTTGCAGACCACCGATTGCCTCGTCGTGATGGTCGCCGTCAACGAGAACGGCCATCCGGTGGCGGTGCCCGCTTTCGTGCCGCAGACCGATGAGCAGCATCGCCTCGCCAGGTACGCGATGGACGTGAAGGAAGCGCTCGACGCGATCGTCGAACTGAAACCGGAAGAAGTCGCGCAGGGAAAGATTTAAGCGCAGCGGGGCTGCGGGCGGCGCGCCCATTCGCGCGCCGCCTCGCGCACTTAGCCCCCCGTACGCCCGACCATATCCTTCGGTCGCACCCACTCGTTGAACTGTTGCTCGGTGACATAGCCGAGCGCCAGCGCCGACGCCTTCAGCGTCGTGCCTTCCTTGTGCGCCTTCTTCGCGATCTGCGCGGCCTTGTCGTAGCCGATGTGCGGATTGAGCGCCGTCACCAGCATCAGCGATTCGTTGAGCAAGGTATCGATGCGTTCGTGATTCGGCTCGATTCCGACCGCGCAGTTGTCGTTGAAGCTGTGCGCGCCGTCGGCGAGCAGGCGCACCGACTGCAGCAGGTTGTGCGCGATCATCGGACGGAACACGTTCAGCTCGAAGTTGCCGCTCGCGCCGCCGATGTTCACTGCGACGTCGTTGCCGAACACCTGCGCGCACAGCATCGTCAGCGCTTCGGACTGGGTCGGATTGACCTTGCCCGGCATGATCGAGCTGCCCGGCTCGTTCTCGGGAATCGACAGCTCGCCGAGACCGCAACGCGGGCCGCTCGCGAGCCAGCGGATGTCGTTGGCGATCTTGTTCAGGCTCGCGGCCACCGTTTTCAGCGCGCCGTGCGCGAACACGAGCGCGTCGGCGGCTGCCATCACCTCGAACTTGTTCGGCGCCGACACGAATGGCAGACCGGTCAGCTTGCCGATCGCGGCGGCGACACTGTCGGCGAACTTCGGGTGCGCGTTCAGTCCCGTGCCGACCGCGGTGCCGCCCTGCGCGAGCTCGTACAGATGCGGTAGGGACGCCTCGACGTGACGGATGCCGTGTTCGAGCTGCGCGACATAGCCGGAGAATTCCTGGCCGAGCGTGAGCGGCGTCGCGTCCTGCAGGTGCGTGCGGCCGATCTTGACGATGCCGGCGAACGCCTTCGCCTTGCCGTCGAGCGTGTCGCGCAACGTCTTCAGCGCGGGGAGCAGATGCTTGACGATGGCGTCCGCGGCAGCCACGTGCATGGCGGTCGGGAACACGTCGTTCGACGACTGTCCGCGATTCACGTCATCGTTCGGATGCACCTTGCGCGCCTCGCCGCGCTCGCCGCCGAGCAGCTCGCTTGCGCGATTGGCGATCACCTCGTTCAGGTTCATGTTGGTCTGCGTGCCCGAGCCGGTCTGCCAGACCGCCAGCGGAAATTCGCCCGGATGCTTGCCGGCGATGATCTCGTCGGCCGCCTGCATGATCGCGCGGGCTTTCTGCTCGTCGAGCACGCCGAGGCCGAGGTTGACTTCGGCCGCCGCGCGCTTGACCACCGCGAGCGCGGTGATCAGCTCGGGTGACTGCTTCTCGGTCGAAATCTTGAAGTTCTGCAGCGAGCGCTGCGTTTGCGCGCCCCACAGGCGGGCGTTCGGCACCGCGATCTCGCCGAACGTGTCGCGCTCCATCCGTACGTCTTCAGTCATGTTTGGCTCCGCTTCTCAAAGTTCCGAGTTGACCGGCAATAGGGAGAATAGACCGGTTAGCGCGTTCCGGTAAAACCCGGCTTGCGGATCGAAAATGTAGGTGTGCGTCTGGCCGTTCTCGACGTCGGTCCAGACGAGCGGCGAGAGCGGCGCGCCGATCGAGCGCAGATACGCGAGCTGGGCCGCGTCGGCGAGCGTCACGTGATAGCTCTCATCGGGCTGGGTCGCGCGCTCGAAGATCTTCGCGACCTGATTCGCGAGTTCGGCACTGTGGATCACGAGCGCGAGCTCGGTGTTGAGATTCGCCGAGCGCGGGTCGAGGTTCATCGAGCCGATCACGAGAATCTGGTGGTCGATCACGTAGGTCTTCGCATGCAGGCTCGAGCGGGAACGCGAGCCGACCAGCCCGACGTTCGGCGAGTCCTGGTGCGACCTGAATTCGTACAGTTCGACGCCTGCCTTCAGCAGCGGCACGCGGAACGGGCTGTAGCCGGCCTGCACGGCGACCGCGTCGGTCGCCGCGAGCGAGTTGGTCAGCACCGCGATACGGATGCCGCGCTGCGTCAGTGCGCTGGCCGCCTGCACGCCCGAGTCGTGCGGCACGAAGTAGGGCGACACGATCAGAAAGTCATGGCGCGCGTCGTGCACTAGTTCGCGCAGCCGCGCGAGCGGCGGGCTCACGTAGTCCGGCGACGGATGCTCGATCTTTTCCGGCAGGTCGGCCCTGAATTCCGCGCTCGCCCACGTGAGGCCGAGCTGCTCGCTCGTGATCTGCGCGGCGAGCGGCGTCGCGTTCAGCGGTTTCGCGTTATACGGATCGGCGTTGGTGCGCCAGTGCTGGCGCAGCTCGTCGCGCGTCTGGTTGAGTTCTTGCTGGTCGAATTTCTGCCTGTTCAGCGCGCGCAGCGGATAGGCGAGGTCGCTGTTCCAGTAGTCGTCGAAACTTGCGGAGACGTCGGCGACGATCGGGCCCGCCGCGAGCGCATCGAGGTCGCGGAACTGCAGAGTTTCGCTCGCACTGAAGTATTCGTCGCCAAGGTTGCGGCCGCCGACGATCGCGAGCTGGTTGTCCGTGATCATCGCCTTGTTGTGCATGCGGCGCGTGAAGTGGTCGATCTGTGTGAACAGGTTCGTGGTGCGCTCGAACATGCCTTCCTGCGCGCTGCCATACGGATTGAAGACGCGAATCTCGATGTTGTCGTGACTGTTCAATCCCGCCATGGTGCGGTCGAGGTCCTTGAAATTCAGATCGTCGACCAGCATGCGCACCCGCACGCCGTGATCGGCCGCGTACAGCGCGGCGCCAAGCAGCAGCTTGCCGGTGGTGTCCTCGTTGGCGATGTAGTACTGCATGTCGAGGGTTTTGGTCGCCGCGCGCGCGAGCGCGATGCGCATCTGCAGCGCGTCCGTGCCGTTCGGCAGCACGCGAAAACCCGACTGCTGTGGATGCTTCGCCTCGAGCGGCGCAAGCGCTTCGCGCAGCGGTGTATCGGCGGTAGCGGGCAGCGCATGCGTGACCTCGCGGTCGAACGCGGTGGCGGGTAGCTTCGTCGCGCAGGCGGTCAAGAATGCCGTTGCGCAACAGAGCAGCAATAATTGTCTCGTTGTGCTGACTAACGAGCGGCGGTTCGCGGCCCGACGATGTCGTTCGAATTGCCACTGCACGCTGTTTCCCCCTTGTTTTGCAGGCCTTCCGCGTGGCGGCAGCGAAGGCCTGCACGCGCCGTCGAGAAAACCATTCTAAGGGAATTGGGGCGCGTGTTCGTCGTTGGTCTGCAAACCTGGGGGAGTGCCGCGCGTTGGTCAGGAATACCGTTGCGGTATTGGCGGCGCCGCGGTTGGGTGAGCCATCACCTGATGCAAACCGCGGCGCGCGAGCGCAGGATCAGCCGTGCTCCGCCTGTAGCACGCGCTCGCCATCGGGATGCGTCGAGCCTTTCGCCGGGCGACCCGCCCACACACCCGCGAGCAACGAGCCCGACAGGTTGTGCCACACGGAGAACAACGCGCCGGGCAACGCGGCGAGCGGCGTGAAATAAAGCTTGCCGAGCGTCGCGGCGAGACCGGAGTTCTGCATGCCGACTTCGATCGCGAGCGTTCGGCAGACGGCTTCGTCGAAACCGAGCAGACGGCCGCCCCAGTAGCCGCCGAGCAGGCCGATGCCGTTATGCAGGATGACGCCGACCATCACGACGAGGCCGACCGACGCGATGCTCTTCTGCGTGCCGCCCACCACCGCGCCGATGATCAGCACGATCGCGACCATCGATACCAGCGGCAGGATCGGCTCGATCTTACGCACGAGCTTGCCGAACAGACGATTGACGACGAGGCCGACGACGATCGGCAGCGCGACGATCTGCAGGATGCTCATCAGCATGCCGCGCACGTCGACGACGATCGATGCGTCGACGTAAAGACGCGTGAGCAGCGGTGTCGCGAACACGCCGACGAGCGTCGACAGCGCGCTGATCGTCACCGACAGCGCGACGTCGCCGCGCGCGAGATAGATCATCACGTTCGAGGCAGTGCCGCTCGCGACGCTGCCGACCAGCACCATGCCGGCGGTCAGATCGGGCGGCATGCGCAGCGCCTTCGCAATGACCCACGCGGCGAGCGGCATCACGAGGTAATGCAGCACGATCCCGGCGATCACGGGCGCGGGGCGCGCAAACACGCGCAGGAAATCGGCGGCCGAGAGCGTGACGCCCATCGCCAGCATGATGATCGTGAGGAGCGTGGTGACGTGCGGCGCGACGCCGGAAAACGTGGCCGGCGAGAAGTACGCGGCGATCGAGGCGAGCACGGCCCAGAGCGGGAACAGGCGGGTGATGCGGGCAAGCATGGCGGGTGGTCCTTGATTATGTTGTGTCGCGAGAGAGCGGGGGCTGTGGCGGCGCGGCCGGGCGTTGGCCGTGCGGGAGCGCCCGCGTGACGCGGCGGGCATTTTACCTATTGCAGGGAGTGCTTCAGGAGTGGGGCTTGGCGCTGCTTCGCTCAGACTGACCGCGCCGGTGGCGTGACCGATCCCGCCCCCGGTGCCTGCCGCAGACTCAGCCGGTGAAAGCGCAGCGTCATCAGCAGCGCGACGCTCGCGAGGCCCGCCGCGAGGCCCCACCACAAGCCCCGCGCGCCGAGGCCGGCGTGAAACGCGAGCAGATAGCCGGTCGGAAAGCCGATCACCCAGTAGCCGAACGCGGCGGCGATCATCGGCACGCGCGTGTCCTTCAGGCCGCGCAGACAGCCGGAGCCAACCGCCTGCATGCCGTCGACGATCTGGAAAATCGCCGCCACGCCGAGCAGCGAACTAGCGAGCGCAATGGTCGGCGCATTGGCCGGGTCGTCCAGATGCAGATACAGACCGACGATCCAGTGCGGCGCGGTGATCAGCAAAAGGCCTGACATCGACATGAAGCCGACGCCGAGCGCGAGCGCGACGAAGCCCGCGTGGCGCGCGGCAAGCGGCTGACCGGCGCCGGCCCAGTAGCCGACCCGCACGTTGGCCGCCTGGCCGATCGACAGCGGCACCATGAACGCGACCGACGCGACGTTCAACGCGATCTGATGCGCGGCCAGTTGCGACTCGCCGAGCAGGCCGACCATCAGTCCGGTCGCGAGAAACAGCGTCGACTCGACGCCGTAGGTGATCGCGACCGGCCAGCCGATGCCGAACAGCTCGCCCATCAACGGCAGCTTCGGCCGCGTCGCGACGACGAAATGCCGGAAGCGCGGCCGCAGATGCAAGAGCGCCATCAGCACGAGCGCGGTCAGCCATACGGTGATCGTGGTCGCGGCCGCCGAGCCGAGAAAGCCGAGCCGCGGCAGCCCGTAAGCGCCATGGATGAGCCCATAGTTGAGCAAGCCGTTCACGCCGACGCTCGCGATCGACACCCACAACAGGCGTCGCGCCGCGCCGATCGCCGGCAGGAACGAGCGCATCAGGCCGACGCCGATCAGGCTGGCGGGCGCGCCCCAGCGCAGCACGGCCGCGTATTGGCCGACGTTGTGCGCGAGCAGGCCCGGCTCGCCGACCGCAAGCAGGATCCGCGAGGCGAAAGACAGCAGGATGAACGCCGGCACTGACAGCATCACGGACAGCACGAAACCGGTCCAGTAAATATGCGGCACGCGGCCGTCGTCCTGCGCGCCGCGCGCGTGCGCGACGCTCACGCTGACCGAGGTCAGCACGCCCTGCAGCAGCGTGACGACGACGAAAAAGAGGTTCGCGCCGAGGCCGCCGGCAGCGAGCGCATCGGGGCCGAGCGAGCCGAGCAGGATCGTGTCGGTGACGCTCATCGCCATCTGCGACAGTTGCGCGATCGCGAGCGGCGCGGCGAGCCGCGCGGTATCGGCCGCGTGACGGGATAGGGTCGGTGGCCTGCTGGCCGCTCGGGCGAAGCTGGATTGAGTCATTGAATGCGTGGCGGCGAAAAATGGCGGCAGCGGTGGCGGCGGCGAGGGGCGGGCGCAAGCCGCAGCGCGATGCACGGGGTTGCGCGGTACGGGAGTGAGTGGCCTCGCTGTGCAGCGGGCGGGAAAATCCGCGGCGCGGCGGCGAGCCGGTCAGCCGACTCCTCGCGGTGGCGCGGTCCGTCGTTTGCCTGTCGAAACCGACAGCTTATTGCCTCGCCCGGCCAATGTCGATGGAGAATGCACGATCCTGGTGCGTGCCGTCCTGCGAATTTTCGGACTGTCGTCAGCCTTCGTGTACCGCGATCCGCGTATCGCCGAGCAACACGACCTGGCCCGCGCGGATCTTGCAGGTCTTACGCGTCTCGACCCGGCCGTCGACCATCACGGCGCCGTCCGCGACCATCATCTTCGCGGAGCCGCCGCTGTCCGCGAGACCCGTGATCTTCAGCAGATTGTGTAGTTCGACGTATTCGCCGGTCAGCGTGAAATTGAGGTTGGGCATGGCGTTTGAACCTTGGGGACTGGGGCGCGTCGGGGTTCGCATCATAAAGCAAGTCTGCGCGGCGCGTCCGTCGAAGCACGAATCGCACAGACAGGCACCCAAAAAAGGGGCGCTTGTCGCGCAGGGTTGTATGGATATACAGTGTGCGTCGCATCCTGAAATCCATCCTACGCGCAAACCGATCCGTGTCCACCGTCGCCGAATCCGCTCCGTCGTTCGATACCGCCGCATGGCTCGCGAAGCTCAACACCGCCCAACGTGAAGCCGTCGAATACGGGACCGACACGCCCGACGCGCTGCCCGGCGCGCTGCTCGTCATCGCGGGTGCCGGCTCCGGCAAGACCAACACGCTCGCGCACCGCGTCGCCAATCTGGTGGTGAAGGGCGCCGATCCGCAGCGCATCCTGCTGTTGACCTTCTCGCGCCGCGCGGCGCTCGAAATGACCCGCCGCGTCACGCGCATCACGGGCGCTGCGGCCGCCACCGTCGGCGCGCCCAGCGTGGGGGCGGCGCTCGCGCAAGGGCTCACGTGGGCGGGCACGTTCCATAGCGTCGGTGCGCGGCTGTTACGCGAATACGCGGATCTGATCGGCCTCGCGCCCGCGTTCACGATCAACGACCGCGAAGACTCCGCCGACCTGATGAACCTCGTGCGCCACGAGCTCGGGCTGTCCGCGAAGGAACGGCGCTTTCCGGCGAAGGGCACCTGCTTCGCGATCTACTCGCGCGTCGTCAACACGGGCGCATCGCTTGGCCAGGTGCTGGACAGCGCGTTTCCGTGGTGTCGCGAGTGGCAGGACGATCTGCGCCGGTTGTTCGCCGCTTACGTCGAGGCGAAGCAGAAGCAGAGCGTGCTCGACTACGACGACCTGCTGCTCTACTGGTCGCATATGGCCGCCGAGCCGGCCATCGCTGCCGATCTGTCGGCGCGCTTCGATCACGTGCTGGTGGACGAATACCAGGACACCAACCGCCTGCAGGCGTCGATCCTGCTCTCGATGAAGCCGGACGGCCGCGGCCTGACCGTAGTCGGCGACGATGCGCAGTCGATCTATTCGTTTCGCGGCGCGACCGTGCGCAATATCCTCGACTTCCCCGCGCAGTTCGACCCACCCGCGCGCCAGATCACGCTCGAGCGTAACTATCGCTCGAGCGCGCCGATTCTCGCTGCGTCGAACGCGGTGATCGAACTCGCGAGCGAGCGTTACACAAAGAGTCTGTGGACCGACAAGGCGTCGGCGCAGCGCCCGCGCCTCGTCACGGTCGCCGACGACGCCGCGCAGGCGCGCTACGTCGTCGAGCAGGTGCTGGAAGCGCGCGAGCAGGGCGTGAAGCTGAAGTCGCAGGCGGTGCTATTTCGCGCTGCGCATCACAGCGCCGCGCTCGAAATCGAGCTCACGCGCCGCAATATTCCGTTCGTCAAGTTCGGCGGGCTGAAATTTCTCGACTCGGTGCATGTGAAGGACGTGCTCGCAGTGCTGCGCTGGGCCGAGAATCCGCGCGACCGCGTCGCCGGCTTTCGGGTCGTGCAGCTGCTGCCGGGCGTCGGCCCCGCCACCGCGGCGAAGCTGCTCGACGACCTCGTCGCCCGTGCGGACGGTGGCGATCCGGTCGCGACCGCCGGCGGCGTGCTGGCCGCGTTCGCGGCGCCCGCGCGGGCGCAGGAAGACTGGCATCCGTTCGTCAGGCTGATGTCGAGCGTGTACGGGCGGCAAACGCCGTGGCCCGCCGAATTCGAAATGGTGCGGCGCTGGTACGAGCCGCACCTGGAGCGCAATCACGAAGACGCCGCGATCCGTCACGCGGACCTGCTGCAGATGGAAAGCATCGCGGGTACGTATCCGTCGCGCGAGCGCTTCCTGACCGAGCTGACGCTCGATCCGCCCGACGCGACCAGCGACGAATCCGGCGTGCCGCTGATCGACGAGGATTACCTGATCCTGTCGACGATTCATTCGGCGAAGGGCCAGGAGTGGCGCAACGTGTTCGTGCTGAATGGCGTCGACGGCTGCATTCCGTCCGATCTCGGCACCGGCAGCGACGAGGAAATCGACGAGGAGCGGCGCCTGCTCTACGTGGCGATGACGCGCGCGAAGGAAGACCTGCATATCGTCGTACCGCAGCGCTTTTACGTGCACAACCAGACGCATCTGGGCGACCGGCATGTGTGGGCGTCGCGCACGCGCTTCATCGCCACGCCGATGCTGCCGCTGTTCGACGCCTACGCGTGGCCGCGCGTGCCGGTCGCGAGCGCGCCGAGCGCGGCGGGACTCGCCGCGGCCGCGCAGGCGAAGGTCGAGATCGCGGCGAAGCTCAGGAAGATGTGGGATTGAGCGGGTAGCGCCGCGTTGCACCTGACGCTCGGGTCAAGATTCGCTCAGCGCGACTGGCGCTGCTGTTGCTGCGCGACCGGAGGCGGCGGCACGAAAAAGTTGCGCAGCCATGCTGCGAGCCGCGAAAACACGTCGTACGGCTCTTCGACGAAAATCTCCGGCTTCAGGAGCCGCAGATACTCCATGATCTGCTGCGCTTCCTGCTTCTGGAACGTGCCGTGCGAAATGCCGAGCCGCAAGAGGCCGCGCAGTTCGCCGAGCTTCTCGCGCGCGGTGCTGCCCACACTTGTCTCGCACGCGACCTTCGCTTCATAGATGCGCTGGCGCAGCGATTCGACGAGCCGCCACGCCGGCGTCTGCATCACTTCCTCGAGCGCCTGGATGTCCTGCACCGTGTTCTTGATCTGCGCGGCGAGCGGATCGACCAGCGCCGCGTCGCCTTCCGCTTCCTTGACGATCGCGGCCGCCCACTCGCGGCATTGCTTGGTGTGCTCCTCGGGCGTCCATTCCGAGCGCGACGCGAAACCGAAGCCGAACTCGCTCGCCTGCCGCATCAGGATCGAGACGACGTCCGGAAACTCCTTGTCGAGCGTGCGTTTGGCCCACGCGTACTGGCCGCCCTGCAGCATCCGCTGCACCGCGTGCTCGGTGAGCGGCACCATGTTGTCGAGCAGCTTCGCGCGCAAGAAGTCCTCAAACGACGGCGTCGCGAACTGCGGATCGAGCTTCAGCGAGACCCGCAAAAAGGCCTCGAAGTCCTTGCGCAGCGACGCGACAGTCTCGTCCTTGAGCTTCAGGGTGATTTGACCCATGTGTTATCCCGTTTAATGCGGCCGCGCGCGGCGCGCCGTCGCAAGATCGCCCGTCCAGTTGCGGATCGAGGCGACGCGACGCCGGCTGCCGACGCGTTTGATTCCATCCTGTTGCCGCATAACCAGCGGGACGACTCCCGATGAGCGGACCTCGACTGCATATCGGCGGGGTGGAGGGAAACTTGAGGGCGGCCCGGCGACGCGGGGGGCGTTTTGGAGGGAAGCTTCGCGCGCGTGGGTGTCGCCGGGGGAGCGGAAGCGGCACGGTCCGCGACGCGGCGAGGTGTCGACGGACCGCTGATGAGTCGATGAGCGGGGACGAAGCGCGCGCTTACTTCAGCACGACGCCCTGCCAGACGAAGAACACGACGAGGCCGACTGCGATCGTCAGCAGCGGCCGGCGCGTCAGCGCACTGACGACGATCGCGGCGAGCGCGCCGACCAGTTGCGGATTGCGCCAGGTCAACTCGGCGTTGGTGCCGTGCGGCGACACGGCCATCGGCACGATGATCGCCGTCAGCACGGTGACCGGCACGAAGCCAAGCGCGGTGCGCAGAAGCGGCGGGAACACGAGCCGGTCGCCGAGCACGAAGACGGCCGCGCGGATCAACCACGTAATCGCGGCCATGCCGACGATCAGAACGACGTAGCTCATCGCGTGGCCTCCACGGTACGGCGCGCGCCGCGCAGGTTCAGACGCGGCATCGACAGCAGCACGCCGACCGCGACCCCCGCGAACACCGCGCCGAGCAGGCCGAGCTTGTACGGCCATGCCTGCCAGAAAAACGCCAGCGTGCCGGCGGTGACGGCCGCCGCGATATAGCGAAGCGCGACCAGTTGCGGCACGACGATCGCGATGAACGTCGCGACCATCGCGAAGTCGAGACCGAGCGACTGCAGGCCCGGAAAGGCCGCGCCGAACAGCAGGCCGGCGACGGTCCACAGCTGCCAGTTCAGATACATCGCGACGCCGGCGCCAAAGAAGTAGTACGGGCCGACCGTGCCCGGCTCGCGATGCCGGTAGTGCTCCCACGCGACCGCGAAGACTTCGTCGGTGAGCAGCGCGCCGAGCGCCCAGCGCCAGCGCTTCGGCAGATGCGCGACGTGCGGCGCGAGCGTCGCGCTATACAGCACGTGACGCAGATTGACGACCAACGTCGTCGCCCAGATCACGGCGAAGCTCGCGTGCCCCGCGATGAGCCCGAGCGCGATGAACTGTGCGGAGCCGGCGAAGACGACGAGCGACATCAGCTGCCCGTGCCACGGGTGCAGCGGGCCGGACGTCACGAGCGTGCCGAAGATGACGCCGAACGGTGCGGCGCCGACCATCATCGGGATGATGTCGCGCGCGCCGCCGGCGAATTCTTTGAGATGGCCGCCCCGGTTGGGCTGGCCTTGGGTGGAATCGTTCAATCTGAGCCTCCTTGATGGCGGAAGCATAGCGGCTGACCGGTGTTCGGACTTGTACGTTCTTGCGGCGGGATTGCTGGTGGCTGATGGCTGGGCGGATCGCGGCGGAGCGCTCACTGCGCGCGGTGCAAGCGCCGGTGGCGCCGTATGGGGCGTTACGCGCCGCGGTGCGTTCCTTGCCATTGGCCCGGCGGTACGCCGAACATGCGCCGGAAATGCCGCGTGAAATGGCTCTGGTCGGTGAAGCCGCTAGCGGCGGCGACCTCGGTCACCGGGACGCCGGCGCGCAACGGCGCTAGTGCGCGCTGCAGGCGCACCTGATTGCGCCACGCGTGCGGCGGCAGGCCAGTCGATTGAGCGAACAGCCGCGCCGCATGGAACGGCGACAGACCCGCCGCCTTCGCAACCTCGGCGAGCGTCACCGGTTCGACGAGATCGCCAGTCAGACGCTCCTGCATTCGCGCGACACGAGCGTCGTCGGCGGCGACGCGCGTGGATGCGGGGCGCGTCTGTGCGTAGCGCACGAGCAGCGTGGACAGTGCGTCGAGCATCCCGGCTTCGGCCGCGAGCGCGTCGTCGCCGGCCTCGAGCAGACGGTGGGCGTGCGCGAGCCGCGTCGCGAGATCGGCATCGTGGATCACGCCGGGCTCGAACCATGGCAAGGCTTGCGGCTTGCCGGCAATTTCGTCGGCCAGCGCGCGGATGAAGTCGATCGGCGCATACATCACGCGATACCGCCAGCCAGCCTCGACGGCCTTCGAGCCCGTATGCAACTCGCCCGGATTGATGATCGGCACGCTGCCCGCTTCGGCGACATGGTTCTCGCCGAGATACCGGTAGCATTCCGCGCCCGCGACGATCACCGGGATCGTGTAGGCGTCGTGCCAATGGGGCGCGAACTCATGGTCGTGATATTCGGCGGTGAGCAGATCCGCGCCGGGCAGAAGCGGCGTGCGCCAGTAGCGGGCGGAATTGCGGAAACGAGGCGTGGCGGTCATGACGAAAGTCCAGCAGGACCGATCAGTTTAACGCGTCGTGGACGGGGACGGCGGCGGGCGCGCCTGCGCGCGGCGCCGCCTGCCGCTGGTGCCGTCGCTTGCCCTTATTTGAGCGGAATCGTCGTGCCGGGCGGCATCGGCACGGCGCTCACGCCGTTTTTCGCGCTGCCGCTGACCACGCGGTCGCTGTAGGTCAGATAGACCAACGCGTTGCGCTTCGTGTCGACCACGCGTACCACGTGCAGCGACTTGAAGATCAGCGACATGCTGACCGAGAACACGTCGTCCTTCTGCTTGACGGGGCCGGTGAAATTGAGCGGCCCGACCTGGCGACACGCAATCGACGCCTCGGTCGGATCTTCGGCGATGCCTAGCGTGCCTTTGACACCACCGGTCCGCGCGCGTGACACGTAGCAGGTGATGCCTTGCACGACGGGATCGTCGTACGCCTCGACGACCACGCGGTCGGAGCCAGTAACGTGGAAATTCGTATTGACGCTGGCGATTTCTTCGCCGTGCGCCGAAGAAAGCAGCAGTGCGCCGACGGCCGCAAGCGCGATGCGTAGCGAGGTGGTTTTCATGAGTTTGCCGGTTCAGTGTCGGGAGTGGGCCGGCGCCAGCGAGGAGCGAAACGTGCGCCGTGAAGCCGCCATCGTATAACGGCGCGGCGCATGGGTGAGGCTGCCCGGAATCTAAGCCTCGAAAAACAAAAAGGCCCGCACGGATGCGGGCCTTTCAAGATTTTGGCTCCTCGACCTGGGCTCGAACCAGGGACCTACGGATTAACAGTCCGGCGCTCTACCGACTGAGCTATCGAGGAACAGCAGTACAAATTGATCTACATAAAAAAACCCGTCTTGGTTAACGGGCTTTTGAAATTCTTGGCTCCTCGACCTGGGCTCGAACCAGGGACCTACGGATTAACAGTCCGGCGCTCTACCGACTGAGCTATCGAGGAACAGAACAACAACAGCAGAGAAGCGAAATTGTAGGGGCGGCTTAAACCTCTGTCAATACCCCTGCGCTTATCTTGATATTAAATCCGGATCGGCGGGGCAGGTGACAGGCGACGGGCTGCCAGCTGCCAGGCTCAGCGCGCGAGAAGCGCGAGCTTTTCCTTCACGTCCTTGAATTCGTCGGCTTCCGGCAGCGGCGCCTTGGTCTTCGTGATACTCGGCCACGCCTTCGCCAGGTCGGCGTTCAGCGCGATGAAGTTCTGCTGGTCGCCCGGCACGTCTTCTTCGGCATAAATGGCGTTCACCGGGCACTCGGCCACGCACACGGCGCAGTCGATGCATTCATCGGGGTCGATCGCGAGGAAGTTGGGACCTTCGCGAAAGCAGTCCACCGGGCACACATCGACACAGTCGGTATAGCGGCACTTGATGCAGCTTTCGGTCACAACGTGAGTCATTCAGGCAGCTCCTGCATGCGGAATCAGGGAAGGCGCGGACGCCAAAAAAGCTATTGTAGCGTAACGTCAAGAGGCGCATAACGCATCGGCCCGCGCGTCTTATATGTTTTTGTGATTAGTTTATGGGGTGCCGCGAGCCCCCACGGGCGGCCGGCGAAGGTCCGGTGGCGCGCTGAATTCGGACGCATTCGGGTAACATGCGTCAGGTTGGCGCGCCGCTCGGCTCGGCGCGTCCGTCGCAAGGGTGCTGCGAGCCCTTTTCGTTTTTTCAGCGGTCCTGTTCGTACCATCATGATTATTACTTCGCTGCTCGATACCGATCTGTACAAGTTCACGATGATGCAGGTGGTGTTGCATCACTTCCCCGCCGCGAACGTGGAGTACCGTTTCCGCTGCCGCACGCCGAATGTTGACCTGGTGCCGTACATCGACGAGATCCGCAACGAAGTGCGCAAGCTTTGCGACCTGCGTTTCACCGACGACGAACTCGACTACCTGCGGCGCATGCGCTTCATCAAGGGCGACTTCATCGAGTTCCTCGCGCTGTTCCATCTGAACGAGAAGTACATTTCGATCACGCCGTCGCCGAAGGGCAATGGCGAAATCGACATCGACATCAAGGGGCCGTGGCTGCATACGATCCTCTTCGAAATTCCGGTGCTCGCGATCGTCAACGAAGTCTATTTTCGCAACACCCAGCAAACGCCCGACTACCACGTGGGCCGCGGCCGTTTGCTCGACAAGATCCAGTTGCTCGGCGCGCGTCCGGAGTTCGCCGACTGCAAGATTGCCGATTACGGCACGCGCCGCCGCTTCTCGAAGCAATGGCATGAGGAGGTGATCCTCACGCTAAAGGATGGCCTCGGCGAGCAGTTCGCGGGCACGAGCAACGTCTTCTACGCAATGAAGCACAGCCTGACGCCGCTCGGCACGATGGCGCACGAGTATCTGCAGGCTTGCCAGGCGCTCGGTCCGCGCCTGCGCGACTCGCAGACCTTCGGCTTCGAGATGTGGGCGAAGGAATATCGCGGCGACCTCGGAATTGCGCTTTCGGACGTGTACGGCATGCAGGCGTTCCTGCGCGACTTCGACATGTACTTCTGCAAGCTGTTCGACGGCGCGCGTCACGATTCCGGCGATCCGTTCGACTGGGGCGAGCGCCTGCTCAAGCACTACGAAGCCAATCGCTGCGACCCCCGCACCAAGATCCTCGTGTTCTCCGACGCGCTCGACATCCCGAAGGTGCTGCAGCTATACGAGCGCTTCCGCGGCCGCTGCAAGCTTGCGTTCGGTGTGGGCACCAATCTGACCAACGACCTCGGCTACAACCCGCTGCAGATCGTCATCAAGATGGTTCGCTGCAATGGTCAGCCGGTCGCGAAATTGTCGGACTCGCCGGGCAAGAACATGTGCGAGGACAAGGCGTATCTCGCGTATCTGCGTCAGGTGTTCGGCATCGCGCAGCCGGAAGAAGAGGCGGCGAAGTAGCGCGCTTTGCGGCTTGCTTTCCGGTTCATCGCCTGTTCATGAATTGCTCGCGTTTGGGGTGGCGTGGCGAACAGTGTTGCCGGGCTCCCGACGTTCGGCAATATGCGGTTCGGCCAGGGTGTTTGCGGGAAGGGCCGCCGGTATAATCCTCGCCATATCGCACGGCTGTCGACACGAGGATTTCGCCCATGGACACATCGATTGCCCGCCGCAACATTCTGGCGCGCATCCGCGCCGCGCAAGGGCGTGAGCCTGAACCGAGCGCCGTCGAGCGCGAAGCCGCGGCGGACTATCTCGCGCGCCATCCGGCCGGTCCGCGCCCGGACATGCCTGCCGATCTGCGCGCGCGCTTCATCGACGAAGCGCAGAAAATGGCGACCACTGTCGACACCGTTCAAACCCTCGCCGAAGTGCCCGCCGCGGCGCATCGCTATCTGACGCAACACGGCTTGCCGTTGCAGGCCATCGCGTGGCAAACGCTGAGCGAGCTGCCGTGGGTCGAAGCCGGCCTCGCCGTCGAATTTCGCAAACCGCAAGACCATGATGTGGTCGGTCTCACCGGCTGCTTCTGCGCGACCGCGGAGACCGGCACGCTCGTGCTGCTGTCCGGGCCCGAGACGTATGCGTCGGCCGGGTTGTTGCCGGAGACGCATATCGCGATCGTGCCGGCGTCGCGCATCGTCGCGGGTCATGAAGAGGCGTTCGACCTGATCCGCAAGGAGCGCGGCGAGCTGCCGCGCGCGGTCAATTTCGTGTCGGGACCGTCGCGCACCGGCGACATCGAGCAGACCATCGTGCTGGGCGCGCACGGCCCTTACCGGGTGCATGCGATCGTCGTACAGGATGCTTGAACGCGTCGCGCGGCGGCGTGGAAACGCAGATGCGAAACGCGCGGCACCTGTCGTGCGTGCGGTCGCAAACCGCCACCCGGCCTTTAGAGGCATGAGTTCACGGGCGGGGCGCGCGGGCCTGTGGCTCGCGGTTGCATCGAAGCTCGCGCTGTGCTCGCCACCCGTGCTTGCCGCGACGTTCGACGGCGCGCACCTGTCGGCTCTGTGGGGCTTGCCTTTCGCGGGTGTGCTGCTGTCGATCGCGATCTTTCCGCTCGTCGCGCCAGCCTTCTGGCATCACCATTTCGGCAAGATCGCGGCGGCGTGGGCACTCGCGTTCATCGCGCCGTTTGCAGTGAGCTTCGGCGCGAGCGCGGCGCTCGGCGCGCTCGCGCATGCCATGCTCGCCGAGTACATCCCCTTCATCATCCTGCTGACCGCGCTCTATACCGTCGCGGGCGGCATCTGCGTGCGCGGCAATCTGCATGGCTCGCCGCGTCTGAACACGTCGATTCTCGCGCTCGGCACCTTGCTCGCTAGCGTGATGGGTACGACCGGTGCGGCGATGTTGCTGATCCGCCCGTTGCTGCGCGCAAACGACAATCGCCGCCACGTGACCCACGTGGTCGTGTTCTTCATCTTTCTCGTCGCGAACGTTGGGGGTGCGCTGTCGCCGCTCGGCGACCCGCCGCTGTTCCTCGGCTTTCTCGAAGGCGTGAGCTTTTTCTGGACCACCATGCATCTCGCGCGGCCCATGCTGTTCGTGAGCGGCATGCTGCTCGTCGCTTTCTATGCGCTCGACTCGTACTACTTTCACCGGCGCGAGGAGGTGCGTTCAGCGTTCCTCGATCCGACGCCCGATGGCGCGCCGTTCGGCGTCGACGGCAAGATCAATTTCGTGCTGCTCGCCACGGTGATTGCGCTCGTGCTGATGAGCGGGCTGTGGCGCCCGGAAATCGTGTTCGACGTGTTCGGCACGCACCTCGCGCTGCAAAACATCGTGCGCGACGCTGCGCTGATCGTCGTCACGCTGCTGTCGCTCGCGTTGACACCGCGCGCGGCGCGCGCGGGCAACGACTTCAACTGGGCGCCGATCGAGGAGGTCGGCAAACTGTTCGCCGGCATCTTCGTGACGATCGTGCCGGTCATCATGATGCTGCACGCGGGCGAAGCCGGCGCATTCGCGGGCATCGTGCATCTGGTGAACGAGCCGTCCGGCGAGCCGCGCGACATCATGTACTTCTGGGCGACCGGCCTGCTATCGTCGTTTCTCGACAACGCGCCGACCTACCTCGTGTTCTTCAACCTGGCCGGCGGCGATGCGCAGACGTTGATGACCACCGGCGCGACCACGCTCGCGGCGATTTCGGCCGGTGCCGTGTTCATGGGCGCGAATACCTACATCGGCAACGCGCCGAACTTCATGGTGAAGGCGATCGCGCAATCGCGCGGCGTGCGCATGCCGAGCTTTTTCGCGTATCTGGGCTGGTCCGGCGCGGTGTTGCTGCCGTTGTTCGCGCTGACCGGCTGGCTGTTTTTTGGACGCTGATTGTGCAACGCCGAGGCGATCCCTCGACGTGCGATACGGAGACTTGCAATGCAGAAAATCCTCGTTGCGCGTTCGATCTTTCCCGATGTGATCGAGCGGCTCAAGCAGTACTTCGACGTCGACTGGAACGAGGGAGACGTGTTGCCCGCCGACGAACTGAAGCGCCGTCTCGCGGACAAGGACGGCGCGCTGACGGCCGGCGAGATGATCGATGCGGGCGTGCTCGCCGCGGCGCCGCGTCTGCGCGTCGTGTCGAACATGGCGGTCGGCTACAACAACTTCGACATGGCCGCGTTCAACGCGGCGAACGTACTCGGCACGAACACGCCGGACGTGCTGAACGAATCGACCGCCGACTTCGGCTGGGCGCTGATGATGGCCGCCGCGCGCCGCATCGCCGAATCGGAGCACTGGCTGCGCGCCGGGCATTGGCAGAAGTGGAGCTACGACGGTTTCCTCGGTAGCGACCTGTACGGCTCGACGCTCGGCGTGATCGGCATGGGCCGCATTGGCCAGGCGCTCACACGGCGCGCGCAGGGCTTCAACATGCGGGTCATCTATCACAACCGTTCGCGCGTCGCGCCGCAGATCGAGGCCGAGCTGAATGCGGAGTACGTGTCGAAGCAGGATCTGCTGCGGCGTGCCGACCACGTCGTGCTGGTGCTGCCGTACACGAAAGAAAACCACCACACGATCGGCGCGGCCGAACTCGCGCTGATGAAGCCGAGCGCGACGCTCACGAACATCGCGCGCGGCGGCATCGTCGACGATGCGGCGTTGGCCGACGCGCTGCGTGACAGGCGCATCGCAGCGGCCGGCCTCGACGTGTTCGAGGGCGAGCCGAATCTGAATCCGGCGCTGCTCAGCGTGCCGAATGTCGTCCTGACGCCGCACATCGCGAGTGCGACCGAAACCACGCGCCGCGCCATGGCGAATCTCGCCGCGGACAACCTGATCGCCGGACTGGGCGAAGGACCGCGCGCCGGTCAGCCGTCGAATCCGATCAACCCCGACGTGATCGGCAAGGCACGTTCATGACGATGATTCTGGTGGCGGCCGTCGCGGTGCTGGCGGTCGCTCTCGTGATCGCGCTGGCCTTGCTGATGCGCGGTCACGACCGCACGGAACAGCATGAGCAGTTCGAGCTACTGAACGAACGCGTCGATGCCGTCGTTGACGCCCAGGTGCACACCGCCGAACGACTTGAACGGCAATTGCGCAACGACATCGCCGAGACCGCGCGCGTGTCGCGTACCGAGCAGAGCAGCGGCTTCGCCCAGTTTCAGCAAACGCTCGCCGCGCAGTTCAGCAGCATGACCACGGTGCAGGGCGGCAAGATCGACGGCTTTGCGCAGCAGCTCGATGCCGTGCGTCACAGCCTGCTGGCGCAGGCGCAGCAGGCGCGCGACGAGCAGGGCCGCTCGCTGAAGCAGTTCGGCGACACGCTGAGCCTGCAGCTGGGGCAACTGACCGAGGCGAACGACCGGCGCTTCGCCGAAGTGCGCGCGACGATCGAGCAGCGCCTGAAGGACATCGAGGCGAACAATGCGGCGCGGCTCGAGGAGATGCGCCGCACTGTTGATGAAAAACTGCACGCGACGCTCGAGCAGCGACTCGGCGAATCGTTCAAGCTCGTGTCCGACCGGCTCGAACAGGTACATCGCGGCCTTGGCGAAATGCAGACGCTGGCGGCCGGCGTCGGCGATCTGAAGCGCGTGCTGACCAACGTGAAGACTCGCGGCACATGGGGCGAAGTGCAGCTCGAAGCCTTGCTCGAACAGCTGCTCACCGCCGATCAATACGCGAAGAACGTCGCCACGGTGCCGAAGAGCGCCGATCGGGTGGAGTTCGCAATTCGCTTGCCGGGGCGGCCGGAGCCCGGCGGCGCGAATACGCCGGTCTGGCTGCCGATCGACGCCAAATTCCCCCGCGAGGACTACGAGCGGCTGATCGAAGCGCAGGAGCGCGCCGATCCGCTCGCGGTCGAGGAAGCTTCGCGGGCGCTTGAGGCGCGGATTCGCGCGGAGGCGCGCACGATCGCCGAGAAGTACGTGGCGCCGCCGCATACGACCGACTTCGCGCTGCTATTCCTGCCGACCGAAGGCCTGTACGCGGAAGTGCTGCGCCGGCCGGGGCTGACGGACCTGCTGCAGCGCGACTATCGCGTGACGATTGCAGGGCCGACCACGTTGACCGCGTTGCTCAATAGTCTGCAGATGGGTTTTCGCACGCTCGCGATCGAAAAGCGTTCGAGCGAGGTGTGGCAGGTGCTCGGCGCGGTGAAGACGGAGTTCGGCAAATTCGGCGATGTGCTTGCGAAGACCAAGGCGCAGCTCGAAACCGTCACGCGTTCGATCGAGGCCGCGGAAACGCGCACGCGCATGATGAACCGCAAGCTGCGCGAAGTCGAGGCATTGCCGGGCGACGAGGCGAGCGGGTTGCTCGGCGACGCGCTGTCGGGTGTGGAGCCTGATGAACAATGAAAGACGAGGCGCTGGAACTCAAGCCCCTGCAGCCAGCCACTCCAGCGCGTCGCCCGTCACGCGCACGACGCGCCAATCCGGCAACACCGTCGCGCCCATCTTCTGATAGAAGCTGATCGCAGGCGTGTTCCAGTCGAGCACGGTCCACTCGAAGCGCGCGCATTGCCGTTCCACCGCCAGTGCCGCGACGTGTCGCAACAGCGCGGTGCCGAGTCCGCTGCCACGCTGCGCGGGCTGCACATAGACGTCTTCAAGATAGAGCCCGCGGCGGCCCGCGAAACTCGAAAAATTGTGGAAGAACAGCGCATAGCCGACGATGCGTCCCGCGTCTTCGGCAACCAGCGCCTCGATCGAAGGCCGCGCGCCGAACAGCGCGTCGCGCAGGCTTTCCTCCGTCGCGACGAAGATGTGCGTGAGGTTCTCGAACTGCGCGAGCTCGTACGTGAGCGCGAAGATCGCGCCGGTATCCGCGGGCGTGGCGGCGCGGATCGTCGCGGGCATTACGCTTCTTCCGGTGCGTCGGCCAGATGGATTTCAATACCACCGAAGCGCGAAGCGACCCAGTTGTATGCGTGGCACGCGATCCACAACAGCACGAAGCCGAGGATCGCGTTCAGCAGCAGCGCGCTGAACACCGTGCTCAGCTCCACCGAGCCATAGCGCACGAACGCGACCACCACGCCGAGCAGCACGATCGGCACTGAGAACGTCAGATACACGAGGATCAGCGCTTTGGCCGTCTGTCCTGGTGCGATGAACGAGATCTGTTTTTTCATGTAAGTCAAACCCGTGTGTCTTAGTGATAGTGGGTGGAGTGCGGATGCGGTGCCGATGTGGTGCGATCGATGCGCCGCGCGGAACCTCAGATGAGCCCGTCGAACAGCATGATCGACACCGGTTCGCCGACGTCGATGTCGCCCTCGTCGTGGCCGAGCACGATGAAGCAGTTCGCTTCGCTCATCGAACTCAGCACGCCCGAGCTTTGCGAACCGGTCGGGCTCACGTGCCAGTGCCCATGCGCGTCCTGTTCGGCGATGCCGCGCTGGAATTCGGTGCGGCCCGCGCGCTTGCCCAGCGCCACGCGGCTCGTCGCGTGAATCACCGGCAGCGGCCGCGGCGTCGCGCCAGCCATGAGCAGCAGGGCTTCACGCACGATCTGATAGAACGTCACCATCACGGCGACCGGATTGCCCGGCAGGCCGAAGAATAGCGCAGGATTGCCGCGCCCCGGATGCGCGCCGGACCACAGGCGGCCGAACGCGAGCGGCCGGCCGGGGCGCATCGCGAGACTCCAGAAGGCGACGTCGCCGAAGGTCTGCACCAGTTGCTTCGTGAAGTCCGCTTCGCCGACCGACACGCCGCCCGAGGTCAGCACCACGTCGGCATTGGCCGCGGCGCTCTGCAGCGCGGCTTCGAGCGCGGCCGGCTCGTCGCGCACGACGCCGAGATCGAGCGGCTCGACGTTCAGGCGCCGCAGCATCGCAAACAGCGTGTAACGGTTGCTGTCGTAGACCGAGCCGGCATCGAGCGGCTCGCCGAGCGAGCGCAGCTCGTCGCCGGTCGAAAAGAACGCGACGCGCAGACGCCGCCGCACGCTGACTTCGCCGATGCCGAGCGAGGCGAGCAGACCGAGGTCCGACGCGCGCACGATGCGGCCAGCATGCAGCGCGACGTGGCCGCGCACGAGATCTTCGCCGGCGCGGCGGCGGTTCGCGCCGGCCGTAATTGCGCCGGCGGCGAAGCGGATCGACGTGGACTCCGCGCTGTCGCGCACCACCCGTTCCTGCGGCACGACGGTGTCGCAGCCCGCGGGCATGCAGGCGCCGGTCATCACGTGCACGCACTGATCCGCCGCAACGCGGCCCGTGAACGGATGTCCGGCCAACGCCTTGCCGGTGACGGTCAGCTCGACGCTGTCCGCGCCGCCTCGCGTACTACCGGCGAGCGCCGCGTGGTTGAACGCATAGCCGTCCATCGCGGAGTTGTCGTGCGCGGGCACGTCGATCGGCGAGACGATGTCGGCGGCGAGCACGCGGTCGAGGGCATCACGCAATGCTACGCGCTCGACGGCCGCGACCGGTGTCGCCCACTGCCGGACAATCGCCTGAGCGGCCGAGACGGGTAGCGCGTGTGGATCGTACTGCGCGACGCAGCGGGAAAAGTCGTTGAGCGTGGTCATGAAGGGCTGGGCGCCGCGACCGGAGACGGGCGCGGCTGTTGCCGTGCGGCCGGAGCGGATGTCAGCCGGGGCCTCGTTTACGTTCGAGGTCGGCGAGTTCTTGTAACGAGTTGGCATTGTAAAACGCGCGCTCGTCGGTAAAGACGACTTCGACCGTCGTGTGGCGCGCGTACCACGCGCGGACCTTGCGCTCGCCGGCGGACAGAAACGTGACCAGGTCGTCGGCGAGGGCGACGCGCATGAGTGCGAACACCGGGTGCAGCGATCTTTCGCCGCGGGCGTCGACGGTGGTGACGGTGGCGATGTCGGCGTGGCTCGCTTCGAGTGCGTGCGCGAGGCACGCGGCGAGATTGGCGGGCAGCCACGGCGAATCGCAGGGGGCGCTCAGCAGGTACGCGGTGCCGGCGGCGCGTAGTCCGGTGAGCATGCCGGCCAGCGGACCGGGAAAGTCGGGGAGGCTGTCGGCGACGACCGTCGCTCGATAGGGTGCGCCGAGCGCCGCATAAGTGTCGTGATGGCGGTTCGCGCTGATCATGAGCGGGCCAGTCTGCGGCGCGAGGCGCCGCAGCACGTGAGCGGCGAGCGGTTCGCCGTGGAGCGGCTGCAGCCCCTTGTCGACGCCGCCCATGCGCGTGCCGCGTCCGCCCGCGAGCACGAGGCCGGTGATCTGTTCGCGGGTGATGGACATGCGCCGGCCGCTCAGCCGCCGATGTAGGACATTTCGACGCGATGCCCGGCCGGCTCGCTCGGATCGGCCGGCTGGCTGCCGCGCAGCTGCGAGTAGCGGTCGTTGCGGCCCTGCCAGATTTCGGCAATGGCGGTGGCAATCTCGGCATCGCTCGCGGCGCCGCGCAGCAACGCGCGCAGATCGTGACCGGTCGATGCGAACAGGCACAGGTACAGCTTGCCCTCGGTCGACAGACGTGCACGCGTGCAATTGCCGCAGAACGCGCGCGTGACGCTCGAAATGACGCCGATCTCGCCGCCGCCGTCGACATAACCCCAGCGCTGCGCGGTTTCGGCGGCGCTGTGCGCTTCGAGCGGCACCAGCGGGAAATGTTCGGCGATGCGCGAGACGACATAGGCGGAGGGCAGCACTTCGGCCATGTTCCAGCCGTTCGACGTGCCGACATCCATGTACTCGATAAACCTCAGCACCGCGCCGGTGCCTTTGAAATGCCGTGCCATCGCTACGATTTCGCCGTCGTTGGTACCGCGTTTGACGACCATGTTCACTTTGAGCGGCGCGAGCCCGACCGCGTGAGCGGCGGCGATGCCGTCGAGCACGTCGGCGACTGCGAAGTCGGCGTCGTTCATGCGGCGGAAAAGCGCGTCGTCGAGCGCGTCGAGGCTGACGGTCACGCGCGTGAGGCCGGCGTCCTTCAGGCTGCGCGCCTTGCGCGCGAGCAGCGACCCATTGGTGGTCAGCGTGAGATCGAGCGGACGGCCCGCGGGCGTGGTCAGGCGAGCGAGCCGGTCGATCAGGAATTCGAGGTTCTTGCGCAGCAGCGGCTCGCCGCCGGTCAGGCGAATCTTCTCGACGCCATGCGCGACGAATAGCTGCGCGAGCCGTTCGATCTCCTCGAAGCTCAACAGCGCGCTGTGCGGCAGGAACGCATAGTCCTTGTCGAACACCGCTCGTGGCATGCAGTAGACGCAGCGGAAGTTGCAGCGGTCCGTCACCGAGATGCGCAGATCCCGCAGCGGACGCGCGAGCGCATCGTGCAGCGCGCCGCTAGGCGTCTGCGTCGGGCCGGCGATGACCGGCGCCGTGCTGAGATCGGCAACGGGGATGATGCGTCGGGACATGAAGTGCTTCGTCGGGTGCTTGAACGGACCGCGGATGATTCATTCTATCGGAAATGCCCGTGGCAGCAGGCCTGCGGCGGGCGTTGTCGGGGTATACCAGGGGCGGCATGACGCGGCTCGCGGCCACGAAAGGCCACCAAAAAAAGAGCCCGCCGGGAAGGGCGGGCTCTTTTACTGACAACGACGCGGCTTACTGCGGATGCTTGATCGTTTCGACCTGTTGCATCGGCGTGCTGTCGGCCGGCGGCAACGCCTTGCGCTCACGGATCACGCGCGGCGGCTTGATCGTCTGCGCCGCCGCTTCCTGCGCGGCGCGCAGCTTGTCGGCGTCGGTGTTGACCCAGGTCAGGCCAGCCTGTTCGAGGACCGGCTTCAATGCATCGGCCGATGCGGGTGCGGCGCTGCGGGCGGGAGCCTGCTGCGCAGCCGCGGCGACGGGTGCCGGTTCGACCGCGGCCGGCTCCGTTGCGACGGCCGGTTGCGGCTCGACGATTTCGGCCTGTGGTGCCGGCTCAGCTGCCGGGGCCTCGACGATCGTGGCCGGAGCCGCGGTGTCGAGCGCAGCCGGAGCGGCTTGCGGTTCGCTCGGGACGGCAGGTTGCATTTGCGAGGTCGGCTCGACTGCCGGCGCTTCGACATGCGCGACCGGTTCAGCCGGCGCAACCACTTCGCTCACGGCCGGCGCGGCTTGCTCTGCTACCGCCGGCGCTTGGACAGCCGGTTCCACCGCCGCTGCCGGTTCGATCGATGCCACCGGAGCCTCTTCGACCGGCACTACTTTTTCGGCCTTTGCGGCATTTTCCGCAGCCAGGGCCGGCGTTTCGGCTGCCGCGTGCAGTTCGGTCACGACGACGGTTTCCGTCGCGACCGCGGCGACGACCACTTCGACCGGCGTCACGTCTTTTGCCTTGCTGGCTTCAGCCGTGTGCTCGAGCGGCTGGTCGATGCGCACCGGCGCTTCGTCGCCGGCGGCTACGTTGTCGCCTTCTGCTTCCGCGACATCCGCTGCGAGGTTGCCGTTCACGTCCTCTTCACGCTCACGACGGCCACCACGACGGCCGCGGCGGCGACGACGACGCTCCTCGCCGTCACGCGCGACCGCTTCCTGATCGAGCGGCGCACCGTTTTCACCCACTGCGGCGCGGTTGCGCGCCTGTTCATCGGCGGCCTGAGCGTCGGTTTGCGTCAGTGCCGCGGCGACTTCCGCCTGCGGCTTGCGGCGCTCGCCTCGTTCGACGCGTTCAGCGCGCTCGCCACGCTCGCGGCGCTCACCGCGTTCCTGGCGCTCGGCGCGTGCCGTGCCTTCGACGGCTTCGGCGCGCTCAACACCACGGTTGTCGCGCTCGCGACCTTCGCGCGGTTCACGTGCTTCACGCGGCTCGCGGCCCTCGCGCGGTTCGCGGCCTTCACGGGCCTCACGCGGTTCGCGCTGTTCACGCGGAACGCGCGGTTCGCGGCCCTCACGTGCCTCACGGCCTTCGCGTTCCTCGCGACGCTGCGACGGTTGCTGACCTTGCGCCTGACGGCCGCCGGTCACGCCTTCGCCGCGCGCTGCCGCGTCGCGTCCGCCTGCACCGCCACGGCGGTTGCGGTTGCGATCGCCGCCACGCTCGCCCGTGCGCTCACCGCGCTCAGTGCGTTCGCCGCGTTGCGGACGGGCCTGCTTGTCGGTCGCGGCCGGCGCGGCGGGTGCCGGAGCAGCCGGCTGCATGCCGAACAGATTCTTCAGCCAGCCGATGAAGCCGCCGCTGGCCGGTGTCACCGCGACCGGAGCCGGCGTGGCCGCCGGGCGGACCGGTGCGCTCGGCGCCGGCTTCTCGGGCGTAATGCCCTTGACCGCCGCTTCCTGCTTCGGCTTCACTTCCTCGGTGCGCTTGCTGTAACCAGTTTCGGATTCGAGCTCGCGGGCCGCTTCTTCGGCCATCTTCCACGATGCGCGCGGGTCGTCGAGACGCGCGTCGTCGTGACGCAGGCGCTCGAGCTTGTAGTGCGGCGTGTCGAGGTGCTTGTTCGGGATCAGCACGACGTTGACCTTGAAACGCGACTCGATCTTGTTGATTTCGGCGCGCTTCTCGTTCAACAGGAAGGCGGTCACTTCGACCGGCACCTGGCAGTGGATCGCCGCGGTGTTTTCCTTCATCGCTTCTTCCTGAATGATCCGCAGCACTTGCAGCGCGGACGATTCGGTATCGCGGATGTGGCCCGTGCCGTTACAGCGCGGGCACGTCACGTGGCTGCCTTCCGACAGTGCCGGACGCAGACGCTGGCGCGACAGTTCCATCAGGCCGAAGCGCGAGATCTTGCCCATCTGCACGCGGGCACGGTCGTGCTTGAGCGCGTCTTTCAGGCGCTGCTCGACTTCGCGCTGGCTCTTGGCCGATTCCATGTCGATGAAATCGATCACGATCAGGCCGCCCAGATCGCGCAGGCGCAACTGGCGGGCGACTTCGTCGGCGGCTTCGAGGTTCGTGCGCGCGGCCGTTTCCTCGATGTCCGCGCCCTTGGTCGCGCGCGCCGAGTTCACGTCGATCGCGACGAGTGCTTCGGTGTGGTCGATCACGATCGCTCCACCCGACGGCAGCGGCACCGTGCGCGAGTAGGCGGTTTCGATCTGGTGCTCGATCTGGAAGCGCGAGAAGAGCGGCACGTCGTCGTGGTAGCGCTTCACCTTGCCGACGTTGTCCGGCATCACGATATCCATGAAGGCGCGTGCCTGGTCATGGATTTCGGTGGTGTCGATCAGGATTTCGCCGATATCCGGCTGGAAGTAGTCACGAATCGCGCGGATCACGAGGCTCGATTCGAGATAGATCAGCATCGGCTGACCGCTCGCGCCGCTTTGCGACGCGGCTTCGATCGCGCGCCACAGTTGCATCAGGTAGTTCAGGTCCCACTGCAACTCTTCGGCACTGCGCCCGATGCCGGCCGTGCGCGCGATGATGCTCATGCCTTCCGGCAGTTGCAGCTGCGCCATGGTTTCGCGCAGTTCCTGACGGTCGTCGCCTTCGATCCGGCGCGACACGCCGCCGCCACGCGGGTTATTCGGCATCAGCACCAGATAGCGGCCGGCGAGCGAGATGAACGTGGTCAGGGCTGCGCCCTTGTTGCCGCGTTCTTCCTTTTCGACCTGGACGATCAGTTCCTGACCTTCCTTCAGCGCGTCCTGGATACGCGCGGAACGCATGTCAACGCCTTCGCGGAAGTACTGGCGGGCGACTTCCTTGAACGGCAGGAAGCCGTGGCGGTCTTCGCCGTAATTGACGAAGCAGGCCTCGAGCGACGGCTCGATGCGCGTGATAATGCCCTTGTAAATATTGCCTTTGCGCTGTTCGCGGCCGGCAGTTTCGATGTCAATGTCGATGAGTTTTTGCCCATCGACGATGGCGACGCGCAGCTCTTCCTGCTGCGTCGCATTGAACAACATTCGTTTCATTGAACGACTCCAGAGCGGCCTCGCCGGTCCAGCTGCGCGGTTGTCAGTCGCGAGAGCGGAGGAGGCAGGCGTGCCGCGTCTTATTGTGTTTTCACAAGCACGCTGGAGCGGGAAAGATGGCGGGAGAATTGCCTGAGAGGGCCCGCCCCCAATAAAAAGAAGGGCGCGGTGCCGCAGGGCACATGCGAACACGGCTTCAAATCATGGCCTGACACGCCGCGTTTTGCCAGCAGACCTTCATAAGCCTTCGGCCTGTGGTGCCGGCGCGCCAAATGGGCGCGCGAGCAAAGGGTCGAAGTCCGCGGTCATGCCGCAACGGGAAGTTCGCGCAGGCGGCGCGTCTTTTCCTGCTGGGGGTGTCTCGCCTTCTTTTGACGTCGCCATGTCTTGTACTTTCTACAAGACGCCTCGGGCGCACGCCGTATTTTCGCGACTTGCAGCTTCGTCCAGCAGGGCGTCATACCACCCGGATCACGAAGCTGAAAGCTAAATTCTTTTTTACCAAAATTCCGTTACCGTCGAAGCCGACCTTGACCGAACGCGCCTGTGGGCGCCGTCCCTGCCGCGTGCCGACTTCGTGCGTGCAACTTGTTGCATCTCATTTTAAGGGTGAGCAACCAGACCCCAGCGCAAGTAAAATAATGGTTTATCGCTTGCGCTCGCGCAGTCCACCCACATTCCGGACACTGCGCCGGCCGTCGCAGACTGCTGGGCAAATTATATTCAGAATGAAAGAGTTAGGCAAAACATCCCAGAGATCGGTTGCAGGCGCGGTCGAAGGCTCGGTTTCAAGCGACCAGGTCTCGCTGATCGAGATCGACGACAGCTCGGCCGGTCAGCGCATCGACAATTTCCTGCTGCGCGTCTGCAAGGGCGTGCCGAAAAGCCATATCTATCGGATCCTGCGCAGCGGTGAAGTGCGCGTGAACAAGGGCCGGATCGACGCGCAGTACCGTCTCGAACTGGGCGATCTCGTGCGTGTGCCGCCGATCCGCGTCGCCCAGCCGAACGAAGCCGCAGCCCATGTGCCGGTGCCCGCCGGCGGCTTTCACATCCTGTTCGAAGACGAGCATCTGCTCGTGATCGACAAGCCGGCCGGTGTCGCGGTGCACGGCGGCAGCGGTGTTGCATTCGGCGTGATTGAACAGATGCGCGAGGCGCGGCCGCAGGCGAAATTCCTCGAACTCGTGCATCGGCTGGATCGCGAGACCTCGGGCATCCTGATGCTCGCGAAGAAGCGCTCGGCGCTCGTCAATCTGCATGAGCAGATTCGCGAGAACCGGATGGACAAGCGCTACTACGCATGCGTGCATGGCGAGTGGGCGAGCGACTGGGGCCGCCGTCGCGCGGTGAAGGAGCCGCTGCACAAGTACCTGACCGCTGACGGCGAGCGCCGCGTGCGCGTGCAGGCCGATGGCCTCGCTTCCCACACGATCTTCAATCTGGTCGACCGCTGGCCGCACTATGCGCTGCTGGAGGCCGAGCTGAAGACGGGGCGTACGCACCAGATTCGTGTTCATCTGCAACATCTGGCGCTACCGATCGTCGGCGACGCGAAATATGGCGATTTCGCGCTGAACAAGGCGCTTGCGCGCGCTAACGCGAAGCCGGGCATCAAACGCATGTTTCTGCACGCTTACCGGCTCAAGCTGACGCATCCGGCCACTGGCGCGCCGCTGCAGCTGGATGCGCCGCTGCCGGCCGACTGCCGCGGCTTTATCCAGCAACTCAACGAACTACGCACTGGGTCCAACCCGGAGACGACCTTGCATGGCTAGAGAACAATTTGATCTGATCGTGTTTGACTGGGATGGCACGCTGATGGATTCGACCGTGCACATCACGCGCAGCATTCAGGCGGCGTGCCGCGACCTCGGCCTGCCGGTTCCCGCCGACGAAGCCGCGAGCTACGTGATCGGCCTCGGCCTGCGCGACGCGCTGCAGCTTGCCGCGCCGACGCTTGATCCTGCCGACTATCCGCGGCTATCGGAGCGCTACCGCTTCCATTATCTGGTAAAAGACCAGACTACCGAGCTGTTCCCGGGCGTGCGCGAGATGCTTCAGGAGTTGCGTGACCTCGGCTATCTGCTTGCGGTCGCGACCGGCAAGAGCCGCGTTGGCCTGAATCGCGCGCTCGACCAGGCGCGCCTGACGAGCCTGTTCGACGGCACGCGCTGCGCTGACGAAACCTTCTCGAAGCCGCATCCTGCGATGCTGCACGAGCTGACTCGCGAATTGGGGCAGGACACGGCGCGCACGGTGATGATCGGCGATACGACACACGACCTGCAGATGGCGCTCAATGCCGGCGTGGCGGGGATTGGCGTGACCTACGGCGCGCATCCGGCAATTTCGCTGAATGCGATGTCGCCGAAGTTCGTCGCGGCGAGCGTCAGCGATTTGTCCGGCTGGCTGCGGGAGAACGCATGAGCGCTGACGGCGTGCACACCGCTGCTTCCGTCGCTGCGCAGGTCGTGCGCATCTGCGCGGCTGACGAGCTGGTCGACGGCGGTGACGGCATCCGGCGCGACGCGCGGCTCGGCGGGCAGGACGTCGTGGTGTTTTTCGTCCGCTATGATGGTCGCGCATACGGCTATCTGAACCGCTGCGCCCACGTGCCGATGGAGCTTGACTGGCAGGAAGGGCAGTTCTTCGAATCGTCCGGTTTATACTTGATGTGCGCGACACATGGCGCGATTTACGCGCCGGATACCGGCAAATGCGTCGGTGGTCCGTGTCGCGGGGCCAGGTTGCGTCCCGTGCAGGTCGAGGAGCGCGATACGCCCGAGGGTCGTGCGGTATTCTGGCTGCCTGACGGCGAATTGCTGCCGGTCACGCGCTGATTTCCTTTTCAATCTTTCCACTGCCCGCATGTCCGACAATTTAACCCCCGAAAAGGACCCAAACTCGGGCGGCCGTTCCCGTACGCCCGCCGACGAGCCGGGCTGGGAACGGGCCGCGCTCGAGCGCATCGCGCTCGCCGCGATCAACGAGCAACGCGCCGCGCGGCGTTGGCGAATTTTCTTCCGCTTTGTGTTCCTCGCCGTACTCGCACTGGCCGCGTGGGGCGTGCTGAACTTCTCGGGCGAGCGGGTCGCGACCACTGGCCGTCATACGGCAATGGTTTCGCTTAACGGCGAGATCGCGACGGATGCGAGTGCAAACGCCGAAGATATCAACACCGCGCTCGATTCCGCGTTCGAAGACTCCGATACCGCTGGTGTGATCCTTTACTGCAACAGCCCGGGCGGCAGTCCGGTGCAGGCGGGCATCATCAACAGCGAGATTCGGCGGCTGCGCGGCAAATATCCGTCGATCCCGCTGTACGTCGTCGTCGGCGATACGTGCGCATCGGGTGGCTACTACGCGGCCGCGGCAGCAGAGAAGATCTATGTCGACAAGGCGAGCATCGTCGGTTCGATCGGCGTGCTGATGGACAGCTTCGGTTTCACCGGACTGATGGACAAGTTGGGGATTCAGCGCCGCCTGCACACATCGGGCGAGAACAAAGGCTTTTTCGATCCGTTCTCGCCGGAAACGCCGAAGATGGACGCACATGCGCAGGATATGCTCGATCAGATCCACGCACAGTTCATCGACGCGGTGCGTCAGGGACGCGGCAAGCGTCTGCATGAGACGCCGGATATGTTCTCGGGCCTGTTCTGGACGGGGCAGAAGAGCGTCGAACTGGGTCTCGCGGACGGTTTCGGCGATGCGGATTACGTTGCGCGTGAAATCTTCAAGGCGCCGGATATCGTTGATTACACGGTAAAAGAGAGCATTTCGGATCGTGTTGCGCGCAAGTTCGGCGCGGCGGTCGGCGCCGGCGCAGTTCGGGCGATGGCGCTTGGCGAGAAGATGAATCTGCGTTGAGTTCGCAGTTATAAGAAAGCCCGCGCGACTGGCCTGGCCGGTTGCGCGGGCTTTGTCATTGTGCGCGGCGTCTCCTCTCTCTGGCCGCTTTTCCCTGTCTGGCCGGTGTCTGCGCTCAGGTCGCCAGAATCAGAAAAATCGCCGGCCGCTTATGCAGGTCGATTTCGGGCTTCTTTTTCCAGTCGGTGACAGTCCGGCTCGCGATCACCTCGGTCGGCAGCGTCAGATCGACCGCCACGCAGACGAGCGTCGACGGCGCGCAGGACGCGAGCAGCGTATCGAGCAATGCGCGATTCCGGTACGGCGTTTCGATGAAAATCTGCGTCTGCTTGCTCTTGCGCGACTGTTGCTCGAGATCGCGCAGCCGCTTGGCGCGCTCGGCGGCGTCGACGGGCAGATAGCCGTGAAACGCGAAGCTCTGGCCGTTCAGCCCTGATGCCATCAGCGCCAGCAGAATCGAACTCGGCCCGACCAGCGGCACGACCTTAACCCCGCGCTCGTGCGCGCGTCGCACGAGCAGCGCGCCCGGATCCGCGACCGCCGGGCAGCCGGCTTCGGAGACGAGGCCCGCATCGGTGCCCGCGAGCAGCGGTGCGAGCAGCTTGTCGATCTCGCCGGCCGGCGTATTGACGTTCAGTTCGCGAATCTCGATTTCCTGAATCGGCCGTTCGGTGCCGACCTTTTTCAGGAACGCGCGCGTTGTTTTCGCGTTTTCACCAATGTAATAGTGCAGCGACGCCGCGCGGGCGCGCACGGGCGCGGGCAGCACCAGATCGAGCGCGCTCGCGTCGCCTTCGCCGAGCGTGTTTGGAATCAGATAGAGCGTGCCGGTCATCGCGCCCCCAGAAGCGGATAGTTGGCCGCGAGCAGCATGTTCGACAGCGCGATCAACGGCAGGCCGACGAGCGCGGTCGGGTCGTCGGAATGGATGGCGTCCAGCAGTGCGATGCCGAGCCCCTCTGATTTGGCGCTTCCGGCCACGTCGTACGGCGTTTCGGCACGCAGGTAGGCGTCGAGCGCCGCGTCCGGCAGGTTGCGGAACCGCACGCGGGTGATCACGTCGACGCTTCGCGCGCAGTCCGACGCGCTGTCGAACAGGCACAGCGCACTATGGAACAGTACGTCGCGGCCGCGCATCGCCTGCAATTGCGCGAGGGCCTTTTCGTGCGTACCGGGCTTGCCGATCTGAAGGCCGTCGTAGGTGGCGACCTGGTCCGAGCCGATCACCAGCGCGCGTTCGTCGGCGGCGAGCCCCTGGGCGACCGCGCGGGCTTTGGCTTCGGCGAGGCGCAGCGCAGTGGCTTCGGGCGTTTCGCCGGCGAGTGGGGTTTCGTCGATCGCGGGCACGACGACGTCGAACGGCACGCGCAGGCGTTCGAGCAACTTGCGGCGATACCGCGAACTCGACGCCAGAATCAGGCGTGGCGGGCGTTTGGAGGAATCAGACATGGTGTGCGGGCAACGGGGGAGGCGGGTCGTACGGGGCCGCGAGAGGCTCGCGCGCGTACGGGCTTAAGTGTTTGACTCGAAAAGACAAAACGGATATGATTTTGGGCTCTTCACGGTATGCTTGCGCTTGAAGGGTCTCGGCGCGTTCAGCGGCTTTCGGGCGTTTGACGGAGGCGCAGCAGGGTTGGACGTAATGGCCGCGGGCTCCACTGGCTGCCTCGCACACCGGATTATCTTCGCGGCGGATCTGATCGTCCTTCGCGAATCACCCCGGCAACATACTTGCCGACGCAGGAGCGCACATGACTCAACATCCTGGCAAACCTGCAGGTCTGTCCGACCCGCATGAACTCGATCTGTTCGAATTTACGCGGAGCGGGCGCCAGGCCGCGGGTGTCGTGCGCGTTTCGCAACTGCCGCGCATGTTAAACGAAGTCCCGGCGGAAGCGCCAGATCGCGACACCGCGTTCACATGGCAGGCCGAAGGGACGACGCAGCCGGAATTGCAGGACGATGGCACCGAAGGTCCCCAGCCTTATCTGCGGCTGGCGATTCACGGTGCCGCGTGGCTCGAATGCCAGCGGTGCTTGACGCCGTATTCGCAGGCGTTCAACGTCGATGCAACTTACCGGATCGTCAATACGGAGGCGGAAGCTGAAGAGTTTCCGCTGGACGAGGATGAAGTCGAGGTGATCGTGGGCTCGCGCCAGTTCGATCTCATCGACTTGATCGAAGAAGAGTTGCTGCTTTCCTTGCCGCTCGTGCCCAAACATGAGATCTGCCCTGAAGTGCACGAGAGTCTTGTCTCGGGCGCCGATGGCAGCGAAGGTGAGGGCGACGAAGCCGCGCCGGACGAGGCTGGCGGTGCCAGCGAGTCGAATCAGTCCAACGAGCGGCGCAATCCGTTCGCGGCGCTCGAAAGTCTGAAGCGCGACGAGTCGGGCGGCAAGAAGCACTAAACAGTTGCAGGGGGCGCGATGCGGGCATATTGGCCACTTGGCCAGTAGTTAAGACCGTATCGGGCTGTGTTAGAATTCGGAAAATTTTTTGGAGTTTTAGTCATGGCAGTTCAACAAAACAAGAAGTCGCCGTCGAAGCGCGGCATGCACCGTTCGCACGATTTCCTGACGGCAGCGCCGCTGGCTGTCGAGCCGAGCACGGGCGAAGTGCATCTGCGTCACCACATCAGCCCGAACGGCTACTATCGCGGCAAGAAAGTCGTCAAGACGAAGAACGACTAATCGTTGACTGCGATGCGCCCTGTGGCGTTTCGCGAAGCGATCGGCTCGCTTGACATTTTCCTGGTTCGGCAAGAAGGCGGCATTCAACTGCCGCTTTTTTGTGTCGATCGCAGTTGGCGCTGTAGCGCTTCCCGCGATTCCAAGCAGAGCGTCTGAAATTCGTCGCACTCCATGACAGTAAAGCTCACGATAGATTGCATGGGTGGCGACCACGGCCCGTCCGTGACCGTTCCCGCTGCCGTCAACTTCGTTCGTTCGCATCCCGATGCGCAGTTGCTGCTCGTCGGCATTGAAAGTGCGATTCGTGCGCAGCTGAAGAAGCTCAAGGCTCAGGATCTGCCGGCGCTGACCGTCGTGCCTGCTACCGAGGTCGTCGCGATGGACGATCCGGTCGAGGTCGCGCTGCGCAAGAAAAAAGATTCGTCGATGCGTGTGGCGCTGACCCGCGTCAAGGAAGGCGAGGCTCAAGCCTGCATTTCCGCCGGCAATACCGGTGCACTGATGGCGGTCTCGCGTTATGTGCTGAAAACGCTGTCGGGCATCGAACGTCCGGCCATCGCGTCCGCCCTGCCCAATCCCACCGGCTATACGATGATGCTCGACCTGGGTGCCAACGTCGACTGCGAGCCGCAGCACCTGCTGCAGTTCGCCGAGATGGGGCACGCGCTCGTGTCCGCGCTCGAGGGCAAGGAGCGGCCCACCATTGGCCTGCTCAACATCGGCGAAGAAGTCATCAAGGGCAACGACATCATCAAGCGCGCCGGTGAACTGCTGCGTGCGAGTACACTGAACTTTCACGGCAATGTCGAAGGCGACGACATCTACAAGGGCACCGTCGACGTAATCGTCTGCGATGGCTTTGTCGGCAATGTCGCGCTAAAGACGTCGGAAGGTCTTGCGCAGATGCTGTCCAACATCATCAAGGAAGAATTCGGCCGGTCATGGCTGACCAAGGTGATGGCGGTGCTCGCGCTGCCGGTATTGATGCGTTTCAAGAAACGCGTCGATCATCGGCAATACAATGGCGCCGCGCTGCTCGGCTTGCGTGGCCTCGTGATCAAAAGCCACGGTTCCGCCGATGCCTACGCGTTTGAGTGGGCCATCAAACGCGGGTATGATGCCGTCAAAAACGGCGTGCTGGAGCGCCTTGCGCGAGCGATGGAAGAGAATGCGGGTTCTCTCGAACAGGCAGCGCGCGACGCAAGCGGTGCGGGTCACGCAAGCCCGATCGCAGGCCAGCCGGCCGAGCCCTACGCTGCGCAATCCTCGAAGGCATAATGGCTCAATTCACAATCTACTCCCGCGTGCTCGGCACCGGCAGCTGCTTGCCGCCCAACCGCGTCACCAATCAGGATCTGGCCGAGCGTCTCGCGAGGCAAGGTGTCGAGACCAGCGACGAATGGATCGTCGCGCGCACGGGCATCCATGCGCGTCACTTCGCCGATCCGGACGTCACGACCAGCGACCTCGCCTTGATCGCCTCGCAGCGTGCGATCGAAGCGGCGGACATCGATCCGCAGTCCATCGACCTGATCGTCGTCGCCACCTCCACGCCGGACTTCGTGTTCCCGAGCACCGCTTGCCTGCTGCAGAACAAACTCGGCATCAAGAATCACGGCGCCGCGTTCGACGTACAGGCGGTCTGCTCCGGCTTCGCTTACGCGGTCGCGACCGTGGACAGCCTGATTCGCAGCGGTCAGCATCGCACGGCGCTCGTGGTCGGTGCGGAAACTTTCTCGCGCATTCTCGATTTCAATGACCGCACCACCTGTGTGCTGTTCGGCGACGGCGCGGGCGCGGTTATCCTGCAGGCGTCCGACGAACCGGGCGTGCTGGCAAGCGCGCTGCACGCTGACGGCAGCCATTCGAACATTCTCTGCACACCGGGCAACGTGAACGGCGGCGTGGTCGCGGGCAGCGCGTTCCTGCACATGGACGGCCAGGCGGTGTTCAAGCTCGCGGTCAACGTGCTCGAGAAGGTCGCCATCGAAGCACTGGAAAAAGCCGATCTGAAGCCCGAGCAGATCGACTGGCTGATTCCGCATCAGGCCAATATCCGCATCATGCAAAGCACTTGCCGCAAGCTCGGCCTGCCGCAGGAGCGCATGGTTGTCACGGTGGGCGAGCACGGCAATACGTCGGCGGCGTCCATTCCGCTTGCACTCGACGTCGCGGTGCGCGACGGCCGCATCAAGCGCGGCCAGAACGTGCTGATCGAAGGCGTCGGCGGCGGCTTCACGTGGGGCGCGTCGGTCATCCGCTACTGAGCGCGAGACGCATCGCAGGGCGCCGCTGGCGGCGCCCTGCGGCCGGAGCAACGCGCGCGCCATGCAGCGCGCGCGGCCGGCCGCCACATCCGATTAAACAGAATTTGGGGACGATATGAAATTTGCGTTCGTTTTTCCTGGGCAGGGTTCGCAGGCAGTCGGCATGCTGAACGCATTCGCCGATCATGCAATCGTGCGTGAGACGGTTCAGGAAGCTTCCGACGCACTCAACCAGGACCTCGGCAAGCTGATCGCCGAAGGCCCCGCCGAAGATCTCAATCTCACCACCAACACCCAACCGGTCATGCTGACCGCAGCCTACGCGATCTATCGCGCGTGGCAGCAGGCGGGTGGCCCCGCGCCGGCGATCGTCGCCGGTCATAGCCTCGGCGAATACACTGCGCTCGTCGCGGCCGGCGCGCTCGCGTTTCGCGATGCGGTGCCGCTCGTGCGTTTCCGCGCGCAGGCGATGCAAACCGCGGTGCCGGTGGGCGAAGGCGGCATGGCCGCAATTCTCGGCCTCGACGACGACACCGTGCGCGCGGTCTGCGCGGAAGCGTCGGTGGCGGGTGTCGTCGAAGCGGTCAATTTCAACGCGCCGGCGCAAGTCGTGATCGCGGGCCACAAGGCCGCGGTCGAGAAGGCCTGCGAAGTCGCGAAGGCGAAGGGCGCGAAGCGCGCGTTGCCGTTGCCGGTGTCGGCGCCGTTCCACTCGTCGCTGCTCAAGCCCGCGTCGGATCAATTGCGCGAATACCTCGCGAGCATCGACGTGCGGGTGCCGTCGATCCCCGTCATCAACAACGTCGACGTCGCGGTGGTCAACGAGCCCGCTGGGATCAAGGACGCGCTGGTGCGCCAGGCGGCTGGTCCGGTGCGCTGGGTCGAGAGCGTTCAGGCGATGGCCGCGCAGGGCGTCACGCACGTGATCGAATGCGGTCCGGGTAAGGTCCTTGCAGGTTTGACCAAGCGCATCGACGGCAATCTCGTCGGCGCGTCGGTGTTCGATCCCGCCTCGCTCGAAGAAACGCTGAAGCTCGTGACGGCAGGCTGAGCGCGCGGGAGCGGCATCCCTCGGCAGAAGAATCAACAAGAATCAATGAGCCCTATTTGAAGGGCATCCGGACTGACAGATGGAAAAGACTCTCGACAAGCAGATCGCAATCGTGACGGGCGCGTCGCGCGGCATCGGCCGTGCGATCGCGATGGAGCTCGCGCATCAGGGCGCGACGGTCATCGGCACCGCGACGAGCGAAAGCGGCGCGACGGCGATCACCGAAGCGTTCAAGGCGGCCGGCGTGAACGGTCGCGGTGCGGTCCTCGACGTCAACGACGCGGCCGCGGCCGAAGCGCTGATCGACGGCGCGGTCAAGGAATTCGGCGCACTCAACGTGCTCGTGAACAACGCCGGCATTACCCAGGACCAACTGGCGATGCGCATGAAGGACGACGACTGGGACGCGGTGATCGACACCAATCTGAAGTCGGTGTTCCGCCTTTCGCGCGCGGTGCTACGCCCGATGATGAAAGCGAAGGGCGGCCGCATCATCAACATCACGTCGGTGGTCGGCTCGGCCGGCAACCCCGGGCAGATCAACTATGCGGCCGCGAAGGCCGGCGTCGCGGGCATGACGCGTGCGCTCGCGCGCGAGATCGGTAGCCGCGGCATCACGGTCAATTGCGTGGCGCCTGGTTTTATCGATACCGACATGACGAAGGCGCTGCCCGAAGAGCAGCAGACCGCGCTGAAAACTCAAATTCCGCTGGGCCGTCTCGGCAGCCCGGAAGACATCGCGCATGCGGTCGCGTTCCTCGCGTCGCCGCAAGCGGGCTACATCACCGGCACGACGCTGCACGTGAACGGTGGCATGTATATGCAGTAACCAATTTCGGTTACTATCCGCGCCTTGATGCGTTTGCAGAAAGCACGAGGCGCATGCGTTGACAGGAACCCGATGCGCCGCTTTTTTGCCGGGTCAAACCTGATAAAATGCGCGCACCAGTATTTTTGAACTTCTTTTCCCTTGGAGGGGTAATGGACAATATCGAACAGCGCGTCAAGAAGATCGTCGCGGAACAACTGGGCGTTGCGGAAGCGGAAATCAAGAACGAAGCGTCGTTCGTGAACGATCTCGGCGCCGACTCGCTCGACACCGTTGAGCTCGTGATGGCCCTCGAAGACGAATTCGGCATGGAAATTCCGGATGAAGAAGCCGAGAAGATCACCACCGTTCAGCAAGCGATCGATTACGCTCGCGCGAACGTCAAGGCCTAAGGTCATTCGCACCTGCGTTTCTGCACGGGCCGCGCATGACGCCCTGCCGTGCCGCTTGCCGGCGCCAGCAGGGTCGACGCTATTGGAAGTGTCTGTTGGCACACCATGCACCGCGCCACTTGCCACGCAGGAGCCAGCGATGTTGACAGCGCAACTTTTCGCGCGATTGCCGACTTAAACAGCCACAGGGCACACAGGGCGATTCCTGTGGCCGCTGTGGCTTTTGCTTTTGTCATCTATGAAAAAGGGGTTACCGTGAGCCGCCGTCGTGTTGTTGTTACAGGCCTGGGGCTGATTTCGCCTGTTGGCAATAATGTTGCCGATGGCTGGGCCAATCTGGTCGCCGGCAAGTCTGGGATTGCCAATATCACGAAGTTCGATGCGTCGAACTTCTCGACTCGTTTCGCCGGCGAGGTGAAGGGCTTCAATATCGAGGACTACATCCCCGGTAAGGAAGCGCGCCACATGGATACGTTCATCCATTACGGCGTGGCTGCGGGCATCCAGGCGATGCAGGACAGCGGCCTCGAAGTCACCGACGAGAATTCGGAGCGCATTGGCGTGGTGGTCGGTTCAGGCATCGGCGGTCTGCCGATGATCGAAATCACCCAAACCGAATTGCTCAATCGTGGCCCGCGTCGCATTTCGCCGTTCTTCGTGCCGGCTTCGATCATCAATATGATCTCCGGGCACCTGTCGATCAAGTTCGGCATCAAGGGTCCGAATCTGTCGATCGTTACCGCGTGTACGACCGGTCTGCACTGCATCGGCGAGGCTTCGCGCCTGATCGAATACGGCGATGCCGACGTGATGATCGCCGGTGGCGCGGAATCGACCGTGTCGCCGCTCGGTATCGGCGGCTTTGCGGCGGCGCGCGCGCTGTCCCAACGCAATGACGATCCGGCGACCGCGAGCCGTCCGTGGGACAAGGATCGCGACGGCTTCGTGCTCGGCGAAGGCGCGGGCGTGATGGTGCTCGAAGAGTACGAGCACGCAAAGGCGCGCGGCGCGAAGATCTACGCGGAAATCGGCGGCTACGGCATGAGCGGCGATGCGTATCACATGACCGCGCCGCTCGAAGATGGCGACGGCGCACGCCGCTGCATGCTCGCCGCGCTGAAGAACGCGGGCATCAATGGCGATCAGGTGAGCTACCTGAACGCGCACGGCACGTCTACGCCGCTCGGCGATCTGGCGGAAACGACCGGCATCAAGCGGGCGTTCGGCGACCATGCGAAAAACATGGTCGTCAACTCGACCAAGTCGATGACGGGTCACCTGCTGGGCGGCGCCGGCGGTCTGGAGTCGGTGTTCACGGTGCTCGCCGTGCATCACCAGGTCTCGCCTCCGACCATCAACATCTTCAACCAGGACCCGGCTTGCGATCTCGATTACTGCGCGAACACCGCGCGGGAAATGAAGATCGACGTCGCGCTGAAGAACTCGTTCGGGTTCGGCGGCACGAACGGCACGCTGGTGTTCAAGCGCGCCTGACCTGATCACGGGTGACGCGTCAGTTCACGACGCCGGCTTCGCCGGCGCTTTCCCCCGAACCAGTGACGTTGGGCAGGGTGACGCGGCGGATTGCGCTGCGTCCCTCGGTCGCACTGCGTGCCACGGCGGGGGTGTTCGTGCTGATTGTGACGTTAGCCGTCTACACTTGCCTCGCGCCGCGGCTGGGCGCGGGGCAGGCCGCTCCGTTGACGCTTGCCCTGGCAGCGCTGCTCGCGCTTTGCGCGGCAAAGTATGACGCGGCGCAGCCCATCTCGCTGCATATCGCGAAGGGCGAGATTTCCGCCTGGAACCGCGCGGGTGCGTTGCTCGCGCGAGGCCGCGTGGTCGGTTGCGCGCAGTGGAGCGGCCGCTTGCTGGTGCTCGCGCTCGAGCCAAATAGTGGTCAAGGGCGCGGACCCGCGCTCAGGCCCCACGGTCGCACACGCGTCATACTGCTTGCGGCCGACGCGCTGCCGCCTACTCTTTTCCGCGAACTTTCCGTGCTAGGCCGGCGTGTGGCCGGCGCCTGACTGTAACGACTGTAACCGCTGTTACCGTAGTAACGTGCCCTCACGAGGGGGACGCTACAATGGTCCCCCGCCATGCGCCCTATAGTTAACGGATTTATCAGGTGAGCGAAAAAGAAATTGATCAGGTGCTGGTCGAGCGCGTCCAGAAGGGCGACAAGGCCGCGTTCGAGCTTCTGGTCTCCAAATACCACCGCAAGATTCTCCGGCTGATCTCGCGTCTCGTGCGGGATCCCGCTGAAGTCGAAGACGTCGCGCAGGACGCTTTTATCAAGGCGTATCGCGCGTTGCCGCAGTTTCGCGGCGAGTCGGCGTTTTATACGTGGTTGTACCGGATTGCGGTCAACACCGCGAAGAACTACCTTGCCACCCAGGGACGGCGCGCACCGACCTCGACCGAAGCGGATGCTGAAGAAGCTGAAACTTTCTCAGACGCCGACCAACTAAGGGATATCAACACGCCTGAGTCGATGTTGATGAGCAAGCAGATCGCCGAGACGGTCAATGCTGCGATGGCGGTTTTACCGGAAGAATTGCGCACCGCCATTACTCTTCGAGAAATTGAGGGTTTGAGCTACGAGGAAATCGCGGAGATGATGGGTTGCCCAATTGGCACAGTCAGATCACGAATTTTCCGCGCTCGCGAAGCCATTGCGGCAAAATTGCGACCGTTGCTTGACACACCCGAGGGCAAGCGCTGGTAGATGTATCTGAGCGGCCTAGCGGGGCAGCGGTGCAATATCTGGATTAGTGGTGTCACTACGGGTTATTTGGAAAGATGGGGAGCATCATGGGGTCGGTCTCGATGCAATCGCAAGTGGGCTCGCACGGCGAGCGTCTGTCCGCTTTCGTCGACGGTGAGCTGTTCGGTGAAGAGCATCTGAATCTGGACAAGTTTCTTGCGGACCTCGACGGCGACGATCGTGCCGCCTGGTCGAGCTACCACCTGATCGGCGATGCGCTGCGTTCCGACGATCTGGCGGTCAGCCCCGCAAGGAGCAGCGCATTTCTGAGCGGCTTCGCTGCGCGTCTCGAAAGTGAGCCGCACGTGCTGGCGCCAGCCGCCGCGTCCGCGTCGGTCACGCGGCGCCTGCTCGGGCTGCGCCGCCGTGTCGTGCCGGCGTTTGCCGTCGCCGCCGCGGCCGCTACGCTGACCTGGATCGTCGTGCCGCAGTTGCAGGGCGTGTCGGGTGGTCCCGGCGCCCAACTGGCTTCGCTCCAATCGCACGGCGACGCGGTGCAGCGAGTCGCCATGGCGTCGGTGCCCGCGTCGCAGGACTCAAACATCATTCGCGACGCGAGCCTCGATCAATACCTCGAAGCTCATCAGCAGTTCGCGCAACAACCGGTGATGGCAGGCTCGATGCCGGTGATTCGCGCTGCCTCAGTCTCCACGCAGGGCCAATAGTTTGATGCAGACTCCGCGGTTAAATAAAACGACTATCTGGGGGCGGTTGCCAGCATTTCTGTTCTGCGCAGCCGTGTTGTTGTCCGCTACACCGCGGGTCTTCGCACAAGACGATGCGGTCGTCGCCCGTCGCACGGCCGCGGAACTGCTCGATCGCATCCATCAGGCTGCCCAGCAGCAGAACTACGAAGGCGCGTTCGTCTATCAGCGTGGCAATTTCGTGCAGACGTCGCGCATTGCCCACTACTCCACGCATACGGACGGCGAGTTCGAGCAGCTCGAAAGTCTCGACGGCAAGCCGCGCAAAATGCTCCGGCATAACGACGACATGTACACGTTCGTGCCGGAGCGGCGTCTCGTCGTCTTTGAAACGCGTCAGAACAAAGACTCGTTCCCCGCGCTGCTGGCCGTGAACGGCTCGCAGGTGCTGTCCGTCTACGAGCCGAAGATGCTTGGCGATGACCGCGTCGCGGGCGTCGACAGCCTCGTCATGGAGCTCGATCCGAAAGATGCGTACCGTTTCGCGTACAAGCTGTGGGCCGACAAAAAGACCGGTCTGCTGCTGCGCGCGCAGACGCTCGACCCAAGCGGCCAGGTGCTCGAACAGCTGTCGTTTTCGCAGGTCCGCATCGGCGTGCCGGTTGACAAGGCGGATATCGTCAACGGCATTCGAAATCTCGCGGGCTGGACCGTTGTGCGTCCGCCAGTCGAGCCGGTCGACATGGCCGCGCAGGGCTGGCAGATCACGCCGTCGGTGCCGGGCTTTCACATCATCCGCCAGCTGCGCCGCCCAATGGCGTCGCGCGAGGCGGGGCAGCCGCCGATCCCGGTCGACCAGGCCGTATTTTCCGACGGCCTCGCGGCGATTTCTGTGTTCGTCGAGCCGGTCGAGAACAATACGCGCAAGGAAGGCACGGGCGATAGTGGCGCAACCCACGTACTGGTCAAGCGTCAGGGAGACTTCTGGATTACCCTGCTGGGTGAGGTGCCCCAAACCACATTGCAGCAGTTCGCGTCTGCCATAGAATACAAAGCTCCAAAGTAATCCTTCTGAATCCTGAAATCCCTCGGCTTGCTACGATATGACGACTTTCTCGGTGCGCAAATTCCTCGCGGCCGTAATGGTGGCGGCTTGTTTGCCGCTTGTGCCGCATGTGGCGTCGGCGGCTCCCGCCGCCAATCTGCCCGACTTCACTGACCTCGTAGACAAGGTCGGCCCGGCGGTCGTCAACATTCGCACGACAACGCATGTGTCGAGCGGCAGTTCACGCGGCGGCCTGCCGCCGGGTATGGACGACGGGGACATGTCGGAGTTCTTCCGTCGCTTCTTCGGGATTCCGATGCCGCAGTCCCCGCAGTCGCCGCACGGTGGTGATAACGGCGGTGGCGGCGGTGGCGGCGGTAGCGGCGGCAGCCCGGATACGCCGGACAACGCCGACGCCGAACAGAATAGTGGCGTTGGCTCGGGCTTCATCCTGTCGGCGGACGGTTACGTGATGACCAATGCGCACGTCATCGACGATGCGGACACGATCTACGTGACGCTGACAGACAAGCGCGAATTCAAGGCGAAGCTGATCGGCGTCGACGACCGTACCGATGTCGCCGTCGTGAAGATCAACGCGTCGAACCTGCCGACCATCACGATCGGCGATTCGAACAAGGTGCGCGTCGGCGAATGGGTCGTCGCGATCGGTTCGCCGTTCGGTCTCGAAAACACAGTGACGGCGGGCATCGTGAGCGCGAAGGGGCGCGACACGGGCGACTACCTGCCGTTCATCCAGACCGACGTGGCCGTCAATCCGGGCAACTCGGGCGGTCCGCTGATCAACATGCAGGGAGAAGTGATCGGCATCAATTCGCAGATCTATAGCCGCACCGGCGGATTCATGGGCATTTCGTTTGCGATTCCGATCGACGAAGCAATGCGCGTGGCCGATCAGCTGAAGAGTTCGGGCAAGGTGGTGCGCGGCCGCATCGCGGTGGCAATCGGTGAAGTGACCAAAGACGTCGCGGACTCGCTCGGTCTGCCGAAGGCGCAGGGCGCGCTCGTTAGCAGCGTCGAGCCGGGCGGCCCGGCCGACAAGGCTGGTGTGCAGCCGGGCGACATCATCCTGAAGTTCAACGGCCATCCGGTCGACACCGCGACGGACTTGCCGCGCATGGTTGGCGATACGAAGCCGGGCACGAAGACGTCGATCACGGTCTGGCGCAAGGGTCAAACGCGCGACCTGCCGGTCACGATCGCTGAAATGCAGCCGGACAAGGTCGCGAAGACGGATCAGAAGAAACCGCAGGCGCCGAAGCAGCGCGCGACGAACGCGCTCGGCGTCGCCGTCAGCGACATTCCTGCCGACCAGCAGAAGGCGCTGAAGATTCAGAACGGCGTGCAGATCGACGCGGTCGACGGTCCGGCCGCACGTGTCGGGCTGCAAAAGGGCGACATCATCCTGCGGGTCGGCGACACGGATGTGACGAGCGCGAAGCAGTTCGAGGAACTGACCTCGCACCTCGATTCGCAAAAGATGGTTGCGTTGCTGGTTCGTCGTGGCGACAACACCCAGTTTGTGCCGATTCGCCCGCGCACCGCGCAGAAATGACGACGACGGCATCGCTCACGCTTTATGGGCGCGCGTGGTGCCATCTGTGCGAGGAGATGCGCGTCGCGCTCGGGCCGTTACTGGCCGAGTTCGGCGCCCAGCTGACGGTGATCGACGTCGACACCGATCCGCTGCTTGAGGCGCGTTACGACGAGTGGGTGCCGGTGCTGGTCTGCGATGGCGTCGAGCTGTGCCACTACCATTTCGACGAAGTGCGCGTGCGGGCGGCATTGGCCGCGCACGCGTCGCGTGTCGCTGCGGCATCCTGATTCGCGCTATCCATGCGCGTTTTGCCGGCACTCACCGCAATACACACGGTAAATTTCTCGCATCTGCTTCGCTTTCTTTCGGCCTGCGCTTCGCAGGATGCGCCGGCCGATGGGCTTTTCGGCTAAAATAGATAGGTTTTTCACCTACTTACAAGGCGTGCTCCGCTATTGTCCGGGCGCGCCTTTTCGCTTGATCGGCACTGAATGGATCATATTCGTAACTTCTCGATCATTGCGCACATCGACCATGGCAAGTCGACGCTCGCCGATCGCATCATCCAGATTTGTGGCGGTCTGTCCGACCGCGAGATGGAAGCTCAGGTGCTCGACTCGATGGATCTCGAGCGCGAGCGCGGCATCACGATCAAGGCGCAAACCGCCGCGTTGACGTATCGCGCGCGCGACGGGCAGGTGTACAACCTGAACATGATCGACACGCCGGGGCACGTCGACTTCTCGTACGAAGTCAGCCGCTCGCTGTCCGCCTGCGAAGGCGCGCTGCTCGTCGTCGACGCGAGCCAGGGCGTGGAGGCGCAGACCGTCGCCAACTGCTACACGGCCATCGAACTCGGCGTCGAAGTGGTTCCGGTGTTGAACAAGATCGACTTGCCGGCGGCGAACCCCGAAAACGCGATCGCCGAAATTGAGGACGTAATCGGCATTGACGCGACCGACGCCACGCATTGCAGCGCGAAGACGGGCCTCGGCGTCGAAGACGTGCTCGAAGCACTGATTGCGAAAGTGCCACCGCCGAAGGGCGATCCGGAAGCGCCGCTGCAGGCGCTGATCATCGACTCTTGGTTCGACAACTACGTCGGTGTCGTAATGCTCGTGCGCATCGTCAACGGCACGCTGCGTCCGAAGGACAAGATCCGGCTGATGGCAACCGGCGCACAGTATCCGGTCGAACATATCGGCGTGTTCACACCGAAGTCGAAGGATCTCGAGTCGCTATCGGCGGGGCAGGTGGGCTTCATCATCGCCGGCATCAAGGAACTCGCGGCGGCGAAGGTCGGCGACACGGTCACGCTCGTGAACCAGCCGGCGGCCGAGCCGCTGCCGGGCTTCAAGGAAGTGAAGCCACAGGTGTTCGCGGGTCTTTACCCGGTCGAGGCGAATCAGTATGACGCGCTGCGCGACTCGCTCGAAAAGCTGAAGCTGAACGACGCGTCGTTGCAGTACGAACCGGAAGTTTCGCAGGCGCTCGGTTTTGGTTTTCGCTGTGGCTTCCTCGGTCTGTTGCACATGGAAATCGTCCAGGAACGTCTCGAGCGCGAGTTCGACATGGACCTGATCACGACGGCGCCGACCGTGGTCTACGAAGTCCTGCAGCGCGACGGCACGACCCTCATGGTCGAGAACCCGGCCAAGATGCCGGAGCCGTCGAAGATCGAGGAAGTGCGCGAGCCGATCGTTACCGTGAACCTGTACATGCCGCAAGACTACGTCGGCGCGGTGATCACGCTGTGTACGCAGAAGCGCGGCAACCAGATCAACATGCAGTATCACGGCCGTCAGGTCCAGCTCACGTATGAAATCCCGATGGGCGAAGTTGTGCTCGATTTCTTCGACCGTCTGAAGTCGATTTCACGCGGTTATGCGTCGATGGATTACGAGTTCAAGGAATACCGCGCGTCGGACGTCGTGAAGGTCGACATGCTGATCAACGGTGACAAGGTCGATGCGCTGTCGGTTATCGTGCACCGTTCGCAAAGCCAGTACCGTGGCCGCGAAGTGGCCGCGAAAATGCGCGAGCTGATTCCGCGTCAGATGTACGACGTGGCGGTGCAGGCCACGATCGGTTCGAACATCATTGCGCGCGAAAACATTAAAGCGTTGCGTAAGAACGTGCTGGCAAAATGCTACGGCGGCGATATTACGCGTAAGAAGAAGCTGCTCGAAAAGCAGAAGGCAGGCAAGAAGCGAATGAAGCAGGTGGGTTCGGTTGAAATCCCGCAAGAGGCTTTTCTCGCTATTCTGCGTGTCGAAGACAAATAAGTTGAATAACGGAACCCTATGAATTTCGCGCTGATTCTTTTTGTGCTCGTCGTTTTGACGGGTGTCGCATGGGTCGCGGACAAACTGGTTTTTCTGCCGAAACGGCGCCGCGAGGCGGAAGCCGCAGTCGCCGAATTCGATCGTCAGCAGGCACGCATCGGCGAGCGTTTCGCCGATGAAAACGCCGCACAAACGCGCGCGCGTCTACGTGACGACAAGCTGCGTCAGCCGTGGTGGCTCGAATATACGGCGAGCTTTTTCCCGGTGATTCTGGTGGTGTTCGTCGTGCGCTCGTTCGTGGTCGAGCCGTTCAAGATTCCTTCGGGGTCGATGGTGCCGACGCTGCTGGTGGGCGACTTCATTCTCGTCAATAAATTCGAATATGGTCTGCGTTTGCCGATCACCAACACGAGGATCACGCAGGGCAGTCCGGTCCAGCGCGGCGACGTAGTGGTGTTCCGTTATCCGAAGGACGAATCGGTCGACTACATCAAGCGCGTAATTGGTCTGCCGGGCGACGTGATCGAGTATCAGGACAAGAAGCTCACGATCAACGGCAAACCTGTGCCCGAAACGCCGCTGCCCGATTATCTCGACGAAGAGCGCCTCGGTTATGCGAAGCAGTTCGAAGAAGATATCGACGGCCGCAAGAATGCGATTCTGAATAATCCGGCGGTGCCTCCGTTCATCGTTGGCGCGGAAGATTATCCGTTTCGCGACAACTGCCAGTACAACGCGCGTGGCGTGATCTGCAAAGTGCCGCCCGGCAATTTCTTCATGATGGGCGACAACCGCGACAACAGCGCTGATAGCCGGTACTGGGGTTTTGCGCCGGAACGCAATATCGTTGGTCGCGCGTTTTTCATCTGGATGAACTTCAGCGATCTGCGGCGCATCGGCTCGTTTCAGTGAGTCGAGTGCATTGATCGTTTCGTAATCGCTTCTCACACGCCGCGCGAATAGCCGGTATCCGGTTATCCTGGTCGCGGCGTGTTGTCACACCACCTTAAGAACGCGCGGTAACGCCGCTTCACCATGCTTTTTCCGCTGGCGCCCCGCGTTTCCGCCGGGTCAGGCGCCCGCGTTATACTCTGCCCATGCCCCTATCTCCGTTGGAAAGCCGTTTGCGCTACGAATTTCGCAATGCGGAATTGTTGCGCCAGGCTTTAACACACCGCAGTCATAGCTCCACGCATAACGAACGGCTCGAATTTCTCGGCGACTCCGTTCTGAATTGCGCGGTGGCTGCGCTTTTGTTCCAACGTTTCGGCAAACTCGACGAAGGCGACCTGTCGCGCGTGCGCGCCAATCTGGTCAAACAGCAGTCCCTCTACGAGATTGCTCAGGCGCTCAATATTTCCGAAGGCCTGCGGCTCGGCGAGGGCGAGCTGCGCAGCGGCGGCTTCCGCCGGCCCTCGATCCTCGCTGATACGCTCGAGGCGGTGCTCGGTGCGGTATTCCTCGACGGTGGCTTCGATGCCGCCCAGACGGTCATCAAGCGCCTTTACGTGCCGATTCTCGACCATATCGACCCGCGCACGCTCGGCAAGGACGCGAAGACGCTGCTGCAGGAGTATCTGCAGGGCCACAAAATTGCTTTGCCGACCTATACGGTCGTCGCCACGCATGGTGCGGCGCACAATCAGCAGTTCGAAGTCGAATGCACGGTGCCGAAGCTGGACGTCAAGGTTTCAGGTTCGGGGGCCAGCCGTCGCGCGGCGGAGCAGGCTGCCGCAAAGAAGGCGCTCGACGAAGTAATGGCCGCCGCGCCCGCCGTCGTCGCGAAGTCGAAGCGCTCGAAAGGCGCACGCGCCGCGAAAAACGCCGAACAGGACATCGTGCCGGGCGTGACCGGCGTGCAGGCCGCGCTGGATTTGCGTACGCCGGATCGCAAGAGTGAGCGCGGTACGGCGCGCGGCGAGGCGCGTGTGGCTGCCACGCTGGAAGCCCATGCCGACAAGCCTGGCATGGAAAAATCGGCCGCTGAAAAGCCTGCGGCCGAGCGTGCCGCGCCGGCTGCCGTCGGTGCGCCTCTGGCCGTGATCCGAGCCGCGCACGTGGAGTACAGCGGGCAGGACAAGCCGGAGCGTGCCGAGAAGTCCGACAAGGCGGAGAGAGCCGACAAGGTTTCGGTCCACACGGGCGAGAAACCTGTCGACAAGCCGGCCGAAAAACCCGCCGCGGACAAAGCCCCCGACCTCAAAGCCGACGCACCGTCACACGCTCGCGGCGCAGACCGTCAGCGCAGCCGCGAAGCCGCGCCGGGCATTGCTGCATCGAGCGCAACCTCCGCGCCCGTGCCGGCCGCCTCGCCGGCCCCGGCATCTGCCGAACACGAACCCGGCGTCGCCGACGCGGTGCAAACGCGCGTCGCCGATGCGGGCCATTGATTGCCATTGGCGTGCGCGTCGCGTGCGCCAAACCGAACCTGCCGTAGTCCGAATATGAACGCTCCCACTCCCACTGGTTTTCGCTGCGGCATGGTCGCGATCGTCGGCCGTCCGAACGTCGGCAAGTCCACGCTGATGAACGCGCTGGTCGGCCAGAAAGTCAGCATCACCTCGCGCAAGGCCCAGACCACGCGCCATCGCATCACCGGCATCAACACGCTCGAAGACGCGCAGTACATCTTCGTCGACACGCCGGGTTTCCAGACCAAACATAGCGGCGCGCTGAACCGCTCGCTGAATCGCGCGGTCACGTCGACGCTGACCTCGGTCGACGCGATCCTGTTCGTGATCGAAGCGGGCCGCTTCGGCCCCGACGACCAGAGGGTGCTCGACCTGATCCCGTCGAAGGTGCCGACGTTGCTGATCGCGAACAAGCTCGATCGCGTGTCGGATAAAGACTCGCTGTTTCCGTTCATGCAGCAGATGAGCACGCTGCGCGAGTTCAACGAGATCGTGCCGCTGTCGGCGAAAAACATCGACGACATCAAGCGTCTGATGGCGACCATCAAGCCGTTCCTGCCGGAAAGCCAGCCGATCTACGGCGAGGACGACCTGACCGATCGCAGCGAACGCTTCCTCGCGGCCGAAATCCTGCGCGAAAAGGTCTTCCGCTGGACCGGCGACGAGCTGCCCTACACGAGCACCGTGCTGATCGACAAGTTCGAAACCGAAGGGCGCCTGCGCCGTATCTTCGCGACGATCCTCGTCGATCGCGACATGCACAAGGCCATGATCATCGGCCAGAAGGGCGCGAAGCTGAAGCAGATCAGCACCGAGGCGCGCCTCGACATGGCGAAACTGTTCGACGGGCCGGTATATCTCGAGACCTTCGTCAAGGTGAAGAGCGGCTGGGCCGACAACGAAGCCGGGCTTCGTGCGTATGGGTATGAATGACGCGTCGATGACGCTGAATTCAGACGCGGGTCCGGACCAACCGGAGCACGAGCCGTCACGGCCCGCGCGTAGCGCGCGGAAAGCGTCGGCCGAAACCAAAAGCGCGAAAAGCGCCCCCGCCGCCGATGGCGATCCGCCCAAAACGCCGTCGCGCCGACCGCCGCGCGCCTCCGCTTCCGACTACCGGATCACCGAGCAGCCCGCGTTCGTCCTGCATAGCTACCCGTATCGCGAGACCAGTCTGATCATCGACGTACTGTCACGCGATCACGGCCGTCTCGCGCTCGTCGCGAAGGGCGCGAAGCGCCCACACTCCGCGCTGCGCGGTGTGCTGCAAACCTTCCAGCCGTTATCGCTGGCGTGGTCGGGCAAATCCGAAATGCGCACGCTGACCGGCGCCGAATGGGTCGGCGGCATGCTGCCGCTGACCGGCGACGCGCTGCTGTGCGGCTTCTACGTCAACGAACTGCTAGTGCGCTTCTGCGCGCGCGAAGACCCGCATCCGCAGCTGTTTCACCACTACGTCGTCACGTTGACGCGGCTCGCGCACGATGAGCCGCCGGTGCAGGTGCTGCGCTCGTTCGAACGCGTGCTGTTGCGCGAAACCGGTTACGCGATGGCGCTCGATCGCACGGTCGCGCGCAAAGCGGTGCTCGCCGACGGCCGCTACGTATTCGATCCCGAGCGCGGCGTCCGGGAGGCATCGGACGAATGGCCCGCGCAGTGGCCGGTGGTGTCGGGACAAACCTTGCTCGATATGGAAAAGGACGATTACCATCGAGCGCAGACCGTCGCGCAAAGCAAAACGCTGATGCGCTTTCTGCTCAACACCTATCTCGGCGGCGCGCCGCTTGCGACCCGTCAGATCCTGATCGACCTGCAGAACTTATGAGCTTCTTCCTGACTTCGCCAACCGTGATCGACCTCGGCGTGAACATCGACCACGTCGCTACGCTGCGTAACGCGCGCGGCACGTCCTATCCCGATCCGATCCGCGCCGCGCTGATGGCGGAAGAGGCCGGCGCCGATGCGATCACGCTGCATCTGCGCGAAGACCGCCGGCATATCGTCGACGCCGACGTGCGCAAGCTGCGCCCGCTCCTGAAAACGCGCATGAATCTCGAATGCGCGGTCACGCCGGAAATGCTCGACATCGCGTGCGAAGTGCAGCCGCACGACGTGTGCCTCGTGCCGGAAAAACGCGAGGAGCTGACGACCGAAGGTGGTCTCGACGTCGCCGGACAATTCGCGGCGGTGCGCGCCGCGTGCAAGCAACTAGCCGACGCGAAGTCGCGCGTGTCGCTCTTCATCGACCCCGAAGAATCGCAGATTCGCGCCGCGCATGAAGCCGGCGCGCCGGTGATCGAGCTGCACACCGGCCGTTACGCGGAGGCGCACGATCCCGACGAACAGCAGCGCGAATACGAGCGCATCGTGCGCGCGGTCGAATTCGGCGCGACGCTCGGCCTCAAGGTGAACGCAGGCCACGGCCTGCACTACACAAACGTGCAGCAGATCGCAGCGATCGACGGCATCGTCGAACTCAATATCGGCCATGCGATCGTCGCGCACGCGATCTTCGCGGGCTGGGACAACGCGGTGCGCGAGATGAAGGCGATCATGGTCGCCGCGCGTCTCGGCGCGCGCGCGTAACGCAATCTGGCGACGGACGCACGCATGGCAATCTACGGCATTGGCACCGACATCGTTCAGGTGAGCCGCATCGCTGCGGTGATGACTCGCACCAATGGCCGCTTCGCCGAGAAGGTGCTCGGTCCCGACGAACTGCGCGTCTACCACGCGCGCCACGCCCGCTCGGCGGCGCGCGGTCTGGCGTTTCTCGCGACGCGTTTCTCGGCGAAAGAAGCGTTCTCGAAGGCGATCGGCCTCGGCATGCACTGGCCGATGACCTGGCGCGCGCTGCAGACGTTGAACCGGCCGAGTGGCGAGCCGATGGTGGTCGCCTCCGGCGAGTTGGCCGAATGGCTCGACGCGCGCGGCATCACGGCGCGCGTGACGATCAGCGACGAGCGCGATTACGCGGTGTCGTTCGTGATCGCCGAGACGCAGCGGGAGGGCGGGGCGCAGGCCTCGTTTGCTGCGTCGGCATCCTGGGCTTCGTCCGCGCAATCCGCCACCGAATAAAAACGTTGAACGCGACCATTGCCGGTCGCGTTTGTCTTTGCCTCAAGCTCCTTTCCAGCGGAATTCGATGAAAACCACACCCGGACCGGTGATGCTCGACGTGGTCGGCAAAACGCTCAACGGTGATGATAAAAGGCGTCTCGCTCACCTGATGACCGGGGGCGTGATCCTCTTCGCGCGCCACTACGAAAGCCGCGCGCAACTGGTCGCGCTGACCGATGCAATCCGGGCGATTCGCCCGGATCTGCTGATCGCCGTCGACCACGAAGGCGGCCGCGTGCAGCGTTTTCGCACTGACGGCTTCACGGTGCTGCCGTCGATGGGCAAGCTCGGTGCGCTATGGGACCACGACGTGCTGCACGCGACCAAGGTGACGACCGCGGTCGGCTATATTCTCGCCGCGGAGTTGCGCGCGTGCGGCATCGACATGAGTTTCACGCCGGTGCTCGACCTCGATTACGGCCACTCACAGGTGATCGGCGATCGCGCGTTCCATCGCGATCCGCGCGTGGTCGCGCTGCTCGCAAAGAGCCTGAACCACGGCCTCGCGCTCGCCGGCATGAGCAATTGCGGCAAGCATTTTCCGGGGCACGGCTTCGCGCAGGCGGACTCGCACGTCGCAATGCCGGTCGACGAACGGCCGCTCGACGAGATCCTCGGCAACGACGTCGCGCCGTACGACTGGCTCGGTTTGTCGCTTGGCGCGGTGCTACCCGCGCACGTCGTCTATCCGCAGGTCGATGAGAAGCCGGCCGGCTTCTCGCGCATCTGGCTGCAGGACATCCTGCGCGGCAAGCTTGGCTTCGAAGGCGCGATCTTCAGCGACGATCTGTCGATGGAAGCCGCGCGCCAGGGCGGCACGCTGACGCAAGCGGCGAGCGCCGCCTTGCAGGCCGGCTGCGACATGGTGCTGATCTGCAATCAGCCCGACGAAGCGGAGAAGGTACTCGACGCGCTGCGCGTCACGCCATCGAAGGAATCGCGGCAGCGTCTGGAGCGCATGCGGCCGCGCGGCAAGGCGCTCGCGTGGAGCAAGCTGATGGCCGAACCGCGGTATGCCGAAGCGCAGAGGCTGGTGCGCGGTGCGTTTGCATAAACGGAAATGGCGCCTTGAAGGAACTCAAGGCGCCATCTTTTTATGCGCTTCGAGCGGTGCGAGCCGCCGTCAAGCTTCAGCAAGCATCCGCGCCACGCGCCATTCGATCACTCAGTTCAGGCGCATGCGCTGCAACTTGTTGTAGAGCGTCTTTGGGCTGATTCCGAGCAGCGATGCCGCGCGATGCCGCGTGCCGCCGACCGCGTCGAGCGTCGCGCGAATCAGCATTTCCTCGACGTCCGCGAGCGGCGTGCCGACCGTCACCTGCACGCGGCTGCCGTTCAGGTCGCGGCCGTGCGCCGTCCCTGCCTCGTCGGCGCGCAACGACTCGATCACATCGCCCGATGCCAGATACGCGCGCCGCACGCGCTCCTGCAATTCGCGCACATTGCCCGGCCAGTCATACGCGAGGCATTCGCGCAGGAAGTTCGGCGTCGTCTGCTTCGCGACCTCGGACGCGCCGTGCGCGCGCGCTGCGAGATTCAGTTCGTCGACGATCGCCTGAGCGATCAGCACCGGATCTTCGCTGCGCTCGCGCAGCGGCGGCAACATGACCGCGGCGGCTTCGAGACGCAGCGCGAGGTCCTGATGCAGTGAACCGTCCGCGACCGCCGCGCGTGGCGGCTTGCGCGTCGATGCAATGAGCCGGAAGTCGGTCACGATCTGGTTGGTGCCGCCGACGCGCATGAACGTCTGCGAATCGAGCGCGCGCAACAGCGCTTCCTGCTGTGCGCGCGGCAGCTCGGTGATTTCGTTGATGAGCAGCGTGCCGCCGCTTGCCTGTTCGAAGAGGCCCGGCTCGCGCTGCTCGGCTCCGCCAGTCGCGCCGCGTCCGTGACCGAACAGCACGCTGTCGAGCGAGCGATTGAGGCCGTCGGCCGCCGCGTTGCGGCAGTCGAACGTGACGAACGGGCCTTTGCGGCGACGGCTCATGTCGTGCAGCGTGCGCGCGGCGATCTGTTTGCCGGTGCCGGCCTCGCCCGAGATCAGCACTGCGGCTTCGGTCGGCGCAAGACGCTCGATCGTGTCGTACACATGCTGGATCGTGCCGCTGCGGCCGAGCATCAAGCCGAAGCGCCCAAGCTGACGCAGCGACGCGCGCAATGCCTGCACTTCCTCGGTCAGCTCGTACGGCCGCGGGATGCGCGCGAGCAGGCTGCGCAGACGCGGGATGTTGACCGGCTTCAGCAGATAGTCCCAGATGCCGTGCCGCAAGCCCTCGATCGCGCTCTCGACCGTCGCATTGCCGGTCATCACGATCACCGGAAGCTCACCGCCGGGCGGATGCGCGGGCAGGTGCTGCAACAGATCGAGGCCGCTACCGTCCGGCAGATTCAGGTCGACGAGCACGACGTCGGGAATGAAGCGCGTCAGCGCGGCGCGGGCCTCGGCGAGCGTAGTCGCGGTGTCGACGGAAAAGCCGTCGGCCGCGAGGATCGCCGACAGACCGGACAGGCTATTGGGATCGTCTTCAACAATCAGAGCGTGTGGCATGGCGAGCGCAATTTTATGACTGAGTTAAATTCCCGGTGCGCCGCCAACTCTGATGGCGCGCACGGCAGGTTCTGGCGGGCTCGATGACAGGGCTAAATCCATTTGCCTTCAGCGATGTCGTTATTCACGGTGCATCTCCCAGGTTGGAAAAATCAGCGGTACTCGCATAACCCTCCACCCAGCAGAGACCGTGCCAAAGGCCTTTGTTGCTATGAATCAAGGACTTGCCGCGCGCGCGACGCGAAATCGGGATGTCGTGATGGCAATTTTGAGAAACTTGCCGGTAAAGTTTTCCTAAACCATACACGGCGCGACAGAAAAGAAAAAGCGCCCAAAATTGAGCGCTTTTTGTGCAGGCCGGCAGGGCGCCGGCGCTGGCGGGGTGACGCAGACAGGCGCTTAGGCGCGGCTGCGGTATTCGTGCGTACGCGTGTCGATTTCGATCTTGTCGCCGATGTTGCAGAAGAGCGGCACCTGCAGTTCGAAACCGGTGTTCAGCTTGGCGTTCTTCAGCACCTTGCCCGACGACGTGTCGCCCTTGACAGCCGGTTCCGTGTAGATGATTTCACGAACCAGAGTGGTCGGCAGTTCGACCGAAATCGCCTTCTCGTTGTAGAACACGACTTCGCAAGCCATGCCGTCTTCGAGGTAGTGCATCGCGTCGCCCATCATTTCGGCTTCGACTTCGTACTGGTTGTAGTCGGCGTCCATGAACACGTACATCGGGTCGGCGAAGTACGAATACGTCACTTCCTTGCGCTCGAGCACGACGACGTCGAACTTGTCGTCCGCCTTGTACACGGTTTCCATGCCGGCGCCGGTCAGCAGGTTCTTGAACTTCATCTTGACGACGGCGGAGTTACGGCCCGATTTGTTGTATTCGGCCTTTTGCACGACCATTGCGTCTGCGCCGATCATCACGACGTTGCCGGTGCGGAGTTCCTGTGCGGTCTTCATAAAACTGTCCTGTACGAGATAAATAGCTTAACTGTTGCTCAACGGCATACGGCGCAAGCGGCTTCGGCGTTTCGCTCACCACCTGCCGTGCGCCGCGTAAAGCGGCGGCACTGCCCGGATGCTTGAAACGGGATCGGCTCGCGGCGGAGACCCGTGACGAGATGCCACGGCGTTTCCACCTGTCCGTTACCTGATCTTTACCCTTTCGGGCGTGTACACGAGTGGCGCCGATCTGCAACACGCCCAAACATGCGTCCCTTTTTTGACATTTGCGTGCCCAGCCCGAAGACAGAGGCGCGTGCTGTGTTTTTCCACGGGGACCGGTCAGACGGGCTGACCACGGGTTGTGGCTCGAATCGGGCCGCGCTTGCGTCGTCGGCCGTTGGATAACCGCTTATTTTAACTGAGTTTTTGCGAATGAGGTCAGATTTCCGGCGAGATCGCCAACTTGCTCGAGTTCGACCGCCCACGCGGCGGCGCGCCGCTTCAGCGCCGCACTGTGGCGCTGGAATTCTGCCCAGTCCGGCTGTCCCGCGCCGTTCCACGCGTGCCAGAAATGTTCGAGTGCGGCGCGCGCTTGCGCGGGCAGCGTGCGCGTGTAGTGCGCGAGTGCGGCGTCGAGCTTGGGCAGATGGGCGTCGTCGGCCTGCGGATAGATGTGCCAGACGAACGGCTTCGCGGCCCACTGCGCGCGCACAAACGAATCCTCGCCGCGCACGAAATTGACGTCGCTCGCCCAAAGAAGCGCGTCGTAGCCGGGCTGTTCGGTGAACGCGAGCGAATGGGCGCTGAGGTTGCCACGCGTCGCATGGGTGCCCGCCGTAAACGACGGCAGCCCGAAAAAGCGCGCGAGCGCGCCGGAAATGCGTCCCTCGGGCACCAGCAGCACGATCGGGCTCACGCTGTCGCGCCATTGTTCGAGCAGGCTGTCGACCGCCGGATTTTCGTACGCGAACAGCGACACCACGGTTGCGTCGGCTGGCGGCGGCGCGTGGCCGGTGGTCTTGCGCCACCAGTCGGCGCGGGCGGCCGGCGAGCCCTCGAACGCGGTGCGCGCCGCATCGAGATCTCGCTCCTTCAGCACGCCGCCGGTGCCGGGGCCGAGTCCGGGGAAAAAGAAGGTCTTGTTGAGCGCGTAGCGCGGGTGCGGCGACGGCCGCAGATGAAAATCGGCGATCCAGTCCTCGGCGCTCAGATATTCGAGGTTGAACCACAGCGGCGCGCGCGCGCGTTCGGCCATCGCCGCGATATAGACGGGCGGCAGCTCGCAGGCGAACGCCTCGATCACGACGTCGGCGACTTCGAGCGTATCGCCCGCGTGGGCCGGTTCGTGCCAGTGCTCGATGATGATGCCGTCGAGCGTCTGCCGCGCCCGCTCGAGCGCGAGCGAGGGACACAGCCGCTGGAACGCATGCAGATCGTCGACGAACACACGCACCTGCCAGCCATGCTCGCGTGCGAGTTGGCGCGCGAGGCGCCAGCACACGCCGATGTCGCCAAAGTTGTCGATCACCGCGCAAAAGATATCGCAGGCGATCGGGTTGGCAGGGGCAGCGGGTGGTCCGGAAACGGGCGCGACGGAGGACATGGCGGCTCGGCTGGCTCGGTGACTCCGCCGACGCGGAGCAGGTTCGAACGAACTCGGAATGTTCTAAACTGGCGATTCTAAAGCCTCGCTCGCGATCGCGCGCGCCCTTTGCCCGACACGCGGGCCGCATGGCGCGACGCGCGACACGACCTCCGGTGCCCGATATCGGTCGCCAGACGGCGCAAGCGGCGAGGCAACGCGAGACCGTCCCACCCAATCGACCCGCATGACCGAACCCGAAGCAACCGACGCCCCCGACGCTTTCGAGCCGAAAAAAGTGCTCGCCCAACTGCCGCATCTGCCCGGTGTCTATCGCTATTACGACACGAGCGGCGCGGTGCTCTACGTGGGCAAGGCGCGTGATCTGAAGAAGCGCGTATCGAGCTACTTCACGAAGACGCAGCTGTCGCCGCGCATCGCGATGATGGTTACGCGGATCGCGCGCATCGAGACCACGGTCACGCGTTCCGAGGCCGAAGCGCTGCTGCTCGAGAACAATCTGATCAAGGCGCTCGCGCCGCGCTACAACATCCTGTTTCGCGACGACAAGTCGTATCCGTATCTGAAGCTGACCGGCCACAAGTTTCCGCGCATGGCCTATTACCGCGGCTCGGTCGATCGCAAGAACCAGTACTTTGGTCCGTTCCCGAGCGCGTGGGCGGTGCGCGAGAGCATCCAGATCCTGCAGCGCGTATTCCAGCTGCGCACCTGCGAAGATTCGGTGTTCAACAACCGCACGCGGCCGTGTCTGCTGCATCAGATTGGCCGCTGCACGGCGCCGTGCGTCGCGAACATCAGCGAAGAGGATTACGCGCGGGATGTCGCCAACGCGTCGCGCTTTCTGCTTGGCCGCCAGGGCGAGGTCATGAAGGAGCTCGAGCAGAAGATGCATGCGTTCGCGAGCGAGCTGAAGTTCGAGCAGGCCGCGGCGGTGCGCAACCAGATGAGCTCGCTGTCGACGGTTCTGCATCAGCAGGCGATCGAAGTCGGCAGCGATAGCGACGTCGACATTCTTGCGGTGGTCGCGCTGGGCGGCCGCGTGTGCGTGAATCTCGCGATGGTGCGCGGCGGGCGGCACCTCGGCGACAAGGCGTACTTTCCCGCGCACGTGGAGAGCGCGTTGACCGCGGAGGAGGGGGGGCTCGAAGACGAAGCCGGGCAGGACGACGCATCGGCGCATACGCAAGCGGTCGCGCCGTCAGCCGAAGCGGCGAGCGCCACGGCCGATGCGCTCGCGATCGCGCGGGACATGCCATCGGAAGACGAGGACGCCGATGGTAGTGACGAAGAAGCGATCGAGGCGATTGCGGACGATACGAGCGAGGAAGCAAACGAACCAGCTCCCGCTACCCGGCGACGCCAAGGCCGCGCGCCCGGCGGCGTCGAATCCGAAGTGCTCGAAGCGTTCATTGCGCAGCATTACCTCGGCAATCGCGTGCCGCCGGTGCTGGTGGTTAGCCATGCGCCGGCGCGCGAGCTTGTCGACGTGCTGATCGAGCAGGCGGGGCACAAAGTCACCGTGCTGCGTCAGCCGCAAGGGCAGCGACGCGCGTGGCTTGCCATGGCCGAGCAGAACGCGCGGCTCGCGCTCGCGCGGCTGCTGTCGGAGCAGGGCTCGCAGCAGGCGCGCACACGCGCGCTGACCGACACGCTCGGCATGGAGTGTGACGACCTTGCGCATCTGCGCATCGAATGCTTCGACATCAGTCACACGATGGGCGAGGCGACCCAGGCGTCGTGCGTCGTCTATCACCATCACAAGATGCAGTCGTCCGAGTATCGCCGCTACAACATCACCGGCATCACGCCCGGCGACGACTACGCGGCGATGCGCCAGGTGCTGACGCGCCGCTACGAGAAGATGGTCGCGCAGGCAGCCGCGAACGCGAGCGACGAAGCCGCCGGGTCGCAAAGCGACGCGGCCGCCGATCCGTCGCTTGCCGCCGATGCCGCCGAGCCGGCCGCGGCCGGCGGCGTGCTGCCGACCATCGTGCTGATCGATGGCGGCAAGGGGCAGGTAGAAATCGCGCGGCAGGTGTTCACGGAGCTGGGGCTCGAGACGGGCATGCTGGTCGGCGTCGCGAAGGGCGAAGGGCGCAAGGTCGGTCTCGAGACGCTGATTTTCGCGGACGGCCGTACGCCGCTCGAACTCGGCAAGGAAAGCGCCGCGCTGATGCTGGTCGCGCAGATCCGCGACGAAGCGCACCGCTTCGCGATCACCGGCATGCGCGCCAAACGCGGCAAGACGCGCCAGACCTCGCGGCTCGAAGAACTCGAAGGCGTGGGGGCGAAGCGACGTCAGCGCCTGCTCGCGCGCTTTGGCGGTTTGCGCGGCGTGGTGGCCGCGAGCGTCGAGGATCTTGCGAGCGTCGAAGGTATTTCGCAGGCGCTCGCCGAGCAGATCTACCGGCAATTGCATTGAATTTGCGGTCGAGTCGCTGAGCCAGCCGCAGCGCGAACCACGCGCCGCGCGCGGCGCGCGTGCCGCCCCTGTACGGCCATGCCCGCGCCCGCTTGCTTGTGGCGGCCCTTGCGACACGGCACAATTGCAACTCACTCGTCAGACGCTGCGCCTGCCCCATGCCGTTTAATTTCCCGATATTCCTGACCTGGCTGCGGATCGTCCTGATTCCGCTCGTCGTCGGTGTGTTCTATTTGCCCGACATGATGATGAGTCCCGCACACCGCAATCTGGCGGCCGCGACGATCTTCATCCTTGCGGCGCTTACCGACTGGTTCGACGGCTTTCTGGCCCGCAAATGGAATCAGACCTCGGCATTCGGCGCGTTTCTCGATCCGGTCGCCGACAAGCTGATGGTGACCGCAGCGCTGCTCGTGCTCGTGCAACTCACGCGGATCGATTCGGCGATCGCGCTCGTGATCGTCGGGCGCGAAATCGCGATCTCGGCGCTGCGCGAATGGATGGCGCAAATCGGAGCGTCGAAGAGCGTCGCGGTGAACTCGCTTGGCAAGTTCAAGACGGCTTGCCAGATGGCCGCGATTCCGATGCTGCTGTTCTATGGCCCGCTGCCGCTCGGCGCCGGTGTGATGATCGACACGCGTGTGTGGGGCCTGTGGCTGATCTATCTTGCCGCGTTCCTGACGATCTGGTCGATGCTGTACTACATGAAGCTTGCGTGGCCGCAGATTCGCGAGCGCGGTGGCATCGCGTGAGGGCGTGAAAGAAGGGCCGCGTGGGAGCGCAAAAGTGTGTTCGAACCCCGCACAACTACGAGTGAAATGTTTTCTTTAAAAGAGGCCGGCAAAAGGGGTTGACACGTTTCAGTCGTTTCTCCATAATCTCGTTTCTCCGATGCACGCAACGCGAAACGCCGGAGACGCAGTAGGGCAGTAGCAGTAAATGCAGTACAACGCGGGAATAGCTCAGTTGGTAGAGCGCAACCTTGCCAAGGTTGAGGTCGCGAGTTCGAGCCTCGTTTCCCGCTCCAGTTTTCGAAGCATCGCGATGTTTGGCGAAGTAAAAAACGCAGCGCGGTGTGAAGCAGTTCAGTGCGGGAGTAGCTCAGTTGGTAGAGCGCAACCTTGCCAAGGTTGAGGTCGCGAGTTCGAGCCTCGTCTCCCGCTCCATACATCAGGGGAAGCAACGCTTCCCTTTTTGTTTGGAAGGCCGGTCGTTCTGAACTTTCCAGAGCTTCGGTTCTTCTGGTGACCGCCAGATAAATCTGAGAACCCGTGTCTAGGTTCCAGTCCGCTTGCGGCGCGATAGCAAAGCGGTTATGCAGCGGCCTGCAAAGCCGTTTAGGCCGGTTCGACTCCGGCTCGCGCCTCCAGTCTTTGATGTAAAGCAAAAGCCCCGACTTGTCGGGGCTTTTGCTTTTTCTGTTCCTCTTTCGCCGGCCTTTGCCGAAACGTCGTCTTCAATGCGATCAGAAGTTGATCGCCGATTTGATCGACTGCACGGCAGCGTTGTTCAGAAAGTAGTAGTTCTCTTGCGGCGTACCGCCGCCGAGCGGAGCGATCTGCATCGTCGTGCCGCTCCTGATCATGTAACCCGCGTAGATGCCGCCGTTGTACTGGTAGTACACGCGGTAGTCGGTCGTGCTACCTCCGAGCACGCTATTGGCCACCCATGCGCGAACGCCCTGCAACGTGACGATCTGGCCATCGGAGAGCTGGTAGGTCTTGCCGTCCGTCGTGCTCGCGTAGGGGAAGAAACTTTCCAGTATCGATATCGTTCCCGAGCAGGGCGTCGGACTATTGCCTGTCGTGGCCGGTGAGGCGCAGTCGTAGGTGTACAACTCGTCTCCGACCGTTTGCCGTACCACCTTGATGTAGGCTGCGCCTGCTTGCCAGGTTGCCTGCGCGTTGTACAGGGATTGCCCGTTGATCGTATTCGTGATCAGGCCCAAGGCGCTATTCGTGAAGAGTTCGGACGGCGACGCGGAAATCAGGCCGCTCAGCGAAACGACGGTGTAACTGGTGCCGAGCAAGGTTTGGATCACGGTACTGCCGTCCGTTGCCAGATAGTCTGCCTGCACGTTGGATCCCACATAGCTGATCCGTGCTTGCGCTGGAACCGCACCGACATAAACCGCGCCATTGACGATCTGGCGTCCACTACTCACGGTTGCCGCCTTGAGCGTCGACGAGAGCGAAGTGGTCCCGGCAATCAGCGACTGAGTGCCCGTGGAAGGGCTTTGAGCAATGCTGGAGTCCGTGGTGAAAAACGTGCTACTCGAACCGACAGACACCGCGCCCGCCGAACTCGTGCTGAACGAGAGGCTGCCCTCCACGTAGTGGAGTCCACCGTTGGACGTGAGCGCAAAGCTCTCATAGTTCTTCTGCGCATCGCTCAGACTCGAGGTGCTTGCCGTCGATCCCGAATCGCCGGACGAACCTCCGCCACATGCGGACAATACCAACGCGCTCGATGCCGCCAGAATGGCAGGTCTTATTGTCATTCGCTTTTTGTGGTATTTCATTTGTATTTTGTTTTTTTCGATTTGTATGGTGATTATTGGTGGATTCAATTCGGCGTGGGGCGCAACCATTCTAGCGACGTTCATGTAAAGTACTCGCCGGCTTCGTGCTTTTCAATGTTGGTTATCGAGCATTTGCCGGGATTGTCGGGGTCATTTATTTTTTGTGCATAAAATTTATATTCGACCTATGAAGAAAATCAGAACCGCCGCGATGCTGTTGAGTCTCGCTTTGCCGTTGTCGGCGGGCAAGACCATCGATTACACCGAGTAGCATCCGAAACGGACGTTCGCTTCGCAGAAGTAGAATTCGCAGTATCGTGTGGTCGGAACGGAAACCGTCGAATTGCCGGCCGGCAAATTCCAGGCGATCAGGATCGGATCCGAAGGCGATTGGCTCGCGCAGGTCGACACCGCGATGATCACGGACGCGCAGAAAATCGGTCCTGCTCAAATGATGAGGCGCACCCTATAAAGCGTTCCGTACAGTAGCAATGGCGTGAGAAACTGGCGCTATACGACCGAACTCGAGTCGTTTAAAAAGGCGGGAAATAATAGGAATTTTAGAATCAGATATATCACCGCAATATTTCTGTATCGCTATTTATCGCGTGTGCTTTTAACTCGCGCACGAGTAGCGCGTCCCGATTAACGCCCGATCGAGATCAGGCGATAGAATCGCAGCATCGTCATCGCCCGTATTCATTGAAGCCGCATGTATTTCCAACTCACCGGCACCCACGTCCGCCTGCTCGGCTCGATGCATCTGTTTCCCGCAACGAGCCGTCGAACGCCGCCGTGGATCGCCGAGGCCTATGACTGGGCCGACGCGTTCGTATTCGAGTCCGACCCAGCAACGATCCTCCCGTTTCTCAAAGCCGAGGCGCACCCCGACGCGGCACAACTGCGGCCGCTCATGCGCGACGAAGCCTGGACGCAGCTTCAGGCGCTCTGGCCAGCCGATGGCCTGCTCGCGCCGCTTGAAACACTGCGTCCGTGGGCCGCGCTGATCGTCGCGCCGACTCTGTTGCAGCAGGTCGTCGAGGGTGTCGAGCCGCGCATGCTGCGCTCGGCGATCGCGCAGGCGAAGCCGTATCGCTATCTCGAGTCCGCGCAGGACGTGGCAGTCGCGCTCGAATCGATTCCGCTCGAAGCGATCGCTGCCGCGCTCGACATGCTGATGGCCGACCGCGGCGAGCCGCAGCGCACACTCGAACGGATGCACGCGGCGTGGCTGGAAGGTGATCTGCACGCGATACAGCAGATCGCTGTCGAATCGCCGATGTTCAATCTGCCCGGCATCCGTCACGCGATACTCGACGCGCGCAATCGCGCGTGGGCTGCGCGGCTGAACGGATTGCTGGACACGCGCGAGCGCACGCTGGTGGTCGTCGGGGCGCTGCATCTGTGCGGCCCCGGCAATCTGTCCGACTGTCTCGCACGACCCGTCCAGGCGGTGTTCTGAGCACGTGTGCGGATTTCGCGACTGAACACAGCCAGTCGGCCGGTCGCGCGACGTGTCATTCCGCGCGCACGGGCGGCATAATTGCGGATCATTGCCCGCGCTGTCGCGCATTGACTCTAAAAGCTACCGATGATTGATTTGCAGCACTCCGCCGCCATACGGCTCGCCCAACTCGAATGGCGCTGGAAGGCGTTCGTGGACCTGACGGGCGTCGAGGTCTATGAGATGCTGGCCGCACGCAGCGCGGTGTTCGTCGTCGAACAGAACTGCGTGTATGGCGATATCGACGGGCTCGACGTCGAAGCCTGGCATCTGCTCGCGTATGGCCCCGGCGACGATGCCGCGCTGCCACCGCTCGCCGGCTATCTGCGCGTGCTGTTGCCCGATGCGGCGGATGCCGACGTGCGCATCGGCCGGGTGTTGACGACCGCGCCGTTTCGCGGCATCGGTCTCGGCAAGGCGATGCTCGAACGCTCGCTCGCGCATATCCGAGCCCAGTGGTCCGATACGCCGATTCGTCTGCACGCGCAGGCGCATCTACAAGGCTTTTACGGCGCGTTCGGCTTCAGGCCGGTCTCGGAGGTCCACGACGAAGACGGCATCCCTCATGTATGGATGCGCTCGGTCTGAGTGCGAACGTGTCAGCGCTGCCCGCTCGCGGTGGTCGACGCCGCATGGGTGAGCCCGCGCACCTCTTGCGCGCGCCGCTCGGTGCGCAGGCGTCCGCGTGACGACAGTCGCATCCAGTGACGCAGCGCGATCAGCGCGCCGATCACGCTCATCATCGAACCCGGAATCCATAGCAGGAGCCCGCCGATCTGCTGATCGCGCATCGGGCTCAGCCACGTGAACGCGCGGCCGCAGATCGAATAGATCGGATATAGCTCGTGGGGCGTAAAGAAGATGAACGCGCCGAGGATGATCTGCGGCGGGATCGCCGCGATCACGACGAGCACGCGCTTGCCAGGCGCCAGACGCGCGGGCGGCGCCGGACGCGGATCGAGCACGAGCCACCAGAACAGCAGGCCGTCGATCGCCATGCTCCAGTTCATGACGCGATAGAGCCGCCAGTCGAGCATTGCGACGAAATGGATCGGCGACAGCAACCAGAAATAGATCAGCCCGACGAACAGCGTGACCGCGACGACCGGGTGCATGACGACGTCGAGCACCTTGCGCACGAGCGGTGTTTTCAGCGCGGGCAACACGAAGCGCTGTCGCCACCGCAACGGAATTCCCGCGCGTAACGCCGCACCCGGATACGACAGTGCGATGAAGAACGGCCCGAGATGATGCAGCACCAGATGCTGCAAGCGATGCATGAAGAACTCATGCTCGAAGAAATAATCGAGCCGCGTATGCAGCACGACATACAGCGCGACCAGCCCGAACCAGAACGACAGACGCCGCGCGAACGACAGCCGCGCCTTGCGTGCGCCGCGCACGAACAGGATCGCCGGGATCAGCAGCGCGATCACGACGGTCGGCGAAACCTCCCAGGGATCGAGCCAGTAGAGCAGGTTCATGGCGATGGCGTTTGCGGTGGGGGTGGCCCGTGGTGCCGCTTACTTGGTCTGGGCCGGCGACTTGACCGCGAACGGCGCGCTCAGCGTTTCGCCATCGGAGAACTTCAGCGTCAGATGCACGGTGTCGCCGGGCGCGATCTTGTGCTTCGCGTCCTCGAGCATCACGTGATAGCCGCCTGGCGCGATCGCGACCTGGCCATGCGCGGGCACCGTCAGCTTGTCGACCATCACCATCTTCTGCGACGAGCCGCTCGATACCGTTTGATGCAGCATTGCGTCGCCGTAGTCGTCGCTCGAAATATCGACGAGGTCGATCGGCTTGTCGCTCGCGTTGACGAGCGTCGCGTAGCCGGCGGCGGGCAGGTTGTTCGGCAGCCAGCGCACCCACGCGTCCTTGACGCTGATCGCGTGAGCGTCGGCCGCCTGCGCGGTCGACAAGACGCCGAACGACAGCGCGAGCGCGCAGGCGAGGGAAGCGAACGGTTTGAGCTTGATCGTCATGTCGGGATGGATTGGGATCGGTTAAAAATCAGGATTGGTCATCGATGACGCGGCGCAGGTCCTGCGCGATCGCATCGGGCGTGTCGTGATCGGTGGCGAGCAGGCGCGCATGGCCCTGGCTGTCGAACACATAGACGGCGGAGCTGTGCGTGACCTCGTAGTTGCCATTCGGGTCGCGCTTTTCCATCTGATACGCGACACGATAGCGCTTCGCCAGCGACTCGATCTGCCAGTCGGTGCCGGTCAGCCCTTCGGCGTGCTCGGCGTCGAACGCGCCGACGTAGTCGTGCAAAGCCCGCGGGGTGTCGCGCGCCGGATCGACGGTGATGAACAGGATGCGCACTTTCTGCGCATCGGGGCCGAGCCTGGCGAGCACCTGCATCAGGCGACCCATCGTCTCGGGGCAGACGTCCGGGCAATGTGTGTAGCCGAAGTAGACAAGCGATGCCCGGCCTTTGAACGAAGCGGCGCTGACGGGGCGACCGGCGTCGTCGGTCAATGTGAAGTCCAGATCCGGCAAATGGCCGGTCACGTTGGTCAACAGCCACGGCTCGGCGCGCTGCGTGCACCCGGTCAGTGCGACGAGCGCGACCAGCGTACCCAGCGTCGCTCCCACGGCGAAACGGCGTGCCAACCCGTGCGTGAGTCTCCAGGGTCGTGAGCGGAGCAGGTTCGGCTGGGGGCGCTGGGGTGGGAGGATCGGGAACAAAGCAGGGTTCAATGACTCGATTGAATAGCAGGCACCACGAATCGATGGAGGATGTAGACCACGCCGACAGACCGCGTGGCAGCGACTGTAGCGCAAAATCGCCGCCGGCGACGGCCGGCGGGCCCGGCGCACGATTCGCGAGGCAATATGACGCAGGTGGCTGAAAGCCGCGTGAAGCCCGATCGTTGCGCTTTTGAACGCGGCCGAACCAAACGGTCGGGCAGACCGCCCGCCGGGCTTGAGTCCCGGCTTACTTTCTCGAAAAATTGACGGATGCGCGGTAAGATGCGCACACTTTTCCGGCCGCACATGGCTGAAAGGCGAACCCAGGCGATGCAAGCACTTCCGGCTGTTCTGTCTCCGAGCGAGACCGCATTTTTCTTCGATTTCGACGGCACGCTCGTCGAACTCGCGCCCACGCCGGATGGCGTGCTGGTGCAGCCGCGCGTCATCGACCTTCTGCGCGAGCTGCGCAGTCTGACGAATGGCGCGGTCGCGGTGGTGTCGGGGCGCGGCATCGACAGTATCGACAGTTTTCTCGGCATGCCCGATCTGCCGGTCGCTGGCCTGCACGGCGCCGAGCGGCGCGATGCGAATGGCGACACGCAGCGCATCGGTTTTCACGACCAGCGCCTCCTGCGCATGGAGCAGGTGCTCGCGCAGGTCGTCAACGAACACCCGGGCATGCTGCTCGAGATCAAGGGCGCGGCGCTCGCGCTGCACTACCGCAACGCACCGGACCGCGAGCCGGTCGCGCGCCAGGCGACCGAGCGGCTCGTCGCCGATTACCCCGCGTCGTACGTGCTGCAGCCGGGCAAGATGGTCTACGAGATCAAGCCGAAAGATGTCGACAAGGGCCGCGCGACGCGTGCGTTTCTCGACGAGTTGCCGTTCACCGGACGCACACCGGTATTCGCCGGCGACGATCTGACCGACGAAAAGGGCTTTGCGGTCGTCAACGAGCGCGGTGGCCTGTCGATCAAGGTCGGGGCTGGCGAAACGATGGCGCGCACGCGCGTCGAATCGGTATCGTCACTGCTCGACTGGCTCGAAACGATTGTCGCGGCGGCGCGCGGGGCGTGACGCCCGCGCCCCGCTCAACTAAAACAACATACTGCACCGGGAATCGCGCTTCATGAGCCGACTGATCATTGTTTCGAACCGGGTTGCGCCTATTTCGGAGGGCGGCCCGGCGGCGGGCGGTCTGGCGGTTGGCGTGTACGACGCGCTGAAGGAGACCGGCGGCATGTGGTTCGGCTGGAGCGGCGACGTGCTCAGCTCCGGCCAGCCGCAGATCAAGGTCGAGGAGCGCGGTCCGGTGACCTTCGCGACCGTCCCGCTGATGCGACGCGATTACGACCAGTATTACCGCGGTTTCTCGAATGCGACGCTGTGGCCCGCGTTTCACTATCGATCCGACCTGTTGCAGTACGACCGTCACGACTTCGAGGGCTACTGGCGCGTCAACGCGTGGCTCGCGCAGCAACTCGTGCCGCTGTTGCGCGAAGATGACGTGATCTGGGTGCACGACTATCACCTGATCCCGTTCGCGCAGGCACTGCGCTCGGCAGGCGTGAAGAACCGCATCGGTTTTTTCCTGCACATTCCGTTTCCGGCCGCGCAGGTACTGCTGACGGTGCCGCCGCATCGCGAACTCGTCGAGGCGCTGTGTTCGTTCGACCTGCTCGGCTTTCAGACCGGCCCCGATCTGCGCGCGTTCTGCGACTACGTGATCAACGAGGCGGGCGGCTCGGTCGACGTGCCGGCGAAAGGACCGCTCACCGTGCAAGCATTCGGTCGCACGCTGCGCGCATCGGCTTATCCGATCGGCGTCTATCCGGACGAGATCGCCGAGCTCGCGAAAGCGGGCGAGCGCGACAAGCCGGTACGCACGATGAAGGCGACGGTGCATTCGCGCAAGCTGATCATGAGCGTCGACCGGCTCGATTATTCGAAGGGACTGGTCGAGCGATTCCGCGCGTTCGAGCGCCTGCTCGAGCATGCGACCGCGCAGCGCAACAAAGTGTCGTTCCTGCAGATCGCGCCGCCGACGCGCGCCGACCTGCACGCGTATCAGGACATCCGGCTGCAGCTCGAAGGCGAGTCGGGACGGATCAACGGACGTTTCGCCGAGCTGGACTGGACGCCGATCCTTTATATCCACAAGCAGTACGAGCGTTCGGTGCTGGCGGCGCTGTTCCGTACCGCGCACGTCGGCTATGTGACGCCGCTGCGCGACGGCATGAACCTCGTCGCGAAGGAATACGTATCGGCGCAGGATCCGGAGAATCCCGGCGTGCTCGTGCTGTCGCGCTTTGCGGGCGCGGCGCAGGAGCTGGATGGCGCGCTGATCGTCAATCCGGTCGATATCGACGGCATGGCCGAAGCGCTCGCTCAGGCGCTCGATATGCCGCTCGCCGAGCGTCAGGCGCGCTATCGCGACATGATGGCGCAGCTGCGCGAGAACAACGTGTCGGTGTGGCGCGATAACTTCATGCGCGATCTGCAGAACGCCGACGGCGCGAAGCGAGGTAGAAGCGGGAAGACGCGCGCGGCCACAGGGGCGGCGGGCGCCGCGAGGAAGAGGGCGGCGCGCGAGAGCGTGAGCGGCTGAGCCAGCCGCAAGCCGAACAGCAAAAAGCCGCTCCACGGAGCGGCTTTTTTCATGGGACCTGCAGCCGGCGCGCGGACCGTGCGTACTCAGACCACGTGCTGCTCGTCGACCTTCTTGCCGCCGACATGCAACGTCTGGCCCTTGCCATACTGCTTCGCGAGCAGGTCGCGATAGAGGCCCGGACGCTGGCGCAGTTCTTCCGGCGTGCCGTCGTCGATGACCTTGCCGGCACTCATCACGATGATGCGGTCGAAGTTGTTCAGCGTCGACAGACGGTGCGCGATCGCGATCACCGTGCGGCCGACCATCAGCCGGTCGAGCGCCTTCTGGATCGCTTCTTCGGACGCGCTGTCGAGCGCGGACGTGGCTTCGTCGAGCAGCAGGATCGGTGCGTTCTTCAGAATCGCGCGCGCGATCGCGATGCGCTGGCGCTGACCGCCCGACAGTTTCACGCCGCGGTCGCCGACGATCGTGTCATAGCCTTCCGGCATCGCCTCGATAAAGTCCGCGCAACGCGCCTCGCGGGCGGCGGCGAGCACTTCCTCGCGGCTCGCTTCGGGGCGGCCATACGCGATGTTCTCGTACACCGAGCGATGGAACAGCGAGATGTCCTGCGGTACCAGCGCGATCGCGTGGCGCAGGCTATCCTGGGTGATCGCCGCGATGTCCTGCCCGTCGATCCTGATCGCGCCACCCTGGGTCTCGTAGAAACGCTGCAGTAGCGCGAGCACCGTCGATTTGCCGGCCCCCGACTTGCCGATCAGGCCGACGCGCTGACCCGGTTCGATATTCAGGTCGAAGTGATCGAGAATCGCCCGGCGGCGCGGATAGGCGAACGTGACGCTGTCGAACGTGACGCGGCCGCCCTGCGGCACGAGTTCGGTCGCGTCGTCGCGATCGGGCATGCCGTGCGGTTCGAGCAGCGTGCGCACGGCTTCCGCGAGTCGTGCGACGTGCTGCGTGACGTCGACGAGTGCCACGGCGAGGTCGCGCGTGCCGTGCAGGATCGTGAAGCCGAGCGAGCTGACGAGCACGATGTCGCCCGAGGTCGCGCGTCCCTGGTCCCACAGCCACAGCGCCCAGCCGAGCAGGCCGGCCGATAGTAGCGCCGTGATCACGGCGTGCAGCAGACGAAGCTTTTCCAGATACAGCAGGCTTTGCTGGCGCGCCTCCATTTCCGACTTGACCGTCGAGGCAAAACGGCGCTGCTCGCGAAACGTCATGCCGAACGCGCGCACGAGGCCCATATTGCTGATCACATCGACGAGTTCACCGTCGACCGATGCCGCCTTGGTCGCGAAATTATGGTGGCGCGCGGAGCCGCGGCCCGCGAGCTTGTACAGCACGACCGAAAGGATCGCCGAGCAGAACATCAGGCCGGCGGCCATCAGCGGGTTCACCGCGATGATCATCACGATTGCGCCGAGCACCGCGATGCAGGGCGGAAGCACGTTCCACGCGGTGGTGTTTTCGGCGGTGTAGACGGCGTTCGAGGTCGCGGTGATCCGGCTCGCCAGCATGCCAGGCTGTTTTTCGGCGTAGTAGGTCGGCGAATGGCCGCTCAGGTACTGGAACAGATCGCGCCGCAGATCGCCCGTCACGGCGACGAACGTGTGCGCGGCGAACCAGCCGCCGACCCGCCACAACAGGTTGTCGGCGGCGATCAGGCCGACGAGGATCGCGAACGCGCTCCACAGCGGCCCCGGATGATGCCGGCCGCCGGCGAGCACGTCGATCAGGTGTTTGATCGCGTATTGCGAAGCGAGCGCACAGCCCACGGCCGCAAATACGCTGCACAACACGATCGCATGCGCGACCGGATGGCGGCGGATAAAGCGGAAGAGAAACGCAAGCGGCCGGTGCGCATAGCTCGCGAGCTTTGCGTTCTGGGCGTTACGCTGGGCGATGGTCAAGTGTTCCAATTGAGCTGAGATCGATGTGTTGCGGGTTGTGCATGCAAAGCGCGGACCACACGGAAAAGCATCGCTCTCCGTGAAGCCGATGCTTCGCATTGTAAACATGCAAAGACGATTGCGCCCTGTGTATCCGGGCTTTTGGCGCGATTGATTTCGCGATGGACCTCCGCGATCTGCGTCCTCCGGACGCACCACTCGACGGGCGATCCACGCAAATTGCGGACAATTTCGAGATACAATTACAAATAGCATTCAACTGCAGCGCGGCAATTTTTCAATGTTTGCCGGCAAGGTTGGTGCAAGAGTGTTCACAGACACAGTACCGCCGTGCCACTCCGAAACCCGTAGAGACTGTAGAACTGTCTTAGAAAACAAGGGTTTGCAAAGTGTTTCGCGTTTGTAACAACGTAAAGACTTTGAAATGCTGTGGTGCGGCAACAATCCGGGCATCGATAATGCGTGTTCGTTAGCCCGGCAAATTTTCTGACAGTTTGTCAACGTAGGTGCCGCATGCGCGTTTACTCGCACATGCACAGACGCTGATCCACTGGTCTGGGCTCTTTATCGAAGCGATCCATCGCAGGATTTCTCAAAAGAATCAGGCCCGCGCCGGCATCTCCGGCCAGACTGCCCTGGCGAGCAAGCGAGTCGCTTTTTCCAAACGCGGTACTTTTGCCTGATTTTTTACTAGGAGTTCGTCAATATGCGAATCGCTCAAATCGCTCCGTTGCACGAGGCGGTTCCTCCCAAGCTGTATGGTGGTACGGAACGCGTAGTGTCCTATCTGACCGAGGCGCTGGTCGAGCAGGGCCACGACGTCACGCTGTTTGCAAGCGGCGATTCGCAAACTTCGGCGAAGCTCGAAGCTTTCTGGCCGCAGGCGCTGCGCCTCGACCCGACGATCCGCGACGTGATGGCGCCGCACATGCTGCTGCTCGAAGAAGTGCGCCGCCGCGCGGACGAATTCGACGTGCTGCATTTCCACATCGACTACTACCCGTTCTCGCTGTTCGCGCGTCAGCCGGTGCCGTTCGTGACGACCATGCACGGCCGTCTCGATCTGCCGGAACTGCAGCCGATCTTCAACACGTTCAACGACGTGCCGGTCGTGTCGATCTCGGACAACCAGCGCATTCCGCTTGCCCAGGCAAACTGGCAGCAAACCGTCTATCACGGTCTGCCGGAAGACGTGCTCAAGCCGATTCCTAACGTCGAGCCTGGCTACCTCGCATTCCTGGGCCGCGTCTCGCCGGAGAAGGGGCTCGACAGGGCGATTCGCATCGCCGGGCAGGCAGGCATGAAGCTCAAAGTCGCCGCCAAGATCGACAAGGCCGACCGTGCCTACTACGAAGAAGTCATCAAGCCGCTGATGTCGTTGCCGCACGTCGAGTACATCGGCGAAATCGGCGAAGCTGAAAAGCGCGAATTTCTCGGCAATGCGCAGGCACTGGTGTTCCCGATCGACTGGCCCGAGCCCTTCGGTCTGGTGATGATCGAAGCGATGGCGTGCGGTACGCCGGTGATCGCGTTCAATCGCGGTTCAGTGCCGGAAGTGATCGAAAACGGCGTGTCGGGCTTCGTCGTCGAAGACGAAATCAGCGCGGTCGCCGCCGTGAAGCGTCTGCACACGCTGCCGCGCGCCGGTGTGCGCAAGGCATTCGAATCGCGTTTCTCGTCGAAGGTCATGGCGAAGAACTACGTCGCCGTGTACGAAGAGTTGCTGCGTCAGAAGCACCGCAAGGTGCTGCGTGAAGTCAACGCAAGCTGATTGGCGGTTGATTCGTCACAGCTGATGCGCAGTAAGTAAAACGCTTGCAGCAAGGAAACCCATTGCGCGTTTCCTTTGCTATTCTCAACGCCCCGCCGGCACCTTGCCGGCGGGGCGTTGTTGCATGCGCGCCGCGCTTTTCGTCGGCGCGCATCCGAAAATACGGGATTCCGCGCGGCGCGATCGAGCCAGTCTCGGTAATATCCCTATAATGGCCGTGCCGCAAAATGGGCGGCGCCGCCGACGACAGGAGGATGCCTTGGCGAGTAGGAAAGAGACGCGTGCGAACGCAGCGCCCGGCGCTGGAACGATTTTTACGTTACGCGCCATCGGTCTCGTGCTCGCCGTCCGCTGGTTTTTCTCGATGTCGCAGATGAGCCTGACCACCGCGCTGACCGCGATGGCGTCTTCGCCATGGGCGTGCATCAATCTCGTCTTTCTGTTCCTGCTGATATTCCAGCCGGGCGCGCGCGCCGTCGCCGAGCGTCCGTTTCATCCGCTGCCGCAATGGCTGCGTCAGGCGCTGCGCCTGTTTGCGTTCCTCGGGTTGCTGTTTGCGCTGTGGTCTGTCGGCGCGTTCGTCGCGAGCGCTGGCTGGCGTCGCGCGATGCAGACGGTCGCTGCCACCAACGGGTGGCTGCTCGCGGCGCCCGCGCTGTATGCGATCGTCGTGTGGATCTGCCGGCCGCTGCCCTTGTGGCGGACCAACGTCGCGGCACGGCGTTTCGCGATCGGCCGTTATGCGGTGTCGCTCGATCCGCTGACGCGCACCGTCGTCGTGTGGGCCGAGCGGCGCAAAGTCGGGCAATACGATGCGCGCGAATTGTCGGTGCGTTGGGCGAGCGGCCCCCAGGTGCGCTCGACGCCGGCTCCCACGCCCGCGGTCGTGTTCGGCGCGGCGGGCGAGGCCCGCGCGTCAGCGGCGCCGATGGGGTCGGTCGCGGCGCCCTCGCTTGCGCGCAGCGCGTTCGGCGTGCGTCCGAAGATCGAGTTGCTGTGGGATTCGCCCGCCGCCGCGGGTCATAACCGGCAGACCGTTTTCCGCGCCGCGCTGACGACCGAAGGCGATCGCGTCGCCGCCCGCGCGCTCGACACGACGTTGCGCCAGGTCTGACGCTGCACGTTTTGTGCTATCGACCACATCGCGTGGCCGATGCATGCATCCCGGAGCGAAGCTTCGCCGATAATGCAATCAAGGCGCCCGGCCAGCAGGCGGGCGAGTGGGACACTCATCGATCGTATCGCGTCTTTCGCAGGAGTCGCTATGCTGGTTCGCTGGTTGCTTGCCGCGCTTCATCTGCTTGCTTATGGCTTTGCGCTCGCGTCGATTCTCAGACGCACGTGGTCGCTGCGTCGCGCGTCGGTGCCCGCCGCGTTGCGTTCAGTGTTTCGTGCCGATTCACGCTGGGGCATCGCTGGGCTGGTGCTGATCGTGACCGGCCTGATGCGCGTGTTCGGCAGCTATGAGAAGGGCGCCGACTACTATCTGCACGAGCCGCTCTTTCACGTGAAGATGGGGTTGCTGGTGCTGATCCTGATCCTCGAGGTGCCCACGATGCTCGGCCTGATGCGCTGGCGTGCGTCGATCCGCAGCGGCGCGGCGCCGAATCTGAAGAAGGCGCGCTCCTACGCCCATTTCAACGTGATCCAGACCGTGCTGATGGTTCTGTTGGTGTTTGCCGCGGCGGGCATGGCGCGCGGCATCGGGCTGCCCGCCGGCGCGGTTTAGCGCGACGAGCCTTCTACTGCTGTGGACATGTGGCGCGAGGCGTGGCGCCGCTCGACGCCGCGGCGAGAGCATCCCTTCGTCGCGCTAGCCGACCAGCAAGCCCGAATCATCGACCCGGTCAGCCTTGAAGTCCGCTGGCTCGCCGAGACCTTTGATCAACTCCAGCGCCTGACGCTCGAACAGGCGCCGGTACAGACCGTTGTCGCGTTTGATCAGCGCGTCGTGGCTGCCTTCCTCGACTACCTTGCCCTTGTCCAGCACCAGCAGCCGGTCCAGCGCACGTACCGTCGATAGCCGATGCGCGACCACCAGCGTCGTGCGGCTCTGCATCAGTCGCTCCATCGCGCGCTGGATCAGCACTTCGCTTTCACTGTCGAGGCTCGACGTGGCTTCGTCGAGAATCAGGATCGGCGCGTCCGCGAGAAAAGCCCGCGCGATCGCGACGCGTTGACGCTCGCCGCCCGAAAGCTTGATCCCGCGTTCGCCGACCAGTGTGTCGTAGCCGTTCGGCAGCGCGGCGATGAAATCGTGCGCGCTCGCGAGCCGCGCGGCCCGCTCGATGTCGGCACGGCTCGCGCCGGGCCGTCCATACGCGATGTTCTCGGCGAGCGAGCGGTGAAACAGCACCGGCTCCTGCTGAACGATCGCGATCTGACTGCGCAGCGACGCCTGCTGGACCTGCGCAATATCCTGACCGTCAATCGTGATCCGGCCGCCCGAAATGTCGTGAAGGCGCTGAATCAGCTTGATGAAGGTCGTCTTGCCCGAGCCCGAATGGCCGACCAGCCCGACGCGCTCGCCCGGCGCGATGCGCACCGAGAAGTCGTCGTAGAGCGGCCGGCTGTGTGCGCCATAGTGAAACGACACGTGCTCGAAGCGGATCTCGCCGTTGCGGATCGAGATAGGGCCGGCGCCGGGCCGGTCCTCGATGCCGAGCGGCTGGCTTTCGAGCGACACCAGTTCCTCCATGTCATTGACGGAGCGCTGCAGGTTGCGGATGTGCATGCCGATGTCACGCAGATAGCCTTGCAGCATGAAAAACATCGTCAGCGCGAACGTGATGTCGCCGACGCTCGCTTCGCCGCGTGCCCACAGCAGCAACGCCACGCCGAGAATCGCGGCCTGGATCGCGGCCAGCATGCCGCCCTGAAGGCCGCCGTTGAGCGTCCCGCGCACCCATGTGCGGCGCGTGCGCTGCCGCCATTTGCCGATCACGTGCGCGAGGCGTGCTTCCTCGCGCGCTTCCGCGCCGAACGCCTTGACGACGCCGTTGCAGCTGACCGCGTCGGCGAGAGCGCCGCCCATGCGCGTGTCCCACGCATTCGCGAGACGCGCGGACGGCGCGACGAAGCCGAGCGACACCGTCACGGTCACGCCGATGTAGAGCGCCGAGCCGATGCCGACGACGAGGCCCATCATCGGCCAGCGCCAGCCGAGCAGCGCGGTCGCGCCGAACAGCATCACGAGCGACGGCAGCAGCGCGATCAGCAGCGTGTCGTTCAGCAGATCGAGCGCCCACATGCCGCGCGTAATCTTGCGCACGGTCGAGCCGGCGAAGCTGTTCGCGTGCCAGTCAGTCGAAAAGCGCTGCACGCGATGAAACGCGCGCGCGGCAATCTCGCTCATCATCTTCAGCGTGAAACGGATGATGTTGAAGTAGACGCCTTGGCGCAACAGCGTTGCGCTCAGGCCGAGCGCGGCGAGCACGCCGAAGGCCTCGAGCGCGTGATGCCGGACTGGCGCCGACGAAGCCGGGCCGGCCGCGATCGCGTCGACGAGGCGTCCGGCGAAGACCGGCGTCAAGATGTCCGAGCCCGCCGTGAGCAGCGCGAGCGCCGCAATTACGACGATGCGCCACGGCTGTTGCGTCCAGTGACGGAAGGTGAAGCTGAGGACATCCTTGAAGGCTTGTCCGCGAAAGTCGAGTTTTCTGTTGGCCATTTACTTTCGACCCGGCGTCGCGCGAGCGCGCCGAGGTTCCAGTCAGAAGCGAAAAGGGCAGACAGCCAGCGGATGCCGGAATGCGCAAGGGAAACGCGCGGGAAAAAACGACGGCAGACAACGGCAACGGAACAACGGACTGTCTGGAATTAATGCGGCGCGCCTGTCGAGGTGGCTGCGCATCGGCGAAGACTGTGCGGCTTTTAAGGTCGCATCGGTCGTGTCGGATGGGCCGACGGTCGCGAGACCATGCGAGGGAGCGCGCGATGCACTGTGAACATGTGGCGCCTCCCTGTGATGGTTCAAGATGGACAAACCGGACGGAGCCGGACCGGGCGAATGCCCGAGTGCTGAATATATCAGCCGTGCGCGGCGCTCGCCAACATACGGAACGACGTGGTTCTGCCGCCAGCTTTGCTCAGAGTGACATCCGCGATGTATTGCCGGCAAATAGAAAAAGGGCTTACGCATTGCTGTGTAAGCCCTTTTGTCTTCGGTGATCGACACACCAAGAATCTGGTGGGTAGTACTGGGATCGAACCAGTGACCCCTGCCGTGTGAAGGCAGTGCTCTACCGCTGAGCTAACCACCCGAAGAGATTGAGATTATGTCAGGGAAATTCGGGTTCGTCCAGTCTTTTTTAAGTAGTTTGCTCATCGGCGGCCGGAGCGGGTTCAAGACGCCAGACGCTCGCGCCTTTGACGGCCTTGTCGAGACCATCGAGCACGGCTTCGTGCGCGGCGCTCTCGTCGTCGCTCGCGGCGATCACGACCAGCTCCAGCGAGTCGAGCGCGACGCGCGGCGCATGCGTATCGGCGCCGGCTTGCGCTTCACCGAGCATGTCGATGACGAGACTTTCCTGGCCACGAGTCATCGCCAGATAGACTTCGGCGAGCAGTTCCGAGTCGAGCAGCGCGCCGTGCAACGTGCGGTGCGCGTTGCTGATGCCGAAGCGGTCGCACAGCGCATCGAGCGAATTGCGCTTGCCTGGGAACATCTGCTTGGCTTGCGCGAGTGTGTCGATGATCTCGCCGCAATGCTTGCTCACCGGCGGTAGGCCGAGCAGCGCGAACTCGGCATCGAGAAAGCCGATGTCGAACGGCGCGTTGTGGATGATCAGATCCGCGCCCTGGATGAAGTCGCGGAACTGGTCGATGATCTCGGCGAACTTCGGCTTGTCGCTCAAAAATTCCGTGGTCAGGCCGTGCACTGCGAGCGCGCCCGGATCGCTGTCGCGCTCCGGGTTGATATAGAAGTGCAGGTTGTTGCCTGTCAGCCGGCGGTTCACCAGCTCGACGCAACCGAGTTCGAGAATCCGGTCTCCGCCACGGGGGTTCAGGCCGGTAGTTTCGGTATCGAGGATCAGTTGACGCATGTCGGATTAGCCTGCTTCAAAAAAATTGCAGAAAAAAGCGGGGAGGGCGGTGCGTGTCGTTGCCGACGCGCGCAGCCTCTTTACATCTCAGCGAGCGACGCCACGCCGCGATTGGCCAGCTGATCGGCGCGCTCGTTTTCCGGATGTCCGTTGTGTCCGCGCACCCAGCGCCATTCAATCTCGTGTTGCGCGACGAGCGCATCGAGCCGCTTCCACAGATCGGCGTTCTTGACGGGCTGCTTCGCCGCGGTGATCCAGCCTTTCTTCTTCCAGCCGTGAATCCACTCGCTAATGCCTTTTTGAACGTACTGCGAGTCGGTGTGCACGATCGCCTTGCACGGGCGCTTCAACGCCTCGAGCGCGGAAATCACGCCCATCAGCTCCATGCGATTGTTGGTCGTGTTGGCTTCGCCGCCGAACAGTTCTTTTTCCTGGCTGCCGAAGCGCAGCAGCGCGCCCCAGCCGCCGGGGCCGGGATTGCCCTTGCAGGCGCCGTCGGTATAGATATCGATGTGATCAGGAGTCATTCGGTGTGGTTACGTGTGTTCGGGGTGGCGGCGGGCGCGAGGCCTGTCGCAAGGACGGGCTTTTTCACTTTGAGCGGCCCGACGAGGTGCATGCCGCGCACGCGCTTGATTGCCTTGATCATGTAGGTTGCGCCGAAAATCGGCCACCAGCGGTCACCGGCTGCTTCCATGAAGCCGTAGCGCGCGAGCCATTGATCGCTCGCGAGCGGCGGACGATAGCAGCCGAAACGCCCGCGTTCAAGGTCGAAGCCGAGCAGCTTGATCCAGTCCTTCAGGCGCGTGAACGCGATCAGGTCGATGGCGGCAGGGACGAAGGGGTGGCCTGCCATCTTGCCGACCGACTGCCGCATGCCCCACAGCGACAATGAGTTGAAGCCGAGAATGATCAGCTGGCCTTCGGGCACCAGCACGCGTTCGGCTTCACGCAGCAGCCGGTGGGGGTCGCTGGTGAATTCGAGCGTGTGCGGCATCACGAGCAGGTCGACGCTTTGGGCTTCGAACGGCAGATCGAGCAGGTCGCACCAGACCGCGCTGCGCCCGCCCGGTGCGTGTAGACCGGAGGCATCCGGCGCCGCATTGCCGGGATTGTCGCCGCCGACATTGCCGACGCCGCTCGTGCCACTCACACCGCCGCGACGCGCCGCCCGCGGATACGTGTACGGCGCGCTCGCGCCGCTCGCCGCGTCGAGCACGAGGCCGCGACACGGCATGCGGTTCTCGCGCAGCGCGTCGAGCTGCGGCAGGCCGAGTTGCAGCGCATGATAGCCGAACACGTCCGACACCACGCGATCGAGCTGGGTTTGCTCCCAGTCGAGCACGTAGCGGCCAGGCGGTGATTCGGTCCAGGCGGGCCAGTCTATAATCGCTCGGTCAGTCATATAAAAAATGCGTCGCCTATGAATGCGCTCGAGTACGTACCGGTCCCGGCGTTTGAAGACAATTACATCTGGGTCATTGCCGACGGACACCACGCGGTCGTCGTCGATCCGGGCGAAGCCGCCCCTGTGCGCGCCTGTCTGGCCCAACGAGGTTGGCGGCTGAGCGCTATTTTACTCACGCACCACCATCAAGACCACGTCGGTGGGGTGGCCGATCTGCTGAACGTCCAGGACGTGCCGGTCTACGGCCCTGCCGGCGAGGCGATCGCGCACCTGACGCATCGTCTCAAAGGCGGCGATCACGTGACGATCGCGGCACCCTCGCTCGAATTCAGCGTGCTCGAGGTGCCTGGCCACACGAGCGGACACATCGCTTATTTCCAGGCGGCCGATTCGCGCGGCACGCCGCACGTGTTTTGCGGCGACACGCTGTTCGCGTGCGGCTGCGGGCGCCTATTCGAAGGCACGCCGCAACAGATGCTGACCTCGCTCGATGCGCTCGCCGCGCTGCCCGGCGCGACCGAGGTGCATTGTGCCCACGAGTACACACTGTCGAATATCCGCTTCGCGCTCGCCTGCGAGCCGCACAACGCCGAACTGCAGGCGTGGCGCGACAAGGCGAACGAGCTGCGCGCCCGCCATCAGCCGACGCTGCCGACCACGATCGCGCACGAGCGCGCGGTGAATCCGTTCCTGCGCGCCGGGGAGCCGACGGTCCAGTCGAACCTCGAAACCCAATTGCACGAAACCGTGTCTGATCGGCTAACTGCCTTCACATTGATGCGCGAATGGAAGAACCGCTTCCGTTGATCCGGAGCGCATTTGGACGTTCTTCGCGCGATGAATCGGAAAAATTCGCCAAGCCCCAGATTTGGTTGATTTTTTTCTCAATTTTCCAATTGACGGAAACGTTGACGTTTCGTACTATCGGCTGCAAATTCCAGCCCTTGTGGAAGCCGAGACGTTCATGCGATTCATCTTAAGTGCGTTCTTGGTCCTGACACTCGCCGCCTGCGCGAGTCAGGGACCAATGACGAATAACGCCAATAACCCTGCCAGCCAGCAAGCCGTAGCCGACGCCCTTCGCAAGAACGCCACTGCCAAAGAAACCATCAATGTCGACCAGGGCTCCGTCAATCAGTTGACGAGCCAGGACGCCGATCTGTGGGGCCGCATTCGCCGTGGTTTCCAGATGCCGGATCTGCAGAGCGACCTCGTCGACATGCAGCTCAACTGGTATCTGCAACGTCCCGATTACGTGCAGCGCATGACCGAGCGCTCACAAAAATACCTGTATCACATCGTCGAAGAGCTCGAGGCGCGCCATATGCCGACCGAGCTCGCGCTCCTGCCGTTCATCGAGTCGGCGTATAGCCCGCAGGCGTTGTCGGTCGCCAAGGCGGCCGGTATGTGGCAGTTCATGCCGGGCACAGGCCGCACCTACAACCTGAAGCAGAACATGTGGCAGGACGAGCGCCGCGACGTGCTCGCGTCGACCAGTGCCGCGCTCGACTATCTATCGAACCTGCACGACATGTTCGGCGACTGGCAGCTCGCGCTCGCCGCGTATAACTGGGGCGAGGGCAACGTGCAGCGCGCGATCGCGCGCAACGAGGCAGCGGGTCTGCCAACCGATTACATGAGCCTGCGTCTGCCGAGCGAAACGCGCAACTATGTGCCGAAGCTGCAGGCGGTCAAAAACATCGTGACGAACCCGCAGATGTACGGGCTCTCGCTGCCGTCGATTCCGAACCACCCATATTTCGTGACGGTGACGACCTCGCACGACATCGACGTCGACGTCGCCGCGCGGCTCGCCAATATGTCGACGGACGAGTTCCGTTCACTGAATCCGTCGTTCAGGAAGCCGGTGATTCTCGGCGCGACGCAGCCGCAGATCCTGTTGCCGTTCGACAACGCGTCCGCGTTCGAACGCAACCTGAAAACTTACTCGGGCTCGCTGTCGTCGTGGACCACCTACACGGTCGACGAGCGCGCGACGCCGGCGGCGATCGCGCAGAAAATCGGCGTCGACGCTGGCACGCTGATGGAAGTGAACAAGATTCCCGTCGGCATGCGCCTCAAACCGGGCTCGACGATCGTCGTGCCGCGCGGCTCGGACGACGACGAGGACATCAGCGCCGACGTCGCCGAAAGCGGCGTGCTCGCCATGGAGCCCGACGTCCCCGATACGCGCAAGATGCTGATCCGCGTGCGCCGCAATCAGTCGATGGCCGCGATCGCGGTGCGCTACGGCGTTTCGGTCGGTCAGCTGAAGGCGTGGAACAGGACGCATCGCGATCAGGTTTCGCGCGGCCAGGTGATCGTGCTGCACGTGCCGGTCGGCAAGCCGGTGCCGAGCGAGCCGGGTCCGGAAAAGATCGCCACCGACGTGCAGGGCGCCAGTGTGCAGAAGATTGGCGTCCGTGTCGCAGACACGCACAGCGATTCGCGCTACGATAAAAAGAAGGGGCACGGCCGCTCTGCCATCGTCAAGGTGTCTGAGCCGGGCGGCAAGGGCAAGGTTGAGAAAGTGTCGGCCCCTGGGCCCGACAAGGCGTCGAAGGCTGCGGCAGAGAGCCGCCCGAAGACCGTGGCCAACGCGAAGAAGAAGAGTAAATAGACCAATAGCGGCTCCCACGGTAGTGACCACATGCGTTGCGGGGGCAGCGCATGGATTGCGCTCCGATCACGCACCGTGTTCATCAAACGCCGTCACCTTCGGGTGGCGGCGTTTTTCATTGTGCTGACGATTCCTGCGGGTTTGTCGCATTTACTTTATCGTTCGTGCTTTGACCGCGTCGGCCGTTGGGTGCCGTTTTGTCCCGATTCGGCCGAACCTCAGGTCACGTTTTGAGACTACTTCCAGGCTGACTTCCTGATCTATGTCGTCGACCCAACTGCGCGTCTTTCTGCTGTTTTCCGCCGGCTACTTCGTCTCCTACGTGTTTCGCGGCGTCAATCTCGGTTTCGCGCCGTTCATCACGCGCGATCTCGGTTTGTCCGCTGCCGATCTGGGTGTGCTGACGAGCCTGTATTTCCTCGGCTTCGCGGGCGCGCAGATTCCTGCCGGCGTATTGCTCGATCACTTTGGCGCGCGTCGCGTGACGGCCGGCACGCTGCTCTTTGCCGCGCTCGGCATCTGGGTGTTCGGCGCCGCGCACAGTCTCGGCGTGATGATGGTCGGACGGCTGCTGATCGGCGTCGGCGTGTCCGTGTGTCTCGGCGCCGCGTTCAAGGCGCTCGCGCAGCATTTTCCGACGGCGCGTCTGCCGCTGATGAACGGGCTCGTGATGGCGATCGGTGGCTTCGGCGGCGTGATGGTCGGTTCGCCGCTCACGTGGGTGCTCGGTTTTTCAAGTTGGCGCGCGGTCTGTGTGGGGCTCGGCGTGCTCACGGTGCTGGTCGCGCTCGCGCAATGGACGCTCGCGCCGGACGCTCGCGAAACGCATCGCCAGGCGAGCCTCGTCGCGCAGTTCAAAGGGACGTGGCACATTCTGCGCAGCGCGGCGTTCTGGAAGATCGCGTCGTTTTCGGTCGTGACCCAAGGCGTTTTCTACGCGATGCAGTCGTTGTGGGTCGGATCATGGCTGCGCGACGTGCAGGGCTTCGAGCCGCGTCAGGCGGCGGCGCTCGTGTCGATTCTCGGCTTCGCGATGATGGCCGGCTGCGTCGTTTTCGGCGCGGCGGCGCGCAGCCTCGAGCGACGCGGCATCTCGCTCTATGCGTTTTGCGGCATCGGCATGGCGCTGTACGTGCTGACCCAGTTGCTGATCATGTTCAAGGCACCGCTGCCGGCGAGCCTGCTGTGGGCTGCCTACGGAATCTTCGGCGGCACCGGCATTCTCAGCTACGCGGTGATGGCGCGGCATTTCCCGCCGCAGATGATCGGCCGGGTCAACACGACGCTGACGCTGATCATCTTTCTGCTGATCTTCGGTTTTCAGATCGGCGTCGGCGCGGTGCTGTCGCGCTGGCCGGCGAGTGCTGGCCACTATCCGGCGGTCGCGCATCTGACTGCGTGGGAGGTTCTGGTTGCGCTGCAAGTGCTGAGCGCGATCTGGTACGCGTTGCCGGGCCGCCAGCTCTCCCGCTCGGCCGAGATTCGTGCCGAGCAGGAGGCCTGAGGGCGCACGCGGCAGGCCTTGCATCTGAGCGGGTGGTCACCGCTGTTCCGTCCCCGCCAACATTGCTTTGTCGCGCTGCCCTGAGTTCGCGTCCTATCTCAGATTTGGAGGGAAGGGCCGATTCAGGCTATAATTTGAAGGTTTGAGCTTATCAACCCGCACCCTAGCGCCTACCTCCCCCATACCGTTCATCCGCCGCGCGCCATTGGCGTAGCAAGAAGGGCCCCGCACCCAGCCGAGTCGTCCAGAAAATGGACCCATCGCGCCCCTTGCAGCGTCACCGGCAGCTCGCGAGCGAGTCTGCGCGCGCATCCAGGATGTGTTTCGCTGCGGCTCGAAATCGGATAGACAGGTGGCAACAGGGTGTTCCCCCAAGGAGTCTCCCGTGTTGCCGTCATTTTCTCCAGCTCTACTCGCGCTCGCCGACGGCACGGTCTTTCGTGGTTATTCGATCGGCGCCCCCGGGCATACCATCGGTGAAGTCGTGTTCAACACCGCCATCACCGGCTATCAGGAAATCCTGACTGACCCGAGCTACGCGCGCCAGATCGTGACCCTCACGTACCCGCATATCGGCAACGTCGGCGTGAACGCCGAAGACGTCGAAGCGACGAAAGTCCATGCCGCTGGCCTGATCATCCGTGATCTGCCGGTTCTCGCGTCGAACTTCCGCATGGAGCGCACGCTCCCGCAATACCTGCAGGATGAAGGCGTGGTCGCCATCGCCGGCATCGACACTCGCAAGCTGACCCGCGTGCTGCGCGACAAGGGCGCGCAAAACGGCGCGATCCTCGCCGGTTCGGACGACGAAGCCAAGGCCATCGAGCTGGCGCGCTCGTTCCCGGGCCTCGCAGGCATGGACCTCGCGAAGGTCGTGTCGACGAAGGAAACCTACGAGTGGACCCGAACCGAATGGCGTCTGGGTACCGGCTACGGCGAGCAGAACGCGCCGAAATACCGCGTGGTCGCATTCGACTACGGCGTCAAGCAGAACATCCTGCGCATGCTTGCCGAGCGGGGCTGCCACGTCACCGTGCTGCCGGCGCAGTCGAGCGCCGCTGACGCGCTCGCGCTCAACCCGGACGGCGTGTTCCTGTCGAACGGCCCGGGCGACCCGGAACCGTGTGACTACGCGATCGCGGCGACGAAGGCGTTCATCGAGCGCGGCATTCCGACCTTCGGCATTTGCCTCGGCCACCAGATCATGGGCCTCGCGGTCGGCGCGAAGACGATGAAGATGAAGACCGGCCACCACGGCGCGAACCACCCGGTCAAGGATCTCGAAGACGGTCGCGTGGTAATCACGTCGCAGAACCACGGTTTCGCGGTCGATGCCGACGCGCTGCCCGCCAACGCGCGCGTGACCCATGTGTCGCTGTTCGACGGCACGCTGCAGGGCTTCGCGCTGACCGACAAGCCGGCGTTCTGCTTCCAGGGCCACCCGGAAGCCTCGCCCGGTCCGAACGACGTCGCGTACCTGTTCGATCGCTTCACCGCGTTGATGGACGCGCACAAGAACGGCAAGAGCGCAGCGGCTTGAAGCAGTAATGGCCGGCCGCAGAAGCCAGCCGGAAACGGCTCGCGGCGGCCGCGGCGGCCCGCAGCACTACGCGGCGGGCGTGCCGCGAAACAGCGCGCGCAACGTGAAAACGGCGCGCGCCGACGGAAAGAATTCAGGAATACATTAGCGAGAGCGTTATGCCCAAGCGGACAGACATCAAGAGCATCCTCATCATCGGCGCGGGTCCGATCATCATCGGCCAGGCGTGCGAGTTCGATTATTCGGGCGCGCAGGCATGCAAGGCGCTGCGTGAGGAAGGCTACAAGGTCATTCTCGTCAACAGCAATCCGGCGACGATCATGACCGACCCGAACACGGCCGACGTGACCTATATCGAGCCGATCACGTGGGAAGTGGTTGAGCGCATCATCGCGAAGGAGCGCCCGGACGCGATCCTGCCGACGATGGGCGGCCAGACCGCGCTGAACTGCGCGCTCGACCTGCACGCGCATGGCGTGCTGGCGAAGTACGACGTCGAGCTGATCGGCGCATCGCCGGAAGCGATCGACAAGGCGGAAGACCGCCAGAAGTTCAAGGACGCGATGACGAAGATCGGCCTCGGTTCGGCCAAGTCGGGCACCGCGCATTCGATGGAAGAAGCGCTGCAGGTGCAGGCGAAGATCGCCGCGGAAACCGGTAGCGGCGGCTATCCGGTCGTGATTCGTCCGTCGTTCACGTTGGGCGGCTCGGGCGGCGGCATCGCGTACAACCGCGACGAGTTCGAAGAGATCTGCAAGCGCGGTCTCGACCTGTCGCCGACGCGCGAACTGCTGATCGAAGAGTCGCTGCTCGGCTGGAAAGAGTACGAAATGGAAGTGGTCCGCGACAAGGCGGACAACTGCATCATCGTCTGCTCGATCGAAAACCTCGACCCGATGGGCATCCACACCGGCGATTCGATCACGGTCGCGCCGGCACAAACGCTGACCGACAAGGAATACCAGATCCTGCGTAATGCGTCGCTTGCGGTGCTGCGCGAGATCGGCGTCGACACGGGTGGCTCGAACGTGCAGTTCTCGATCAATCCGAAAGACGGCCGGATGATCGTGATCGAAATGAACCCGCGCGTGTCGCGTTCGTCGGCGCTGGCCTCGAAGGCCACCGGCTTCCCGATCGCGAAGGTCGCGGCGAAGCTCGCGGTCGGCTATACGCTCGATGAACTCAGGAACGAAATCACCGGCGGCCAGACCCCGGCGTCGTTCGAACCGACGATCGACTACGTCGTCACGAAGATCCCGCGTTTCGCGTTCGAGAAATTCCGCGAAGCCGATTCGCGCCTGACGACGCAGATGAAGTCGGTCGGTGAAGTGATGGCGATCGGCCGCACGTTCCAGGAGTCGTTCCAGAAAGCGCTGCGCGGCCTCGAAGTCGGCGTCGATGGTCTCGACGAAAAGACCGCCAACCGCGACGAGATCATCCGCGAGATCGGCGAAGCCGGTCCGGATCGCATCTGGTACGTGGGCGACGCGTTCCGCGTCGGCATGAGCGCGCAGGAAATCTTCGAAGAGACCGCGATCGATCCGTGGTTCCTTGCGCAGATCGAGCAGATCGTGCTGAAGGAAAAGGCGCTGGCCGGCCGCACGCTCGCGAGCCTCACGAAGGAAGAGTTGAAGTATCTGAAGCAGAGCGGCTTCTCGGATCGTCGTCTTGCGAAGCTGCTCGGCGCGAAGCCGGCGGATGTGCGCGCACGCCGTATCGAGCTGAACGTGCGTCCGGTGTACAAGCGCGTCGATACCTGCGCGGCCGAGTTCGCGACGAAGACCGCTTACATGTACTCGACCTACGAGGAAGAGTGCGAAGCGAATCCGACCAGCAACAAGAAGATCATGGTGTTGGGCGGCGGTCCGAACCGGATCGGTCAGGGTATCGAGTTCGACTACTGCTGCGTGCACGCCGCGCTCGCGATGCGCGAGGACGGCTATGAAACGATCATGGTCAACTGCAATCCGGAAACCGTGTCGACCGACTATGACACGTCCGATCGTCTGTACTTCGAATCGCTGACGCTCGAAGACGTGCTCGAAATCGTCGACAAGGAAAAGCCGGTCGGCGTGATCGTGCAGTACGGCGGCCAGACGCCGTTGAAGCTTGCGCTCGATCTCGAGGCGAACGGCGTGCCGATCATCGGTACATCACCGGACATGATCGACGCGGCCGAAGACCGCGAGCGTTTCCAGAAGCTGTTGCAGAACCTCGGCCTGCGCCAACCGCCGAACCGCACCGCGCGCGCCGAAGACGAAGCGCTGAAGCTCGCCGACGAAATCGGCTATCCGCTCGTTGTGCGTCCGTCGTACGTGCTGGGCGGCCGCGCGATGGAAATCGTCCACGAGCCGCGTGATCTCGAGCGCTATATGCGCGAGGCGGTGAAGGTGTCGAACGACTCGCCGGTGCTGCTCGACCGCTTCCTGAACGACGCAATCGAATGCGACGTGGATTGCATTTCGGATGGCGAAGCCGTGTTTATCGGCGGGGTGATGGAGCACATCGAACAGGCGGGCGTGCACTCGGGCGACTCGGCCTGCTCGCTGCCGCCGTATTCGTTGTCGAAGGCGACCGTTGCCGAACTCAAGCGCCAGACCGCCGCGATGGCGAAGGCGCTGAACGTGGTCGGGCTGATGAACGTGCAGTTCGCGATCCAGCAGGTGCCGCAGGCTGACGGCTCGAAGGACGACATCATCTACGTGCTCGAAGTGAACCCGCGCGCGTCGCGCACGGTGCCATACGTGTCGAAGGCGACCAGCCTGCCGCTCGCGAAGATCGCGGCGCGCGCGATGGTCGGTCAGAAGCTCGCCGCGCAAGGCGTGACGAAGGAAGTCGAGCCGCCGTACTTCAGCGTGAAGGAAGCGGTGTTCCCGTTCGTCAAGTTCCCGGCGGTCGACCCGGTGCTCGGACCTGAAATGCGTTCGACCGGCGAAGTGATGGGCGTCGGGCAGACGTTCGGCGAGGCGTTGTTCAAGTCGCAGCTTGCAGCGGGTTCGCGTTTGCCCGAATCGGGCACGGTGCTCCTGACGGTCATGGACGCCGACAAGCCGAAGGCGGTCGAAGTCGCGCGCATGCTGCACGAGCTCGGCTATCCGATTGTCGCGACAAAGGGCACGGCTGCCGCGATCGAAGCGGCCGGCGTGCCGGTCAAGGTCGTCAACAAGGTGAAGGACGGCCGTCCGCATATCGTCGACATGATCAAGAATGGCGAGATCGCGCTGGTCTTCACGACCGTCGACGAAACGCGCGCGGCGATCGCTGATTCGCGTTCGATCCGCATGAGCGCGCAGGCGAACAAGGTCACCTACTACACGACGATGTCGGGTGCACGCGCGGCGGTGGAGGGTCTTCGCTATCTGAAGAACCTGGAAGTCTATGATTTACAAGGACTCCATGCTCGCCTAAACTAAGGCTTCGAGTACCTGTCCAAGATGTAAGTGCCGCGGTTAAGCGGCGTTCCGCAGGTGCTGCGGCCCGGGTCTGTCAACGGGCAGCGGCTTTCGCGGAATGCACTTAACCGCGGTGATTTTTTTTATGGCCGTTTTTTGCCTCCAGAGTTGTTTATGAGCACTATTCCATTGACGAAGCGCGGCGCAGACATGCTGCGCGATGAATTGCAGCGCCTGAAATCGGTTGAACGTCCGGCCGTGATCAACTCGATCGCGGAAGCGCGCGCCCAGGGCGATCTGTCGGAAAACGCGGAATACGACGCTGCGAAGGAAAAGCAGGGCTTTATCGAAGGCCGTATTGCCGAAATCGAATCGAAGCTTGCCGGCGCGCAGGTGATCGACCCTTCGCAAGTCGAAGCGGACGGTCGCGTGGTGTTCGGCGCGACGCTCGAGCTCGAAGACCTCGAATCGGGTGCGTCGGTCAAGTACCAGATCGTCGGTGACGATGAAGCGGACATCGATCACGGCCTGATCTCGATCAGCTCGCCGATCGCGCGTGCGCTGATCGGCAAGTCGGAAGGCGACGTCGCATCGGTGCAGGCGCCGGGCGGCGTACGCGAATACGAAATCATCGCGGTCAGCTACGTCTGAGGATGGGGCCGGTGTCTCTGATGCCGCATCGTTTATTCCGCCTCTTGACGGCGGTGTGGGTCGGTAGTCTGCTGACTATCGGCTATGCGGTGGCGCCCGTGCTGTTCACGACGCTCGACCGGATGACGGCGGGTTCCGTCGCCGCACAGCTGTTTCGTATCCAGGGTGTGATTGGTGTCGTGTGCGGCATTTTGCTAATCGGTCTCGCCAACCTGCTCGTGCGGCGCGGTAGTGGCGCGTATCGCCGCTTGCGCTGGCTGCTCGCCGGCATGCTCGTATGCGTGCTGGTCGGATATTTCGCGTTGCAGCCGTTCATGAACGCAATGCGCGCGGCCGCGCTCGAAGCGGGCAGCGACGTTGGGCATTCCGTTTATGCGACCCGATTCGGCATCCTGCACGGCGTGTCAAGTCTGTTCTATCTGATCGAAAGCCTGCTGGGTATTGCGCTCGTGTGGTTGCTGCCGGCGCGTGTCGGCGTGGCGGCTGAGGAAGAGGTCGCGCGCAGCGACGTGGGAAAGGTGACGGGCTGAGGCTCGCGGGTGGCCGATGGTGTTACGCGGCGCGATTGCCGCTGGTTGTTGCCGATGCCTGTGAGGAGCGTCGCGTTGCGGCGAATCGTCCGAATCCCGCGGCCAACTGCGGCTCATTCTCGGGGTGATTCGAGCCTTTCGCTCACGGTCGTCGATGGGTGGTGCGGATCCGGTCCGCACCCTGGCCGCGTCTTCGCTTACTTCGACGACTGATGCGAGCGCTTCGCGCTGGTTTGACGCTTCTTCGCGCGCTTGATGTTGCCACCCTGCGTCACGCGTTCATTGCCGCGCACCAGCACCGCCTTGGCTCGCGGCTTGCGCAGCGGCACATCGGTCGGCTTCACGACCTTGACGACGCGCGGTGCGCGCCCCTTGGCCGGCCGGGTTTCTTCGGCCGCCGCTTCGCGGGCGCTCGGCAAGGCGCCACGCTTCGACTTCGCAGCCGGCTGTGCCGATTCGGGCTTCCAGATCACGAGCAGCTTGCCGATATGCTGGATCGGCGCGGCGTTCAGGGTGTCGCAGATTTCTTCGTAGATGGCGACGCGTTCCTCGCGCTCGTCACCGAACACGCGGATCTTGATCAATTGGTGCGCGGCGAGGTGCACCTTGATTTCAGCGACCACAGCGTCGGTCAAGCCTTCGGCGCCGACGAGCACGACCGGTTTGAGCGCATGTGCCTGGGAGCGCAACTCGGCGCGTTGGTCGGGAGAGACTTTGAGGGCTGGCATGGAAAGTGGAAGACTCGACTAAAATAGCGGCTCCTGCGTTTTTCGTCCGAGCGATTCGGGCGGCTTGATTCGGCAGGGCGCGCGTCAGAACAACAGAGTCGCGGATGGCCGCCAGTCTGGCGGGGCCGCGCGAATTAACCGCGTATTATCCCCTAAAGCGCGACCCGACGCAGCAACAGTTCAATCTTTAATGGCAAAAAACAAGTTCAATACCGCGTGGCTGCATGACCACATCAACGACCCGTACGTCAAAATGGCCCAACGGGAGGGTTATCGTGCCCGTGCGGCCTACAAGCTCAAGGAAATCGACGAGCAGGACAAGCTGATCCGTCCGGGGCAGGTGATCGTCGATCTGGGTTCCTCGCCGGGCAGCTGGAGCCAGTACGCGCGCAACAAGCTCGCGAGCGGCGCGCAGCGCAATGCGGAGCGCGAAGGCGGTATCGACGGCACGATCATCGCGCTCGACATCCTGCCGATGGAGCCAGTGGCCGACGTGCACTTCATCCAGGGCGATTTCCGCGAAGACTCGGTGCTGGTTCAGCTCGAAGAATTGGTCGGTGCGCGCCAGGTAGACCTTGTAATTTCGGATATGGCACCCAACCTGTCCGGCGTGGCGATCGCGGATGCGGCGCGGATCGAGCATTTATGCGATCTCGCGCTCGAATTCTCGCAAAATCACCTGAAACCGGATGGCGCCCTTTTAGTGAAATGCTTTCACGGCAGTGGTTATAGTCAGATTGTCGAAAAGTTCAAGCGCCAGTTCAAGGTGGTGGGAGCCCGCAAGCCGAAGGCGTCGCGGGATAAATCGTCAGAAACATTTATTTTGGGTAAGCATCTTAAGCGTCCCGCATAGGGGCGCGGAGAGACAGTTCCACCTCTGCCAATAATGAGCCCGACGCGCCGGAGGCCGGCGACAAGCCGGCCCGCTACCCTATTTCCACGGTAGTGAAACGTTATGGCAGGGGTCTGCGGACTGGATTAGAATGCTTTCGTGGTGCCGCAAGGCAAATGTAGGCGCCCGTCTAAGTGAAGGAGTGGTGCTTTGAACAACAATATGTTTTCGAAAGCAGCAGTGTGGCTGGTGATCGCACTGGTGCTGTTTACGGTGTTCAAGCAGTTCGACAAGCCCCGTGTTCAGGAAGGCGTTTCCTATTCGCAGTTCATGGACGACGCGAAGAACGGCAAAGTCAAGAACGTCATTGTCCAGGGGCGGAACCTCACGGTCACTCCAGCAGACGGCCAGAAGTACCAGATCGTGTCGCCCGGCGACATCTGGATGGTCGGCGATCTGATGAAGTATGGCGTACAGGTGAGCGGCAAGGCTGACGACGAACCCAATGCACTGATGTCCGTGCTGTATTACCTCGGACCGACGATCCTGATCATCGGTTTCTGGTTCTACATGATGCGACAGATGCAGGGGGGCGGCAAAGGCGGGGCCTTCTCGTTTGGCAAGTCGCGTGCGCGACTGATTGACGAGAACAACAACGCAATCAATTTCACCGACGTTGCCGGTTGCGACGAAGCCAAGGAAGAAGTGTCGGAGCTCGTCGACTTTCTGCGCGATCCGCAGAAATTCCAGAAGCTCGGTGGTCGGATTCCTCGCGGCGTGCTGCTCGTTGGCCCGCCGGGAACCGGCAAGACGCTGCTTGCCCGTGCTATCGCCGGCGAGGCGAAGGTGCCGTTCTTCAGCATTTCTGGGTCGGACTTCGTGGAAATGTTCGTCGGTGTCGGCGCGGCTCGCGTGCGCGACATGTTCGAACAGGCCAAGAAGCACGCACCGTGTATCGTGTTCATTGACGAAATCGATGCGGTCGGTCGTCATCGCGGCGCCGGCATGGGCGGCGGTAACGACGAGCGCGAACAGACGCTGAACCAGATGCTCGTCGAAATGGACGGTTTCGAGGCAAATTCGGGCGTCATCGTGATCGCCGCGACGAACCGTTCGGACGTGCTCGACAAGGCGCTGCTGCGTCCCGGTCGTTTCGACCGTCAGGTGTATGTCGGTCTGCCCGATATCCGCGGCCGCGAGCACATCATGAAGGTGCACCTGCGCAAGGTGCCGATCTCGAACGACGTCGATGCGGCAGTGATCGCGCGCGGCACGCCGGGTTTCTCGGGCGCCGATCTCGCGAACCTCGTCAACGAAGCAGCACTATTCGCGGCGCGCCGCGGCAAGCGCATCGTCGAAATGACGGACTTCGAGGATGCGAAGGACAAGATCTTCATGGGTCCGGAGCGCAAGTCGGCCGTGATCCGCGAAGAATCGAAGCGTGCTACGGCGTATCACGAATCGGGTCACGCGGTGATCGCGAAGCTGCTGCCGAAGGCCGATCCGGTGCACAAGGTCACCATCATTCCGCGCGGCCGTGCGCTGGGCGTCACGTGGCAGTTGCCGGAGCATGACAACGAAACGTACTCGAAGGACTACCTGCTCGATCGTCTCGCCATCCTGTTCGGTGGCCGTGTCGCGGAAGAGCTGTTCCTGAACCTGATCAGCACGGGCGCGTCGGACGACTTCAACAAGGCGACGCAGACGGCTCGCGCGATGGTCGCCCGCTTCGGCATGACGGACGCGCTCGGACCGATGGTCTATGTCGACGACGAGAACGACGCTTCGCCGTTCGGTCGCGGCTTTACCCGGACCATTTCGGAGGCGACGCAGCAGAAGGTCGACGCGGAAATCCGCCGTGTGCTGGACGAGCAGTACAATCTCGCGCGGCGCCTGCTCGAAGAGAACCGCGACAAGGTCGAAGCGATGACCGCCGCGCTGATGGAATGGGAGACGATCGACGCCGATCAGATCAACGACATCATGGCAGGTCGGCCGCCGCGCTCGCCGAAGAGCTCGCCGCCGTCGGCAAGCGACGCCTCTTCGGGCGGCAGCCCCGGCACCGAAGTCAAGCCGGGCAGCGCAACGGCGCCGGCCTGATCGGTAATCAGTAGAAAGTGCGGGCCGGTGTGCTACACACCGGCCCGTTTTGCATTCATCCGTTCCAAGTGAAGCACTGCTACGTGTCGAAAGTCGATTCTTCTTCCTTTCCCTTTCCAGAGCCGCTGCAATGCGGCCGCTTCAAGCTGACGTTTGAACGCCCGTTGGTCATGGGCATCCTGAACGTCACACCCGATTCCTTCTCCGATGGCGGCAAGTTCGCGATGCGCGGCGATGCGCTGCGCCAGGCTGAGCGCATGATGCTGGAGGGCGCGGACATCATCGATATCGGCGGCGAATCGACGCGTCCTGGCGCGCCGCCGGTGCCGCTCGACGAAGAGCTGGAGCGCGTGCTACCGCTCGTCGAGCAACTGCGCGGCGCGAACGTGCCGTTGTCGGTCGATACGTACAAGCCGGAAGTGATGCGTCAAGCGTTGAACGCGGGCGCCGACATGATCAACGACGTCTGGGGCTTCCGCTTGCCCGGCGCCATCGACGCGGTGCGCGACAGCGACTGCGGCCTTTGCGTGATGCATATGCTCGGTGAGCCGCGGACCATGCAGCGCGGCGAGCCGCACTATGACGACGTGGTCAGCGACGTCCGCCACTTCCTGGAAGAGCGTGTCGCGACGTTGCAACAGGCGGGGATTGCGCGGGAGCGCATCAGTGTCGATCCGGGTTTCGGCTTCGGCAAGACCGTCGTCGAGCACAACTACGCGCTGCTCGCGCAACTGCGGGACACGGCGCCGCGCGCCGCGTCGCCGTATCCGATTCTTGCGGGCATGTCGCGCAAGTCGATGCTGGGAGCGGTGACGGGGCGGCACACGGCAGAGCGCCTGGCCGGCAGCATCGCCGCGGCGGTGTGCGCGGCCGAGCGGGGCGCCGCGATCCTGCGTGTACACGACGTCGCACCAACCGTCGATGCATTAAAAGTATGGGCAACCCTGCGCGACGCGGCCAATGCGAGCCGCGCGCACGGTTGAGCCCACAGCCACATACAGGGAGATCAAACATGGCACGTCGTTACTTCGGAACGGACGGCATTCGAGGTAAGGTCGGCGAAGCGCCGATCACGCCGGAATTCGTGTTGCGGCTTGGCTACGCTGCCGGCAAGGTGCTGGCGGGCGCTGATCAATGGGCGAAAACGGGCACTCGCCCGACGGTGCTGATCGGCAAGGACACGCGGGTCTCCGGCTACATGCTCGAAGCCGCGCTCGAATCGGGCTTTTCGGCAGCCGGCGTCGATGTGATGCTGGCCGGTCCGATGCCGACGCCCGGCATTGCCTATCTGACGCGCGCGCTGCGGCTTGCCGCGGGCGTCGTGATCAGTGCATCGCACAACCCGTACTACGACAACGGCATCAAGTTCTTCTCGGCCGACGGCAACAAGCTGCCGGACGACGTTGAAGCGCAGATCGAGGAGCAACTCGAGCTGCCGCTCGCGTGCGCGCCCTCCGAGCGACTGGGCAAGGCACGCCGTCTCGATGACGCGGCCGGCCGCTACATCGAGTTCTGCAAGAGCACGTTCCCGGCCGCGTACGACCTGCGCGGCATGAAGCTCGTCGTCGATTGCGCGCATGGTGCCGCGTATGACGTCGCGCCGCATGTGTTCCATGAACTCGGCGCTGAAGTGATCCCGATCGGCGTCGCGCCGAACGGCTTCAACATCAACGACGGCGTCGGCGCGACTGCGCCGGATGCGCTGGTCCGCGCGGTGCGCGCGAACCACGCGGACCTCGGTATCGCGCTCGATGGCGACGCCGACCGTCTGCAGGTCGTTGACGCGTCCGGCCGCCTGTTCAACGGGGACGAGCTGTTGTACGTGCTGGTCAAGGATCGTATCGCGACCGCCGGCCACGTGGAAGGAGCGGTCGGCACGTTGATGACCAACATGGCCGTGGAAGTCGCGCTGCAGCGTACCGGCGTGAAGTTCGTGCGCGCCGCGGTCGGCGATCGCTATGTACTCGAACAGCTTCGCGAGCACGGCTGGCAGCTCGGCGCGGAAGGCTCGGGCCACATTCTGTCGCTGGATCGCCATTCGACTGGCGACGGCATCGTGTCCGCGCTGCTCGTGCTGGCGGCGATGCAGCGCAGCGGCAAGTCGCTCGCGGATCTGCTCGACGGCGTCACGCTGTTCCCGCAGAAGCTGATCAACGTGCGCATGAAGCCCGGCGCGGACTGGAAGGGCAGCGAGACGATCCGCCGGGCGATCAAGGTGGCCGAAGGCGCGCTTGACGGCCGCGGTCGCGTGCTGATCCGCGCGTCGGGCACCGAGCCAGTACTGCGCGTGATGGTCGAGGCGCAGAACGTCGCGGACGCGGTTCAGCATTCAGAAGCGATTGCCGATGCGGTGCGCGAAGCGACGACCTGATCGATACACGGGGCAGGCGGCGGGCGGTGGCGACCGCCGCCTGCCCGGTCGTCGCAATCAGGGTTGGCTCAGCGGTCCCGCGAACCGCATGGCCGACCTTCACCCTCAAACGAACACGCGTTCTCCACCCGCCAAAAGATCGGCATATCCCGCGCAAAAACCACCCTCGACGCTGAGCGCAAACGTTCACGCCCCATCTTTTTCGCCTACCTTAGAGGAGGCGATGCAAAGTGCATTGTCACGGCAGCAATTCGTCGGCTCCGACACCTTTCACCCAGTAATATTAGTGTCACATGTGTTTCACGGTTAGTCACGTTTTTGTCATAAAGAGACCCTAAGCTTCGCGGTGTTCAAGTTTCACGCTCACACCACACGCTCACACTGCCTTGGAGGTCTCATGAAATTGATGCAAACCGTGTTCGCTGGCGTCGCTGGCGCGCTCTTCGCAATCGCAGCGCAAGCCGCAGACATCACGGGCGCGGGCAGCACGTTCGCAGCACCGATCTACACGAAGTGGGCTGACGCTTATCAGAAGTCCGGCGGCGGCAAGGTTAACTATCAGGGCATCGGTTCGTCGGGCGGCGTGAAGCAGATCGTCGCGAAGACCGTCGATTTCGCCGGTTCGGACGCTCCGCTGAAGGACGACGAACTCGCGAAGGATGGCCTGTTCCAGTTCCCGACGGTGGTCGGCGGCGTGGTGCCGGCAGTCAACGTGCCGGGCGTGAAGCCGGGCGAACTGGTGCTGTCGGGTGAAGTGCTCGGCGACATCTACCTCGGCAAGATCAAGAAGTGGAATGACCCAGCAATCGCCGCGCTGAACCCGAAGGCCAAGCTGCCGGATCTGGACATCGCCGTGGTGCGCCGCGCTGACGGTTCGGGCACCAGCTTCATCTGGACGAACTACCTGTCGAAGGTCAATCCGGAGTGGAAGGCGAAGGTCGGTGAAGGTTCGACGGTCAACTGGCCGACCGGCACGGGCGGCAAGGGCAACGACGGCGTCGCGGCATTCGTGCAGCGCCTGCCGGGTTCGATCGGCTATGTGGAATGGGCGTACGCGAAGCAGAACCACATGAACTACGTCGCGATGAAGAATGAAGCCGGCGCAGTGGTTCAGCCGCAGACCGAAACGTTCAAGGCAGCGGCTGCTGGCGCTGACTGGTCGAAGTCGTTCTACCAGATCCTGACGAACGAGCCGGGCAAGAACGCATGGCCGATCGTCGGCGCGACGTTCGTGCTGCTGCACACGACGCAGGACAAGGCGCCGCAAGGCACGGAAACGCTGAAGTTCTTCGACTGGGCGTTCAAGAACGGCGGTCAGGCTGCGAACGAGCTGGACTACATCTCGCTGCCGGAATCGGTCGTTTCGGAAATCCGCACGCAGTGGAAGCAGAAGGTGAAGGATTCGGCAGGCAAGTCGCTCGCCGAGTAACAGGCACAAGCGCGTTGATAGCGCGGGCGCGGTCGATCGCCGCGCCCTGCAGTACCCCGGCCGTCCTCGCATGAGGACGGCCGATGGCTTTAACGCGGCATGCGCCGCATGCGTCACCAGCCGCCCGACATGTGTCGTCCGGCAACTGGAATCAGGTCCATCAGGCTCTCATGTCCGATATTCATCTGGCGTCCGGCACGAGCCACGCCACTCCGCCTGGCAGTGCGTCGCAGCAGAAAGCGCCGGGCCGCTCCGGCGACGTGATCTTCGGCGGCCTCGCACGCCTTTCCGCCATCGTGACGCTGTTGCTGCTCGGCGGCATCATCGTCTCGCTGATCATCTCCTCGATGCCGTCGATTCGCGAGTTCGGTCTCGCGTTCCTGTGGACGGCAGTCTGGGATCCACCCAGCAAGCAATTTGGCGCGCTCGTGCCGATCTACGGCACCCTGGCGACGTCGATCATCGCTCTTCTCATTGCTGTGCCGGTCAGCTTCGGCATCGCGCTATTTCTGACCGAACTGTCGCCCGCATGGCTGCGCCGGCCGCTCGGCATCGCGATCGAGCTGCTCGCCGCGATTCCGTCGATCGTGTACGGCATGTGGGGTCTGCTCGTGTTCGCGCCGATCTTCGCGATGTGGTTCCAGAAGCCGCTCGGCGCGGTGCTCGGTAGCATTCCGATCGTCGGCGCGCTGTTCGCGGGTCCGCCGATCGGCATCGGTATTCTGTGCGCAGGCGTGATCCTCGCGATCATGATCATTCCGTACATCGCATCGGTGATGCGCGACGTGTTCGAAGTGACGCCGGTGCTGCTGAAGGAATCGGCGTACGGGATCGGCTGCACGACGTGGGAAGTGATGTGGAGGATCGTCCTGCCGTTCACGAAGAGCGGTGTGATCGGCGGCATCATGCTTGGCCTCGGTCGCGCGCTGGGTGAGACGATGGCGGTCACGTTCGTGATCGGCAACACCAATCTGCTCGACAATATTTCGCTGTTTTCGCCGGGCAACAGCATCACGTCCGCGCTCGCCAACGAGTTCGCGGAAGCGGATCCGGGCCTGCATACGTCGGCGCTGATGGAGCTCGGCCTGATCCTGTTCGTGATTACATTCATCGTGCTGTCGATTTCGAAATTCATGCTGCTGCGTCTCGAGAAAGGGGAGGGCGCGAAATGAGCGGACCATCCCTGAACATGCCGGGTCTGAAGGACCCCGCGACGCTCGAAACGATGCGCGTGCGCCTGCAAGGACGCCGGCGCTTGACCAACGCGGTCGCGCTGACGCTGTCGCTCGCGGCGATGGCGTTTGGTCTGCTGTGGCTCGTGTGGATTCTCTATACGACGCTGCGTCTCGGTATCGGCGGTCTGTCGGTCGATCTGTTCACGCAGTCGACGCCGCCGCCGAACACCGACGGCGGCGGTCTCGCCAACGCGATCGTCGGCAGCCTGATGCTGGTGGGGCTCGCGACCTTCGTCGGCACGCCGATCGGCATCATGGCGGGCGTCTATCTCGCCGAATACGGCCAGAAGGGCTGGCTTGCGAACGTTACGCGCTTCATCAACGACATCCTGCTGTCGGCGCCGTCGATCGTGATCGGTCTGTTCGTCTACGCGCTCGTCGTCGCGAAGATGGGCCACTTCAGCGGCTGGGCCGGCGTGCTCGCGCTGGCGCTGCTGCAGATTCCGATCGTGATCCGCACGACCGAAAACATGCTGAAGCTTGTGCCGAACGCGATGCGTGAAGCCGCGTTCGCGCTCGGCACGCCGAAGTGGAGGATGGTGCTGGCGATCACGCTGAAGGCGTCGATCGCGGGCATCGTCACCGGTGTGCTGCTCGGCGTCGCACGGATTGCCGGCGAAACCGCGCCGCTCCTCTTCACCGCGTTGTCGAACCAGTTCTTCACGGTCGATATGGGCCAGCCGGTAGCAAACCTGCCGGTCACGATCTACAAGTTTGCGATGAGCCCGTTCGCGCAGTGGCAATCGCTCGCGTGGGCCGGCGTCTTCCTGATCACGCTCGCGGTGCTGGGACTGAACATCCTCGCGCGCACGATCTTCTCGAACAAGTAAGGGCGGAGCGAATCCGATGAACATGGCAGAAACCCAACTCAATCCGATCGGGCACACAGCCGCGCCCGCGGGCTCCGACCCCGAACAGAGCGCTCACGCGCAAACTCCGTCGCGTCCCAAGATCGAGGTCAAGGACCTCAACTTCTTCTACGGCAAGTATCACGCGCTGAAGAACATCAATCTGGAGATTCCCGAAGGCAAGGTGACCGCGTTCATCGGCCCGTCGGGCTGCGGCAAGTCCACGCTGCTGCGTACCTTCAACAAGATGTACGCGCTCTATCCGGAGCAGCGCGCGGAAGGCGAAATCGTGATGGACGGCGAAAACCTGCTGACTACGCGCCAGGATATTTCGCTGCTGCGCGCGCGCATCGGCATGGTGTTCCAGAAGCCGACGCCGTTCCCGATGTCGATCTACGACAACATCGCGTTCGGCGTGAAGATGTTCGAGAAGCTGTCGCGCTCGGAAATGGACGACCGCGTCGAGTGGGCGCTCACAAAGGCGGCGCTTTGGAACGAAGTGAAGGACAAACTCGGCCAGAGCGGCTATGGTTTGTCGGGCGGCCAGCAGCAGCGCTTGTGCATCGCGCGCGGCATTGCGATTCGCCCCGAAGTACTGCTGCTCGACGAGCCGTGCTCGGCGCTCGACCCGATTTCGACGGGCCGTATCGAAGAGCTGATCGCTGAGCTCAAGAGCGACTACACGGTCGTGATCGTCACGCACAACATGCAACAGGCGGCCCGCTGTTCGGACTACACTGCCTATATGTACCTCGGCGAACTGATCGAATTCGGCGACACCGAAAAGATCTTCATCAAGCCGGTCCGCAAGGAAACCGAGGACTACATCACTGGCCGCTTCGGCTGATTCGCCGGGCAACACAACGGAGTACGACATGACCGACAAACATCTGTCCAGCCAGTTCGACGCCGACCTGAACCTCGTTTCGTCGAAAGTGCTCGAAATGGGCGGCCTCGTCGAGTCGCAAATCATCAACGCGATGCAGGCGCTCAACGAATTCGACCTCGGTATCGCCGAGCAGGTCATCGCCGCCGAAGATCGTCTGAACAAGATGGAAGTCGAGATCGACGAGGAGTGCAGCAACATCATCGCGCGACGTCAGCCGGCCGCGCGCGACCTGCGCTTGCTGATCGCGATCTCGAAGACCATCACGAACCTCGAGCGCGCCGGCGACGAAGCCGAAAAGATCGCGAAGCGCACCAAGCGCCTGATGGAAGACGGCGCATCGCGCACGATCAACATCGCCGAGATCAAGCTGTCCGGCGAGATGGCGGTGTCGATCCTGCGTCGCGCGCTCGACGCGTTCGCGCGTCTCGACACGGTCGCCGCCGCGCAGATCGTGCGCGATGACAAGGCGATCGACGAGGAATTCCGTGCGTTCGTGCGCAAGCTGATTTCGTATATGACCGAAGATCCGCGTTCGATCTCGGTCGGCCTCGACTTCCTGTTCATCGCGAAGGCGATCGAGCGGATTGGCGACCACGCGAAGAACATCGCTGAGTTCATCATCTACATCGTGAAGGGCACCGACGTGCGGCATCAGCCGCGCGACACGCTCGAACGCGAAGCGCTCAGCTAATCCAGAGATAAGGAACAGAGGTGTCGATGCCCAGCAGCATTCTCGTCATTGAAGATGAGCCCGCCATTTCCGAACTCATTTCGGTCAATCTTCAACACGCCGGGCACTGCCCGATTCGCGCGTACAACGCGGAGCAGGCACACAACCTGATCAGCGACGTGCTACCCGATCTCGTGCTGCTCGACTGGATGTTGCCGGGCAAATCGGGCATTTCGTTCGCGCGCGATCTGCGCAACAACGAGCGCACCAAGCATATCCCGATCATCATGCTGACCGCGCGCGGCGACGAGCAGGACAAGGTGCTCGGCCTCGAAATCGGCGCCGACGACTACGTGACGAAGCCGTTCTCGCCGAAGGAACTGATGGCGCGTATCAAGGCGGTGCTGCGCCGCCGTGCGCCGCAGCTGACCGAAGACGTGGTCGCGATCAACGGCCTGAAGCTCGATCCGGCCACGCATCGCGTCGCCGCGCATGCGGAAGGCAGCGAGATCAAGCTCGATCTCGGCCCGACCGAATTCCGTCTGCTGCACTTCTTCATGACCCACCCGGAGCGCGTGCACAGTCGCACCCAACTGCTCGACCAGGTGTGGGGCGATCACGTGTTCGTCGAGGAGCGTACCGTCGACGTGCATATCAAGCGTCTGCGCGCGGCACTCAAGCCGGCCGGGTGCGATGCTATGATTGAAACGGTTCGCGGCAGCGGCTACCGGCTGGCGAAGAGCGCCTGATAGCCGCCGGCGGTGCAGTGCGTTGCGCTGTGCCGCCGCACCTTCTTCCTGCGCTGTATTTTCTCTTCGATCGCTAGACCATGAACATCATCTGGGCGCGCTCCATCGTGTCGGTCGTGCTGCTTGCTGTTCTGTGCGCGGTGGTCGGCGCACTGGTGAACGTCAAGGCGGGCCTCGCTCTCGCGATCCTCATGCTGCTCGCACAGAGCATCTTCAGTACCTTCCACAAGCAGCGCCTGTGGCGTCTGCTCGACGCGCCGGTGTACGGCGAAGTGCCGAGCGCCCCCGGTATCTGGGGCGAAATCTACTACCGTCTTCACAAGCTCGCGAAGCGCTGGCACGCCCAGGTGCGCCAGGTCGAGCAGCAGCATTCGCGTTTCATCCAGGCGATCCAGGCGTCGCCGAACGGCGTCGCGATGCTCGACGATCACGATCAGATCGAGTGGTGCAATGCGATTTCCGAAAGCCACTTCGGGCTCGACGCGAAGCGCGATCTGCGTCAGCACATCACGCATCTGGTGCGTCATCCGGATTTCGTGCGCTATCTGAATTCGCATCGGTACGAGGAAATGCTGATCATGCGCGGCATGGGCGAGAAGCGCCAGAACGTGCTGTCGGTGCAGGTGTTTCCTTACGGCGACAATCGCAAGCTCGTGCTGTCGCAGGACATCACGGAGCTCGAACGCACCGATGCGATGCGGCGTGACTTCGTCGCTAACGTATCGCACGAATTGAAAACGCCGCTCACCGTGCTGTCCGGCTTTCTCGAAACGATGCGCGAGCTGCCGTTGAGCGAAACCGAGCGGGCGCGCTATCTCGACCTGATGGAGCAGCAGGCGTCGCGCATGCGTCATATCGTCAGCGACCTGCTCGTGCTCGCGACGCTCGAGGGCGACAACAGGACGCCGAGCGATCAGATGATCGACATGCAAGCGGTGTTGCGGCATCTGCAGGACGACGCACAAAGCCTCTCCAGCGATCATCACAAGATCGTCTTCGACGCCGATGAAGCGCTGACGGTCACCGGTGTCGAATCCGAGATTCTCAGCGCGTTCGGCAATCTGGTCACGAATGCGATCCGCTATACGCCGGATGGCGGCTCGATCAAGGTGAGCTGGCGCGCACACGGCGGCCATGCGGTGTTCTCGGTTGCCGATAGCGGCCTCGGTATTCCGGCCGCCGATATCCCGCGACTCACCGAGCGCTTCTATCGCGTCGATCGCAGCCGTTCGCGCGACACGGGCGGCACCGGGCTTGGTCTTGCGATCGTCAAGCACGTGCTGCAGCGGCACGATGCGCAACTCGAGGTGAAGAGCGAAGAAGGGCGCGGCAGCACGTTCACGGTCCGCTTTCCGGTGTCCCGGACGGCGCGTTGCCAGACCGCGCAGGTTTGAGCGCGGCAGTCGGCCAGAACGCTGATCCATGAAGAAAACCGCCTGAGAAAGGCGGTTTTTTTATGCACGCTCATGTCGGAGTGGCCACCGTCGCGGCGAGCACTCCGACCCGAGGGCGACTACGTACAGAACTTGCCGAGCAGACTCATCTGCGCATTGCGCGACGCCTTGCCCGGGCGACGCCGGCGATAGTGACCGTCGCTTTGCATCAACCAGGCCGACTGGTTGTCGCCGAGAAACGCCGAGAGCCCTTCCGCGATCACGCGCCGCTTCAGGCGCCGGTTGTTGACCGGGAATGCGACTTCTACACGCCGGAACAGATTGCGATCCATCCAGTCGGCGCTCGACAGATAGACCTGCTCCTGGCCGCCATCGTAGAAGTAGTAGATGCGATGGTGCTCGAGAAAGCGTCCGACGATCGAGCGCACCGTGATGTTCTCGGAGAGCCCTGCCACGCCGGGCTGCAGCGAGCACACGCCGCGCACGATCAGGTCGATCTTCACGCCGGCCTGCGATGCTTCGTACAGCTCGGCGATCACCGTCGGTTCGAGCAGCGCGTTCATCTTCGCGACGATGCGCGCCTTCCTGCCCGCACGCGCATGCTCGGCTTCCTTGCGGATCGCGTCGACGAGTTTGGGATGCAGCGTGAACGGCGACTGCCACAGCTCGTGCAACTTCAGCTCGCCGCCGATGCCGGTCAGCTGCTGGAACACGTGGTGCACGTCCTCGCAGATTTTCTGATCGGCGGTCATCAGACCGAAGTCGGTATAGAGGCGCGCGGTGCGCGGATGATAGTTGCCGGTGCCGAGGTGCACATAACGCTTGAGCGTCGATTTGCCGTTCGTCGACACGCGTCGCACGATCAGCATCATCTTCGCGTGGCACTTGTGGCCGACCACGCCGTAGACCACATGCGCGCCGACCGCTTCGAGCTGCGAGGCCCAATTGATATTGGTTTCCTCGTCGAAGCGCGCGAGCAGCTCGACGACCACCGTCACTTCCTTGCCGTTGCGTGCGGCCTGCATCAGCGCGTCCATCAGCGGCGAGTCGGTGCCGGTCCGGTAGATGGTCTGCTTGATCGCGACTACGTTCGGGTCCTTGGCCGCCTGCAGCAGCAGCTCGAGCACCGGCTGGAAACTCTCGTACGGATGATGCAGCAGCACGTCGCCCTGATCGATCACGTCAAACATGCTTGCGCTGTTGGCGATCTGCGGCGGTGTCGACGGAATATGCGGCACGAACTTCAGATCCGGCCGGTCGACCATCTCGGGCAGCTGCATCAGCCGCACCAGATTGACGGGGCCGTTCACGTAGTAGCAGTCCTTGTTCGACAGACCGCTTTCGTCGAGCAGGCGCTGCACCACATGCGCGGGGGTTTCCGCCGACACTTCGAGCCGCACCGCATTGCCGAGATGGCGAGCGGGCAGTTCGCCCTGTAACGCGACGCGCAGATTGGTGATTTCGTCTTCGTCGACGAACAGTTCGCTATTGCGCGTGATGCGAAACTGATTGCAACTGCGCACGACCAGACTCGGAAACAGCTCGCTGACGAAGCGTTGGAGCAGCGAGCTCAGCAGCACGAAGCCATGCGGGTAACCCGACAGCTCCTGCGGCATGCGCACGAGGCGCGGCAGCGCGCGTGGCGCCTGCACGATGCCCATCATCGCCTGCCGGCCGAACGCGTCCTTGCCTTCGAGTTCGACGACGAAGTTCAGGCTCTTGTTCAGCACCCGCGGAAACGGATGTGCGGGATCGAGGCCGATCGGCGTGAGCACCGGCAACAGTTCGTCGAAGAAGTAGTTGCGCGCCCATTCGGTCTGCGCGTCGCTCCATGCTTCGGTGCCGTGGAAATAGATGCCTTCCTGTTCAAGCGCGGTGAGCACCGTGTCTTGCAGCATCGTGTACTGGCGATGCACGAGCTTCTGCGCACGCTCGACCACGAGGTCGTACGCATGCTGTAGCGACATGCCGTCGGGCGACAATGCGCCGGGGTTGTCGCGCATCTGTTCCTGGAGCCCGGCCATACGGACTTCGAAGAATTCGTCGAGGTTGCTGCTGGTGATGCAGATAAAACGGAGGCGTTCGAGCAGGGGGACGGCGGGATCGGCGGCCTGCGCCAGTACGCGCTCGTTGAAACCCAGAATGCCCAGCTCGCGATTCAATAAGGGATAGCGGACGGACATCGGCGGTGAGATTGGAATGTCTGAAATGGTGACAGAAAGACGCTCGGAAATTCTCACGATTTGATGACGTCCTGATGACATCGGCAGTGTTTTTAACATTTATGCCGTATTCGTATTCTGTCGTCAATATGACGCACCACCTATGCGACGATACCGAACTCCCTGCGCCGCGAGGTGACATTGTGAAGGCTGCTACGCTTAGAATGGCGTCTTTGAACAGTGCGGCAGGCCGCGACACGCATCATGCCCCGAAGGCGCAGGGCAGGCGCGTGGCGGTGCCAGCGGCAGCCGCCACGCCAGCGGTCGCAGGCGCCGCGCTCGCGCGCATGGAGTACCCTTACCCGATGCCACATACCCCTCACCTCCTCGCTGCCGTCGATCTTGGTTCGAACAGCTTCCGGCTGATCGTGGGCCGGGTCGAGGAAACCGACGCGGGCAGCCAGATCTATCAGGTCGATGCCTTGCGCGAGCCGGTGCGGCTTGCCGCCGGGTTGTCGCGTGACAAGATGCTCGATCGCGCCTCGCAGGTGCGCGGCTGGGATGCGCTGAAGCGCTTCGGCGAGCGCCTGCGCGATTTTCATCCGGACCACGTGCGCGCGGTCGCGACCAATACGCTGCGCATCGCCAAGAACGCGGGCGAATTTCTCGGCGAGGCACAGGCCGCGCTCGGATTTCCGATCGAAGTGATCGCGGGGCGCGAGGAAGCGCGTCTGATTTATGCGGGCGCAGCGCACTCGGTGCCGGCAAGTCCGGGCAAACGGCTCGTCGTCGATATCGGCGGCGGCTCGACGGAATTCATCATCGGTTCGCACTACACGCCGATCATGATGGAGAGCCTGTATATCGGCTGCGTGAGCCATAGCCGCGCGTTTTTCCCGGCCGGCAACGTCGACGAGTACACGATGCGCCAGGCCGAGCTCGCCGCGCGCCGCGAAATCCAGATCATTTCCGCCGAGTACAAGAAGACCGGCTGGGAGCAGGCGATCGGCTCGTCGGGTACCGCGCGGGCGCTCGCCGAACTGGTCGAGGCGAACAATTTCAACGATGCGGGCGTGACCCACGGCATCTCGCGCGGCGGCCTCGAGCGGCTCAAGCGCGCGCTGATCAAGGCCGAAAACGTGAACCGGCTGAAACTGGTCGCGCTGAAGAGCGACCGCGTGCCCGTGCTCGCGGGCGGTTTGTCGATCATGATCGCGGTGTTCGACGAACTGGGCATCGATTACGTCGACACCACCGACGGTGCGCTGCGGCTCGGCGTCATGTACGACCTGCTCGGGCGTACGCAGCACGAGGACATGCGCACGGTGACGGTCGAGGGCTTCATGCGCCGCTATGGCGTCGATCGCCCGCAGGCGGGCCGTATCAGCGATCTGTCGACGAGCTTCTACGACCAGTTCGCTGAGCCGGACGAAGAACGCCGCGAGGAAAATCGCATGTTCATCGGCTGGGCGGCCTCGCTGCATGAAATCGGGCTGTCGATCTCGCATAGCGCGTATCACAAGCATTCGGCGTATATCGCGAGCAACGCCGATATGCCGGGCTTTTCCCGCACCGACCAGGCGCGCCTCGCCGCACTCGTGCTCGGTCATGCGGGCAAGTTAGGCAAACTGTCGCAGACGCGCGAGGTCGAATGGCCGCTGCTGTTCTGCCTGCGACTCGCGGCGTTGCTGTGCCGTCGACGCGCGGATGTCGGCCTGCCCGGCATCACGGTTGCTCAGGCCAATGGCGGTTACGAGGTGCGTCTGCCCAACGAGTGGGTCGCCAACAATCCGTTGACGGACTACAGCCTGATCCAGGAAGCGGCGGAGTGGGAGAAAGTTGGGATTCCGTATCGTGTGGTTTATACGGACGATTGATGCGACCCAAGTCGGCGCACGCGTCGGTTAGAAGCGTGCGCATGAATAAAAAAAGCCCTGCAAATGCAGGGCTTTTTCATCTCTCAGCGCAGCTTATCGGGGCAACGCATCGCCAAGGAAGTGCCGCGCGTAACGCGCATTGATTTCCGACAGACGGAACAGCGTCAGAAAGTCCGCGGTATTGAAGTCGGGATCCCATGCCGGTGCGCCGCAAATCTTCGCGCCCAGACGCAGATAGCCTTTCACGAGCGGCGGCGGCGCGACGGCGGCGCCCGTCTGCAGCTCGTCGACCGGCAGCGGCGTATGCGGGAACGCGCGATATTCGGGCGCGGTCAGCGCGTTATCGCGCAGCGAGCAATACAGATTCGCCGCATAGTGGCCGCCGTCGGCCATCGCGACGCTCGCGCAGCCGAGCATGGTCTCGTAGCCATTGTGCTTCATGTACGCACCGAGCCCCGCCCACAGCGACATGATCACCGAGCCGCTGCGATAGTCGGGATGCACGCACGAGCGGCCGACCTCGACCATCTTCGCGCGCAGGTGCGTAAGACGCGACACGTCGAACTCGCTTTCCGCGTACAGACGGCCGATGCGCGCGGCCTGATGAGGTGGCAGCGCGCGATATGTGCCGACTACTTTGAGCGTGTCGAGATCGCGCACCAGCAAATGATCGCAGTACGAATCAAATGCATCGACGTCGAGACCGGCGGGGCCGCTCAGGCGAGCGCCCATTTCGTCGGCAAATACACGGTAGCGCAGCCGCTGTGCTTCGCGCAGCTCTTCGTCGGTACGCGCCCACGACACTTGCAGGCGATGCTGCGCGGTAACCGTTTCCTCGGCGCGCGGCAGTCGGCGCGATTCGAAGAGCGAGGCGAAGGGCAGGGTGGGCGTCGGCAGTTCTCGCATTGGCGGTCCTGGTCAAAAAGAGTGAGGATTTCTTTTTTCGCCAATGTAGTAATGCGGGGTGACGCTCGCGTGGCAAAGCCATGACGATTGGATGACTGCCCGTAAGCCCTCGCGTGCGCACCTGTCATGCCGGATGCGTCGTGCGACCGCGCAAAGTCAGACCAGATCGGGGCTGATCGCGGCGCGCAGCACTGCCTGTGCTTCGCCCTCGCGCTCGCGACTCTCGATCCACCAGATGGCGGATTTTTTCAGCGGCCAGCTCGCGCCGCTGTCGCCAAGCAACTGAGCGGCGACGTGGCCGAGCGTCGGTTGATGGCCGACGATTACCACGGTCTGCGCGATGCCGCCGGGCCAGCCGGCCGCTTCGAGGACATCGTCCGCGCTCGCGTTGGGCGCGAGCTCGCGGACGACGCGATACTGGTCGCTCAACGTCTCGGCGGTCTGGATCGTGCGCACGGCGGGGCTCGCGAGTATGACTGCATCGTCGGGCAGACGGGCGCGCAGCCACTTCGCGGTGTTCTGCGCCTGCTTGCGGCCGCGCGTGGTGAGCGCGCGGGAGAGATCGCTCGCCGCGACATCTTCGGCTTCGGCGTGACGCCAGAGGATCAGGTCCATTTGGGAGTCTCCTTTCTGAGCGGCTTGGGATGGCGTTGCTGCGGGTTGGCGATCGGCTTTGCGCGTGTTCGGAGCGACGTACGTATCCAAGCACTGTCGCATGCACGCGTGATGAATTGCAAGGCGGGCGCATGGGCCAAACGCGAGCCGAAAAAGCAAAAACCCGCGAAGCCGGAGGCTTCGCGGGTTTCGTATTGCTTTTCGTGGTCGGAGCGATAGGATTCGAACCTACGACCCTCTGATCCCAAATCAGATGCGCTACCAGGCTGCGCTACGCTCCGACGAATCCGAGAGTATAGGGGGTCCTGGCAGGAGCGTCAATCCCTTGGTGCGACGCCAGGGAAGCGTTGTCGTTTGATGTGTGCGCTGGGAGCTGGAAAGACGTTGCGCACGTCGCTGCACACGGCGAGCTTACGCGCCGCAACGCCGGTCATCACGCGGACGCGAAGCTAAGGCATCGAGCCATGCCGGTGCCGCGACTGGAAGCCATTCGATCCGAGTCGAATATCTCCCAAGTCAATGCCGTGGACGCCTCCAATGCGGCATATGCAGATGCTCATGCGCCCAGTGATGCAGCATGCCCTCACCATCGTGTTCACGTCGGTAGGTTCGCGATTCGAAAATCGACAATGCCACCAGCACGAGCAAGCCTATTGTGAGCCCGATAAAGCCCGCGATCGATTCACCGTTCATGGCAGTCTCCCGATAGGTCCAGCCATGAAGTCATAGTAGCTCACGTCTCCCGAAATCTCACGAAATGCAAAGGGAGCGCCACAAGCGCGCGTGATGGCGTCGCGCAACGTGCTTTGCAGGTAGACTCTCGGCGCGCCGGCGGACGTCCGTTCGCCACCCCTTTGTTCCGGAGACGATTGCAAAATGACCCGCGTTCTGACTCTTGCCTTGCTACTGTGCGCCGGCGTCGCCGGCTGTGCGGACAATCCGTCCGCGCATCACGGCACTCCCCCACACGATCCCGCTGACTACCACGGCGTGCCCACCGACGATCGGCCGCCCTCGATGGTGCCCGCGCCCGACGCGCAATGAGCCGGTCGCGAGTGCCCGGTCAGCGAAACGCGCAGCGTGAAGAGGTCATTGAAGTGAAGACGACCGGGAAAGCGAGGAAATGGGAATGCGAAGCACCGGCGCGGGCACGCCGGTGCTTCTGACCCGTGCCAACTGTTCGCGCGGAGAGCACGGGCTGAGATCATTCTAGGGCGAGCGCGTCAGGCGATATGTATGCGCTTGTTTCAAGCCGTAACCGCCTGTGGCCCGCTGAACCGCCAACGAAACGCAGCGTGCCGCATTACGCCGCCGCAATCCCCCGCGACACCCCTGGCAAATAACGCGCGAGCGTCACGCCGCGCGTCGCCATGAAGATCAGCAGTGCGACCCACAGCCCGTGATTGCCATACGACGCGAGCAAGGCCGACGACGCCACCACGAACACCGCAAGCGACGCCACCATCGCCAGCATCAGCTCGCGCGTACGCGTCGCGCCGATAAACACGCCGTCGAGCAGGAAGCCCCACACCGAGATCACCGGCGACAGCGCCGCCCACGGCAGATAGGTTTCGGCCGCGGCGCGCACCGCGGCCTGATCGGTGAGCTGTTCGATAATCCACGCACCCGCGCCCCCGTACACGCACGCGAACCCGATCGCGCCGAGCGCCGACCACAGCGCGGTTACCTTGACCGCCTGCGCGAACGCGTGACGGTCGCGCGCGCCGATTGCCGCGCCGACCAGCGCCTCGGCCGCGTGTGCGAAGCCGTCGAGCCCGTACGCCATGAAGGTCTGAAAGTTCAGTAGCAGCGCGTTGGCCGCGAGCGTCGCGTCGCCTTGCCGCGCGCCAAGATGCGCGAACCAGCCGAACGACGACAGCAGGCACAGCGTGCGCACGAAGATGTCGCGATTGAGCACGACGAGCCGCTTGAGCGCCGCGGCGTCGAACAAAGCGGCGCGATTCAGCGCGGGCAGGCCGCGCGGCCTGCCGTGCCAGAGCAGAGCGAGGCCGAGCACGAAGCCGAGCGCGTCGGCGGTCGCGGTGGCCGCGCCGATGCCGGCCACGCCCCAATGAAACGCGTACACGTACAACAGCACCGCGACGATGTTCACGCTGTTGATGAACACCTGCGAGAGCAACGCAAGCCGCACCCGCTGCGTGCCGAGCAGCCAGCCGAGTACCACGTAGTTGCCGAGCGCGAGCGGCGCGGCCCAGATGCGCGCGTGGCAATAGACCTGCGCGTGCTGCTGCACGGCGTCGCTGCCGCCGATCAGCCGTAGCGCGTAGTTGATCAGCGGTTGTTGCACGAGCAGCACCAGCGTGCCGATCGCGGCCGCCATCAGCAGCGCGCGCACGACGGTGTTGCGTAGCTCGTCGCTCTGGCTCGCGCCGTGGGCCTGCGCCACAAGGCCGGTCGTGCCCATGCGCAGGAAGCCGAAGCCCCAGAACACGAAGTTGAAGAAGAGCCCGCCGAGCGCAACGCCGCCGAGATACGACGCGCTGTCGAGATGACCGGCAACGGCGGTATCGACCGCGCCGAGGATCGGTTGCGTCAGGTTCGCGAGGACGATCGGAAACGCGAGCGCGAGCACCCGCCGGTGCCAGCGCGCCGGCAGCGCGGGCGTGCTGGCTGGGTGTGCGGCGGCTTCAGGATTCGCCGCGTCGGGCGCGGCGTCGCTCAAGAGCGCTCCTGCACGCAGACCCACGGCGAGACGACGACCGCCCACAGGTCGGGGTCGCGCGCGGCGAAATCGGCGGCCGTCTCCGACTGCACGCGCTCGATGAGGCCGGCGGACAGCCATTGCGCGACCTGGGTGGTGTTGTCGCTGGCGATCGCTTCGGCGACGCTCACCAGATCGAGGTCGCGCGCGACGCGCAGCAGCATGCCGCGCGCAAAGAAACGTTCGAGTTCGCTCCAGCCGATCTTGGCGGTTTCGCCGAGCAGCTTCGCGTAGAGGGGGCTCTGGGAGGCGTCGTTGGAAGTCATCGTAAGCGGGGGCGGACGGGGCCGTCACTATAAACCAAAGTCGCGGGCCGGCGGGCCGCGCGGCGACCTTGCGCAACGCGGTGCGCGGTCTTTCGCGCCAAACCGGGCTGAGTCGGATTCTGAACTTGGACGCCGGCGGATTCAATGACGGCGGCTCGCCAGCGGTGCCGCACTTAACCGCCGCCATTAATCGTCCGATTTATTAAAACTGAAAAGGAGTTTGAATGCGGTTTCAGGTTTGTCGGTTGATTTGTGGATTTTGCGTATTTCGCCGTTCGCGAATTTGTTGTGATGCAATATCTCAACTTATTCGGAAGCATCGTCTGGACTAACCGATCCGTTACGTGCGTTTCCGCACCAAGTTAATATCCGCAACCAAAGGCGACCTTAATGCCGGATGAATTAGTGTTAATCGGCCAGATGTCTTTCATCTGCTGTTTTGGGATGGCTTTCCGCCGATTGTCCGGGAACATTGGCTGATACGGCGTTCGCGCGATCCGGTTTGGATGGATTCGCACATTGAGTATTGCGGCGGCGGCGCATTTGGCCGGTCTCATTCCGACATTTTCAATTCACGGATTGCGGAATCCGTACGGCGTGCAACATTGATTGCAAGATTAATCGATTGCACGTGTAAATGCGGGTTGTTACATTTCGTTCTGGCGCATGGTGAACCGGTCCTTTACCGATATGCGCCGAACCCCCGTTAGCCCGGCTTCGTGCCGGGCTTTTTTTTAATGGACTTGCGTGGATGTTTAGACCTGCCGCAGCGGTGTGCACCGCGAATTCATATACGCGGCAGACGACGCCGGATTATCTTTTCGGGGCGAGGCTCATGACCTGGGTGATCATCTTTGTCGGCGCGTGGGTGATCGCGCTCGCGTTGCTGCTGCGCTTCGCCGCGGGCATCGATCCGCGCTCGGGGCGCTGGCGGCGCCGCTAATCGGTGTCACTAGTCGGCGGCGCTGCCGTCATTACTGCTTGCAGCGAATCACCATCGAGCGGTTTTTCACATTCGCGCCGAAAATCCCACCGATCGTGCCGCCCGACGTCGCACCGTTGTCGACGTCTTTCGATACCACGTCGTACCCGTAGTTGCCGCAGGCCTCGCCCGCGCGCTTGTAGCATTCGGCCCAACTCGTGCTGGCGTCGCTGCCGCTGCAGTTGATTGCGAAACCGGTGTCGCCGCTCGGAAGATAGGTCATCGTGGTCGTGGTCGAGCAGCCGCCGAGGCTGCCGAGCGTCAGGAGGCCAAGACAGATCGTTGCAGCCGTCGCGACGCGCGCCAATGGGCTTTTCATTTCAGATTCCTTGCAAATAACGGCAGCGGCGTGGCGCGCAGCCACGCCGCTTCGAATTGAGCGCTTATAACCCGGTGGGTTCCCGCTCCTGCGCCGCCTAGCGTGGCGGCAGCTCCTTCGACGGATCGATCGAGCGTCCCTGGTAGCGCAGCTCGAAATGCAGCATCACGCGATCGGTATCGGTGTCGCCCATTTCTGCGATTTTCTGGCCGCGCTGGACCGATTCGCCTTCCTTCACGAACAGCGCGCGGTTATGCGCGTAGGCGGTCAGGTAGTCGGCGTTGTGCTTGAGGATCAGCAGATTGCCGTAGCCGCGCAGGCCGTTACCCGCATACACGACGGTACCCGGTGCCGCCGCGATAATAGGCGTGCCGGCTGCCGCGGAAATATCGATGCCCTTCGAGTTGGCGCCGTCGAAGCGGCGGAACACGGTGCCGTCGGCCGGCCAGACCAGCGAGATCGGCGCAGGCGCGGTGGCCGGCGCAGTGTCCGCCGGCGCCGGACGCGGCGCGGTCGACGCGCTCGACGCGCTCGACGCGCTCGTGTTGCCACCACCACTGCGGATCACGCCGCTTGCCGACGCCGCGCCCCCTGGAGGCACGACGCGCAGCACCTGGCCGACCTCGATGCTGTCGGGATTGGTCAGGTTGTTCCAGCGCGCAACGTTCTGCACCGATTGCCGATTGCTGCGCGCAATTTTCGACAGCGTATCGCCCCGTTCGACCCGGTAGTAGCCCGGCCCCACCGGCGCCGACCCGCACGCGGCGAGCAGCGCTAGCCATGCCGCGCAGCCGAGTTGCTTGATTCTCGTTGTTTCCAGCATTGGACCTCGCAAAGCGTGGCCGCGCGCCGATCCCGATCACGCGGCACAGACTGACAAAGCGTTTGATTCTAACGGTTTTGTGTTGCGGCCCCCGCCGAGCGGGGTGAGGGCGCGGGCGGCGGCCCCATCCGGCGCCTTGACCCCCGCGGCCTTTTAGCCGGTTTTCTCGACGGTAATGCGCAGTGCCGCCGTTTCGGTCTGTCCAGGTTCGAGCCAGCGCAAACCTCGGCCGTTATGGATCGCATCGGGCAGTCCGAGCCACGGCTCCACACAATAAAAGTCCGACTGCGGCGTCTCGGTCCACGTCGTCACCGCGTACCAAGGTATCGAGCCCGGTCGCTGCAGATCGATCGTGATCACACGTTTGATGCCGGGAGCCTCGACCCGCACCGGTCGATCGGGCGTACCGGTCAGGCAATGGAAGCGGTCGTAGATGCGGTCTTCGTCGAGCGTGTAGCTCGCTTCGCCCGGCTCGGCGGCGCTGATCGAGCCGTCGTCGAGCTGACGACACCGCTCGGTGCGCGGCAGCTCGAGCGTGGTCTCGCCACGCTGCGTATGCGGCAGCGTGAAGTAGAAATGATGGCCGGCGTAGTAGGGCAGACGCGTGTGGCCGGTATTGGTGGTAGTGAGCGTCACGTCGAGCGTGCGCGGATCGACGAGTTCGTAGGCAGCCTCGAAGCGGAAGCTGAACGGATAACAACCGCGGGTCGCTTCGCTGTCGGTCAGGACCATGCGCAGGCCGGCGCCATGCACGTCGGCGTGGGGCTCGAACGGCAGGTCGCGCGCGAAGCCGTGCATCGGCAGTTCGCGCACGGTGCCCTGCGCGTCACGCCAATAGCCGATCTTGCCGTCGACGCGATGACGGCCGAGAAACGGAAACAGGAGCGGATTGCCACCGCGAATCCGCGCGGGCACGCTCCAGTCGGCGTGCTCGGGCCAGTGGATCACCTCTTCGCCGTCGATCGTCCACGACAGCAGGCGGCCACCTGCTTGCGGCGAAAAGCGGAGCACGGAAGCGTCCTGGGCGATCTCGAGAATGTCCTGTTCCGGGGAGAGTGGCATGGTCAATAGGTAGCCAGATAAAGGTTGAGGGTCGCGCAAAGCGCACGCGCGTCGCACGCGGTGAAACCGCGATTTTGCGCTGCTTTGCGTTACGGGGAAACCCTTCCCGGGAAATTGCGGGTGTCGTAAAAGTACGAATGCTACCGATAATCTGCGTGAGCGTCCGGTCAATCCTACTGCCGGGCGAATCGGCTCAGGAGGCATCATGGATCTCGCAATGGCAATGGCGGTAGGCTTGTTCGGTATTTTCACGGCCAGCACGTACTACTTCTTCCACTCGCTCAAACGCTGATTCCGCCGCCGGTCGTTCGTCACTATTCGCAATACATCCCGCTGCGCTCTTGCGCGCAGCCTACTTCCTTGCTCTCGCGTAACAACGGTGTCGAGTTGTGACGCAGCGCGTCAATATTTCCCCGAATGTGGTCTAACCGCTTGGCGCTGACTGTGCAGCCAGGCATAATCGGTGCGCTTTTGACGCGCCGGCTTCCTTTTTGTGCGGCGCGTAGTTCCCCGACACTTTCCTTACAAGGACCGCCGCGTGAACCTGTCGTTTCTGATTTTTCTGAGCGTGCTGCAAGGCGTTACCGAACTGTTTCCAGTGAGCAGCCTCGGCCACACGTTGCTCGTGCCGGCGGTGTTCGGCATGCATATCGATAAGCATGCGCCGCAATTGCTCCCGTTCCTCGTCGCATTGCATCTTGGCACCGCGTTAGCGTTGCTGTGGTACTTCCGCTCGCGCTGGGTTGCGCTGGTGCGCGGTTTCTTCGCGTCGCTAGGCGGCCGCCGCAACGACGACGGTCATATGATGTGGGCGCTGATCATCGGTACGATTCCGGCGGGTCTCGTCGGCCTCGTGCTCGAAAAACGCCTCGAGGCGCTTTTTCATGATCTGCGGATCGTCGCGATCGCATTGATCGTCAATGGCGTGCTGCTGTGGTTCGGCGATCGTCTGCAACGCGCGCGCACGCATCAGCCTCCTGAGAAGCTGACGTTTCGCCAGGCGTTCTTCGTTGGCCTCGCGCAGATCGGCGCGCTGATTCCGGGCTTCTCGCGCAGCGGCCTGACGATGATCGCCGGCAATGCGGCCGGCCTCACCACCGAGAAAGCCGCCGAGTTTTCGTTCCTGCTCGGCACGCCGATCATTTTCGCGGCTGGCGTGCTCGAACTGCCGAAGCTGCTGCATGCGCCGGGCCAGCTGGCCGACGCGGTGCTCGGCGGCGTGTTGACAGCGATCGCCGCGTACCTGAGCGTGCGTTTCCTGATGCGCTATTTCGAAGGCCGCGGACGTCTCGCGTCGTTCGGCGTGTACTGCGCGATCGCGGGGATACTGTTCCTCGGCTGGTTCATGCTGCATCCGCAGCCGGTCTGAGCGCGCCGGGCGATCGGTTATAATCCGGGCCCGGTTGGTTGCAGGTCAGTTAGAATTTTAGTTTGCGGGAAGTCGGACGGCTCGCTGCGAGCGCCGGTTTCATGCAGATGTCGATCCATACGGCAGTAGCTCAGCTGGATAGAGCATCGGCCTTCTAAGCCGAGGGTCGGGGGTTCGAGCCCCTCCTGCCGTACCAGCATCATCGAAGGGTTACAGACCTCGCGCCTGTAACCCTTTTTTCTTTTCGCGCCTCCCGCGGATCAGTCGAACGCCACCCCCAACGTGTTCTCGTAGATTCGCCCATCCTTCAGGCGTTTCCCGACTCAGGAAATCGCGCGCGGCGCCGTTAATCCATTAGAACTGCTTGACGCACCGCGATGGAGGAACCTGCGTGAACCGACTTAGCCTCAACACCAAACTCTGGCTCGCGCTGCTGATTACGTGGCTCGGCTTGCTCGGCCTCGGCGGTTGGGCCGCATGGCAGTCACGCGCGACGATGCTCGCTGAGCGCAAGTCAGCAGTGCAAAACGTCGTCGAGAGCGCGTACAGCATCGTCGCCGACTACGAGCAGCGCGCCGACCATAACGAGCTGACGCCCGAGCAGGCGAAGCAGCAGGCGATGGCGCGGCTGTCCGCGATACGCTACCCCGGCAGCGGCTACATGATCGTGACGACCGCGACACCGGTCGTGATCATGCATCCGATGCTCGCCGATCTGCGCAACAAGGACGTGTCGCACTACGCGGACAGCGACGGCAAGCTGCTGTTCGTCGAGATGGTCAAGGTCGCGCAGGCGCAGGGCCAGGGCTTCGTCGATTACATGGGGCGCGTTCCCGGCAACAATGAGCGCGTACCGAAGATCAGCTTCGTCAAGCGCTTTCAGGCGTGGGATTGGTATCTGATCTCGGGCGTCTACGTGAACGACATCGACGCGGCGTTCCGCGCCGATCTGCTGCGCTATCTGCTGACGATCCTCGTGATCGGCAGCTTCAGCACTGTCGCGCTCGTGCTGATCATCCGCAACGTCAAGCGCAGCCTCGGTGGCGAGCCCGCCTATGCGGCGAGCGTCGCGGAGACGATCGCCGACGGCGACCTGTCGCGCCCGGTCGCACTCGCCGGCGACGATCAGCAGAGCATGCTGTTCGCGATGCAGCGCATGCAGAGCCGGCTCGCCGACGCGATCCGGCGGATTCGCGGCGGCACCGAAACGATCACGGTCGCGGCCGAAGAAATCGCCGCGGGCAATCTCGATCTGTCGGCGCGCACCGAAGAGCAGGCCTCGTCGCTCGGCGAAACCGCCGCGAGCATGGAGCAGCTGACGGCGACCGTCAAACAGAACGCCGACAACGCGCTGCAGGCCAACCGCATGGCGCGCTCCGCTTCGCAGCTCGCGGGCGAGGGCGGCGAGGCCGTGCAGCACGTCGTCGCGAACATGCAGAGCATCGCGGCGAGCTCGGCGCGGGTGGTCGATATCATCGGCGTGATCGAAAGCATCGCGTTCCAGACCAACATCCTCGCGCTGAACGCGGCCGTCGAAGCGGCGCGCGCCGGCGAAGAGGGCCGTGGCTTCGCGGTCGTCGCGGGCGAGGTGCGCAATCTCGCGCGCCGCAGCGCCGACGCGGCCAAGGAGATCAAGACGCTGATCGAGGATTCGGTCGAGCGCGTCGGTGACGGCCAGGCGCTCGTCGAGAAGGCGGGCGGCACGATGGCGTCGCTCGTCGATGCAGTGAAGCGCGTGACGGACATCATCAGCGAGATTTCCGCCGCGTCCGACGAGCAGAGCCGCGGCATCGAGCAGGTCAATCTCGCGATCGCGCAGATGGACGAAACCACCCAGCAGAACGCGGCGATGGTCGAGCAGGCGGCGGCCGCCGCGCAGTCGATGCAGGAGCAGGCGCAGATGCTGCGCGACGTCGTCAACGTGTTTCGCCTGCAGGGCACGGCCGCCGCGCGTTGATGGCCGTGCTGTCTCGCAAAGTGTGCATGCTATGCTTTTGAGGTCTTGATCAGAAGCCGCCGCGCGCCGCCGTGCGCCGTGCACACTTCGAGGAGAGTCCTGCATGTCGACGCGAACCCGTGTGCTGTTCCACCTCAGTGCCGCGAGCCTGCTGCTCGGCACGGCGATCGGTGCGCAAGCGGCGAACCTCGCCTTTCTGAACGACACGCCGATCACCTACATGAAACAGCGCGACAACGATTCGATCAAGTATGCGGTCATGAGCGCGCTCAATGACAGGAAGGACGGCGAGAGCTTCACGTGGGTCAACGACGGCACAGGCAACAGCGTGAAGATCGACGCGACCATCACGATGGACAGCACCTCGACCGAAGGCGGGCGCACTTGCCGCATCCTCGGCGTCGTACTCAATGCGAAAGGGCAATCGATGAATCTGCGTCCGAACTTCTGCAAGGAAGGCGGCGCCTGGCAACTGCAGAAGCGATGAGCCCACGAGTCGTCTCGTGTGGGATCGTGCTGCTCGATCCCGACGGTCGCGTTCTGCTCGCGCACGCAACCGAAACGACCCACTGGGATATTCCGAAAGGACATGGCGAGGACGGCGAAGCGCCGTACGTGACCGCGCTGCGCGAGATGGTCGAGGAAACCGGCATCGCGCTCGGGGCCGGTCGCCTGAAGGATCTCGGCCTGTTTGTCTACCGCCGCGACAAGGACCTGCATCTGTTCGCAGCGCGTGCGAGCGCCGACGAACTCGACCTCAGCACGTGCACCTGCACGTCGCTGTTTCCGCGCCGCTCGGACGGCACGCTGATCCCCGAAATGGACGACTACCGCTGGGTGTCGGTCGATGAAATCCCGCGCTATGCGAGCCGCAGTCTGACACAGCTCTTCGAGACGACGCTGTCGCTCGCGCAGTTGCACCGGTCGCTATAGACGGCGCACGCCGCCTTCAATCGAGCGCGCGGTCGTTCGGATGCGCGAACAACGCGCGGTTCTGCTCCGACAGCGGGAAATTGACGTTGATGCCGTGCGGCGGAATCGGCTGCGTGAACCATAGTCTGTAGAGACGCTCGGCGTCGCCCGACGTTTGCGAGTGCGCGATCACGCGGTTCACGAGCGCGCGGAATGGCTCGTCGCCCTTACGGAACATGCACGCATAAACCTCGTAGCCGAGGGGCGTGCCTGTCACGATGAAATCGTCCGAATGCGGGTCGGTCGCCTTGAAGCCGTAGACGATCGGCTCGTCCATCACGAACGCGACCGCATGGCCTTCCTTCATCGCGTTGAATGCGTCCTGATGGTCGCGCACGCTCATGATGCGCATGTTCAGCTGCTTGTCGGTATTGAGGCTGCGCAGCAGGCGCTCGTCGGACGTGCCCGCGGTCGTCACGACCGGCTTGCCGGCCAGATCGGCGAAATCGGTGATGCCGCTGTTCTTGCGCGTAATCATGCGCACCGCGTACTGGAAAATGCTGTCGGAGAACGCGGCGACGTTTTCGCGCTCGACCGTGTGTGTGGTCGAGCCACATTCGAGGTCGATCTGGCTGTTGAGCAGCATGGGCGTGCGGTTCGACGACGTCACCGTGACTTCGTGAACCCGCAGCTGCGGCATGCTGAGCGTTTTCCTGATTTCATCGACGATCTGCATGGCGATCGCCTGCGAGTAGCCGACCGTGCGCCCGCCGTCGAAGTACGAGAACGGGATCGACGCCTCACGCACACCGAGCACGACGACGCCGTCGTCGTGGATCTTTCTCAGCGTGCCGGTCAGTTCGTCCGCGCGGGCGGCACCGGCGAACGCGAGCGCGCCGCAAGCGGCCAGCGCAAGCAGCACGCTGTGCGTGCCGCGCACGAGCCGCGAGAAAGGCGGGCGCCGGACGATGCGAACGATGCCCTCAGTCCGTTCCCCGCGGAGGGCTGCAACTTTCATCGGACCTCCCGGACCAGCGCGCTCCCGCGAGCGCGCAGTGAGTGTCGATCGAACATCATCCAACCTGGATGGGCCGGCAGCCTCGGGACGTCGCTGGCACATGCTTACGCCGGCTTGCCCCAACTGTCGCGCAGACTGACGATGCGGTTGAATACGGGCCTACCCGGCTTCGAATCGACGCGGTCGGCGACGAAGTAGCCGTGGCGCTCGAACTGGTAGCGCTGCTCCGGCAGCGCATGACGCGCGCCGGTTTCGAGGTAGGCCTGGACCACGCGCTTCGAGTCCGGATTCAGCGCTTCGAGGAAGTCGCGTCCGCCGGCGTCCGGTTGCGCTTCCTTGAACAGCCGGTCGTAGATGCGCACTTCCGCCGGGCACGCGGCCGCCGCGCTGACCCAGTGGATGTTGCCCTTGACCTTGTAGTTGTTCGCGCCTTCGGTGCCCGATTTGCTGTCCGGGAAGTAGTTGCAATGCACCGCGACGACGTTGCCGTTCTCGTCCTTGTCCGCGTGCGTGCATTCGATCACATAGCCGTAGCGCAGGCGCACCTTGTTGCCCGGGAACAGGCGGAAATAGCCCTTCGGCGGCGTCTCCGTGAAGTCCTCGCGCTCGATCCACAGCTCGCGCGAAATCGGGAACTCGCGCATGCCGTGTTCCGGATGATGCGGATGCACCGGCGCGTGGCACGGCTCGGTCAGGTTTTCGGGGAAGTTGTCGATGATCAGCTTGACCGGGTCGAGCACGGCGACGGTGCGCGGCGCCTTCGCGTCGAGGTCGTCGCGCAGCGCGCCTTCGAACACGCTCATGTCGATCCATGAGTCGACCTTGGTCACGCCGATGCGCTCGCAGAACAACTGGATCGACTCGGGCGTGAAGCCGCGCCGGCGCACGCCGACGATGGTCGGCATGCGCGGGTCGTCCCAGCCGTCCACATGGCCTTCGTTGACGAGTTGCAGCAGCTTGCGCTTGCTGGTGATCGCATAGGTCAGGTTCAGGCGTGAAAACTCGATTTGCTGCGGCAGCGGACGCTTGAAGATGCCGGCTTCGGCGAGCTCGTTCAGGATCCAGTCGTAGAGCGGCCGGTGGTCTTCGAACTCGAGCGTGCACAGCGAATGCGTGATGTTTTCAAGCGCGTCCGAGATGCAGTGCGTGTAGTCGTACATCGGGTACACGCACCAGGCGTCGCCGGTACGGTAGTGATGCGCGAAGCGAATGCGGTAGATGACCGGGTCGCGCATGTTGAAGTTCGGCGACGACATGTCGATCTTCGCACGCAGCACGTGCTCGCCTTCCTTGAACTCGCCCGCTTTCATGCGGCGGAACAGGTCGAGGTTTTCCTCGACCGGGCGCTCACGGAAGCGCGACGGCGTACCGACCTGGGTGGCCGAGCCGCGGTTCAAGCGGATTTCCTCGGCCGACTGGCTATCCACATACGCCTTGCCGCGCTGGATCAGCAGCTCGGCGAACTCGTACAGCTTGTCGTAATAGTCGCTCGCGTAGTACAGATGCTCGGTGCGGTCCTTTTGCCACTCGAAGCCGAGCCAGCGCACCGAGTCGATGATCGACTCGACGTACTCGACGCTCTCCTTCTCCGGATTGGTGTCGTCGAAGCGCAGATGGCACACGCCGCCGTAGCTGCGCGCGACGCCGAAGTTCAGGCAGATGCTCTTCGCGTGACCGATATGCAGATAGCCGTTCGGCTCCGGCGGGAAGCGCGTTTCGACGCGCTGGCTCCATTTGCCGGTACGGTTGTCGTCGTCGATGATGTTGCGGATGAAATTGGATGCCGCGGGCGCGTCGTTGCGTTCGGTATTCATGCGAGAAGGTGAGAGTCTGTGGGGGCGCGCAATGCGCCCGCTTAGGCTTCAATTCTACCTGACGAGCCCGCTCGCGGCAGTCGCTTGGGGCGCGCACCGGGCTGTAACAGGAGGTAAAACGGGTTGGCGGCGCGCAACGCGGCGACTTAGGATGCGCTGCTGCGCGCGACCCGCGCGCTGTCCCGGACCTGCGCGCGGGCGCGGTTACCCCAGCCGTTCGCGCGGTCCCTTGTCGGCTTGCACTGAGCGCCGCCGTTCGTGCGCCATGCTGGCCACGTTGCCGGAGTTTTCTCGGATGTCTGTCCCGACGCACGGCGCGTTGCACGCGCCATTCGCCTGCGCTTTGGCTAGCGCCCGCTTTTCTTGCCGAACCCGCCGCGTTGCGCTTGCTTCGGCGTGGTTTGTCGCGCTCGCCGCGAATCTCGCCGCGCCTTTTCCGGCTCTCGCGAAAACGCCGCCGCCAAAGCCGGCGCTCGACGCATCCGCCGTCGCCGCGCCCGATAGCTACAGCGCCGACACCGCGCAGCAGATCTTCGCCGCAGGCGGCAACGCGGTCGATGCCGCGGTCGCGATGGCCTTCACGCTTGCCGTCACGCGGCCCGACGCGGGCAACCTCGGCGGCGGCGGTTTCATGACGCTGCTGGTCGACGGCAAGCCGTATTTTCTCGACTATCGCGAGCGCGCGCCGCAGCAGGCGACCCGCGACATGTATCTCGACGACAAGGGCAACGTGGTGCCGGGCATGAGCACGGTGGGTCATCGCGCGGTGGCGGTGCCGGGCACCGTCGACGGCATGTGGGAAGCCCAGCGGCGCTTCGGCAAGCTCAAATGGAAGCAGGTGCTCGCGCCCGCGATCCACTACGCGAGCGACGGCTTCCAGGTCGATCCGCGGCTGCAGCAGCGCCACGACGCGGCCGCGAAGAATTTCGCCGGCAAGACCAACTTCGACGCCTATTTCGCGAACCTGAAGGCAGGTACGACGCTGCGCCAGCCGGAACTCGCGCAGACACTCGGGCGGATCGCGAGCGACGGCGGCCGCGAGTTCTACGAGGGCCGCACGGCCGGGATGATCGCCACGCAGATGTACGGCCACGGCCTGATCACCAGCCAGGATCTGAGCCAGTACAAGGCGGTGTGGCGCGAGCCGCTCGCCGCCGACTGGCAGGGCTACCGTGTGATCACCGCACCGCCGCCTGGCTCGGGCGGCATCGGCCTGATCCAGATGCTGAAGATGCGGACCGATCTGCAGCCGGCGTTCGACGGTCTCGCGCTGAATTCGGCGCCGTACATCCATCTGATCGCGCAAATCGAGGACCGCGTGTTCGCGGACCGGCAACGCTATATCGGCGATCCGGACGCTTCGCCCGTGCCGGCCGCGAAGCTGATCGACGACGCCTACCTCGCGCAACGCGCGGCCGAAGTCAAGGCCGACGAAGCGCCCGGCACTGTGACGGTGAGGCCTGGCCTCGACACGTCTGCTCAGACGGAAAAGGCGCAGACCACGCATTTCTCGGTGGTCGACAAGTGGGGCAACGCGGTGTCGAACACCTACACGCTGAACGGCGATTTCGGCTCGGGTGTCGTGGCGGACGGCGGCGGGTTCCTGCTGAACGACGCGATGGACGATTTCGTGATCAAGCCGTCGGGCGCGGGTACGGCGGGCACGGCCTCGGCACCGGGCGTCGCCGATGCGGAAGTGAACGTGATCGCGCCGGGCCGCCGCCCGATTTCGTCGATGACGCCCACGCTGCTGCTGAAGGACGGCAAGATCGCGCTCGCGATCGGCACGCCCGGCGGCTCGCGCATTCTGACGACGATCTTCCAGGTGATGACGAATCTGTACGATTTCGACATGCAGCCGACGGACGCGCTCGCCGCGATGCGATTCCACCATCAGCTGCTGCCGCAAAAGACGATCTACTTCGAGCCGTACCGTCCCGCGCCGGACGAGCTTGCCGAGCAACTGAAGGCGCTGGGTTACACGGTCGAGCAGCAGTCGTTCAACGGCGACGTGCAGATGATCCGCGTGAACGGCACGACACCCGAGCCCGCCAGCGATCCGCGTGGTGCCGGCGTGGCACGCGTGATACGGTAGACGGCCCGCCGGACTATTGCGCGCGAGCCCGATAGCGGCCGCGGCGATCAGATCACCGATTTCCCCTTCAGCTCCGCAATCTTTTGCGCGTCATAGCCGAGCACGTCGCGCAGCACGCGCTCGGTATGCTCGCCGAGCAGCGGCGGATGGCTCAACGCCTGCGGCGGCGTGCCGCTCATGTTGATCGGATTGCGCACGAGCTTGACCGTGCCGCCCGACGGATGCGGCAGCTCCACCTGCAGACCGCGCGCGACCACCTGCTCATTCTCGAACACCTCGTCGATGTTGTTGATCGGCCCGCAAGGCACGCCGGCCGCTTCGAGCGCCGCGATCCATTGCTGCTTGCCCTGCAGGCGGACCATGTCCGCGAGAATCGGCACGAGCAGTTCGCGGTTGCGCACGCGCGCGGGGTTGGTCGCGAAACGGTCGTCGTCTGCGAGTTCGAGGCGGCCGCCCGCTTCGACGAACTTGCGGAACTGCCCGTCATTGCCGACCGCGACGATGATCCAGCCGTCGCTCGTCTGGAAGGTCTGGTAGGGCACGATGTTCGGATGCGCATTGCCCCAGCGCACCGGCGGCTGGCCGCTCGCGAGGTAGTTCGAGTTCATGTTGGCGAGCATCGCGACCTGCACGTCGAGCAGCGCCATGTCGATGTATTGGCCTTCGCCCGTGCGGTCGCGGTGCGTGAGCGCGGTCAGCACGGCGATCGTCGAATACATGCCGGTCATCAGATCGGCGATCGCGACGCCGGCCTTCTGCGGGCCGCCGCCCGGCTGGCCGTCGCGCTCGCCGGTGATGCTCATGAAGCCGCCGATGCCCTGCACGATGAAGTCGTAGCCCGCGCGCTGCGCATAGGGGCCGGTCTGCCCGAAGCCCGTGACCGAGCAGTAGATCAGATCGGGCTTCACCTGCTTCAGCGATTCATAGTCGAGGCCGTACTTCTTTAGCTGTCCAACCTTGTAGTTCTCCAACACCACGTCGCTTTGTGCGGCCAGCTCGCGGACGATCCGCTGGCCCTCGGCCGACGCGATGTCGAGCGTGACCGAGCGCTTGTTGCGGTTCGCCGCGAGATAGTAGGCGGCTTCGCGCGTGTCCGCGCCGTCCGGTGTTTTCAGATACGGAGGCCCCCAGTGACGCGTGTCGTCGCCGACTTCGGGGCGTTCGATCTTGATGACGTCGGCGCCGAAATCGGCAAGCGTCTGCGCGCACCACGGGCCGGCGAGCACGCGGGTGAGATCCAGCACGCGGATGTGACTGAGAGCGCCCATATTGTTGAATGTCTCCTGACGTAGGCTGGCGGCAGCGCGAGCTGCCGTGCGTGGTTTCGCGCGAAGATTCGTGAAAGTCATCTTAAGCGATTCCCGCGTGCGGGCGCAGTCGGCCGAACGTCATAGCGCTGATCGGACGGGGGGCACGCGAGCGTCACATCGGGCTTATCACGCCCTGGCCGAATGGCCAGCCAGGCGGCGTGCGGTGCCGCGCGCGCTTGCCGATCCCGTATAATCAGTCGTTTAAGAAACAGACAGTTGGCGCATCTCTCCGACCGCCATTCTCAGTCAGGAACCGTCAGGACCGTCCCCCGCACGCTATGAAAGCCGCTGAAATCCGCGAGAAATTCCTCAAGTTCTTCGAATCGAAGGGCCACACGATTGTCCGTTCGTCGAGCCTCGTGCCCGGCAACGACCCGACGCTGCTCTTCACCAATTCGGGGATGGTGCAGTTCAAAGATGTGTTCCTCGGCGCGGAATCGCGTCCGTATGCGCGCGCCACGACCTCGCAGCGCAGCGTGCGTGCCGGCGGCAAGCACAACGACCTCGAGAACGTCGGCTACACCGCGCGTCACCACACGTTCTTCGAGATGCTCGGCAACTTCTCGTTCGGCGACTACTTCAAGCGCGACGCGATCCACTACGCGTGGGAACTGCTGACCGAGGTCTACAAGCTGCCCAAAGAGAAATTGTGGGTCACCGTCTACCAGGAAGACGACGAAGCGCACGACATCTGGGCGAAGGAAGTGGGCGTGCCGGTCGAGCGCATCATCCGCATCGGCGACAACAAGGGCGCGCGCTACGCGTCGGACAACTTCTGGCAGATGGCCGACGTCGGTCCGTGCGGCCCGTGCTCGGAAATCTTCTTCGACCACGGCCCGGACGTGTGGGGCGGTCCTCCGGGATCGCCTGAGGAAGACGGCGACCGCTACATCGAGATCTGGAATCTCGTGTTCATGCAGTTCAGCCGCGACGCGCAAGGCAACATGACGCCGCTGCCCAAGCAGTGCGTGGACACCGGCATGGGCCTCGAGCGTATCGCGGCGGTGCTGCAGCACGTACACAGCAACTATGAGATCGACCTGTTCCAGGCGCTGATCAAGGCCGCTGGCCGCGAAACCGGTGTGACCGATCTCGGCAACAACTCGCTGAAGGTGATCGCCGATCACATCCGCGCGTGCTCGTTCCTGATCGTCGACGGCGTGATTCCGGGCAACGAAGGCCGCGGCTACGTGCTGCGCCGTATCGTGCGCCGCGCGATCCGCCACGGCTACAAGCTCGGCAAGAAGGGTTCGTTCTTCCATCGCATGGTCGCCGACCTCGTCGCGCAAATGGGCGATGCCTACCCCGAACTGCAGCAGGCCGAGCAGCGCGTGACCGACGTGCTGCGTCAGGAAGAAGAACGCTTCTTCGAGACGATCGAGCACGGCATGTCGATTCTCGAAGCCGCGTTGGCCGATCTGGACGCGAAGGGCGGCAAGACGCTCGACGGCGAACTCGCGTTCAAGCTGCACGACACCTACGGCTTCCCGCTCGACCTGACCGCGGACGTCTGCCGCGAGCGCGAAGTGACGGTCGACGAAGCCGCATTCGACGATGCGATGGCGCGTCAGCGCGAACAGGCGCGCGCGGCGGGCAAGTTCAAGATGGCGCAGGGCCTCGAATACTCGGGCGCGAAGACCACGTTCCACGGCTACGAAGAAATCGTCTTTGACGACGCGAAGGTCATCGCGCTGTACGTGGACGGCGCGTCGGTGCAGCAGGTGCGGGGCGGCCAGCAGGCGGTCGTCGTGCTCGATCACACGCCGTTCTACGCGGAGTCGGGCGGGCAGGTCGGCGACCAGGGCGTGCTCGCGAACGCCAGTACGCGCTTTGCCGTCGTCGATACGCTGAAGGTCCAGGCCGACGTGGTTGGCCATCACGGCACGCTCGAGCAGGGCACGCTGAAGGTCGGCGACGTTCTGAAGGCGGAAATCGACGCGGTGCGCCGCGCCCGCACGGCGCGCAACCACTCGGCCACGCACCTGATGCACAAGGCGCTGCGCGAGGTGCTCGGCTCGCACGTGCAGCAGAAGGGCTCGCTCGTCGACGCCGACAAGACCCGCTTCGACTTCGCGCATAACGCGCCGATGACGGACGAGCAGATCCGCCGCGTCGAGGAAATCGTCAATGCCGAGGTGCTCGCGAACGCACCCGGTATCGTGCGCGTGATGTCATACGACGATGCGGTGAAGGGCGGCGCGATGGCGCTGTTCGGCGAAAAGTACGGCGACGAAGTGCGTGTGCTCGACCTGGGCTTCTCGCGTGAGCTGTGCGGTGGTACGCACGTGAATCGCTCGGGCGACATCGGTTTCTTCAAGATCGTGATGGAAGGTGGCGTTGCGGCGGGTATCCGTCGCGTCGAAGCGATCACCGGCGACAACGCGGTGCGCTATGTGCAGGAACTGGAAGCGCGCGTCAACGCGGCCGCGGCGGTGCTGAAGGCGCAGCCGGCGGAACTCACGCAGCGCATCGGCCAGGTGCAGGACCAGGTGAAGGCGCTCGAGAAGGAGCTGGGCGCGCTGAAGTCGAAGATGGCGTCGAGCCAGGGCGACGAACTCGCGGGCCAGGCGGTCGAAGTCGGTGGCGTGCATGTGCTCGCGGCGACACTCGAAGGCGCGGACGTCAAGACGCTGCGCGAAACGGTCGACAAGCTCAAGGACAAGCTGAAGAGCGCGGCGATCGTGCTCGCGTCGGTCGAAGCCGGGAAGGTCAGCCTGATCGCCGGTGTGACCGCCGACGCAAGCAGGAAGGTCAAGGCGGGCGAGCTGGTCAACTTCGTCGCCCAGCAGGTGGGCGGCAAGGGCGGCGGCCGTCCGGACATGGCGCAGGCTGGCGGTACCGAACCGGCCAAACTGCCGGCGGCGCTCGCGGGCGTCAAGGCCTGGGTCGAAGGGCAGCTTTGAATTGATACGGGATTGAATCCGGTTTGACCCGAGTCGAGCCGGATTTGACGCAGGGGCCACGCGGCGCGCCAGCAGGATTGGCGAGCCGCGTGGCCCCTTCGCTTTTGCTGAAACCGATCGGATAGCGCCGGGCCCGGTAACCGGCGCGAATTCAACAATCAGACAACATTTGCACCCGCCGACGCCGCCTCCCCGCGCGGCGGATCGCCCTCGGCGGTCCCGTCCCGCGACGCCACCAGCGTGCGCCGCAACGCATTGAGCGCCGACGAAAAATGCCCGCGTCGCCAGATCAGCAGCGTGTCGAGCATGCCGATCTCGGGCAGCTCGTGCACCGCGATATTGCTCTTATCGGTCTGCAGATCGAGTACCGAGCGCGGCGCGACCGCGACGCCCGCGCCGGCGGCCACGCACGCGATGATCGCGTGATACGAGCCGAGCTCCAGCACGCGCGCCGGACGCACGCCGTGATCCAGGTACCACTTTTCGATATACGTGCGGTAAGCGCAGCCGGGCTCGAAGGCGATCAGCGTCGATAGCGCGACGTCGCGCACCTCGCGGATCGGCCGATGACCCCGCGGGGTCAGCAACACGAGTTCCTCGCGGAACACCGGCACGGTCTCGAACAGATCGCCGAGCGAGGCGGGATCGAGCGGTGTGGCGACCAATGCGGCATCGACCTCGAACTCGCGCACCCGCTCGATCAGCTTGCCGGTCGTGCCGGTTTCCAGCTCCAGCCCGACCGCGGGCCATTGCTGGTGGTATTGCGCGAGCAGGCCCGGCAGACGCGTCGCCGCGGTGCTTTCCATCGCGCCGAGACGCAGCCGCCCGCTCGGACGATCCTCGCGCACCGCGTGACGTGCCTCGTCGGCGAGCGCGAGCAGGCGCTCCGCGTAGGGCAGCAGGGTCTCGCCGGCCGGTGTCAGCACGAGGCGGCGGCCGTCGCGGATGAACAGCTCGGTGCCGAGCTGTTCTTCGAGCTGCTTGATGCGCGTGGTCACGTTCGATTGCACGCGATTGAGCTTCGCCGCGGCACGGGTCACGCCGTTTTCGCGCACGACCGCACGAAAGATGGTTAGAGCGGCCAGATCCATGATTCTCTCCTGGCGATGGATGGCATCCTTATTATTCATTTTTCGTGATCGATAGGTCAAGCTAAGATAGATTCATGTCATCGCCATTTGAGCGTCCGATCATGAATGACCTTGCTTCCCACGCGTATCGACGCTTGCACGAACCTCACGCCGCGCGGCGCGCGGCGCTTGCCTGCATGGTGACGCTGGCCGTCGCGCTCGGCATCGGGCGTTTCGCTTTCACGCCGCTGCTGCCGCTGATGCTGCACGGCGCCGCGCTCGGCCAGCCGCAGATCGATATCCAGCACGGCGGGTGGCTCGCGTCGTTCAATTACGCCGGCTATTTCGCCGGCGCGGTCTCGTGCGCGGCGCTGCGGGCCGACCCCGCGCGCATGGTGCGCGCCGGGCTCGCCGCGACGGTGCTGCTGACGCTTGCTATGGGCGTCACGGGCCAGTTCTGGGTGTGGGCGCTGGTGCGCTTCGTCGCCGGCGCGGTCAGCGCGTGGACCTTCGTGTTCGCGTCGCAGTGGGGCCTGCGCCGGCTTGCCGAACTCGGCGCGCATGCGTGGAGCGGGGTCATCTATACGGGGCCGGGCGTGGGCATCGTCGCGACTGGCCTGCTGGTGAGCGTCGCGAGCGGTTATGGCGCGGTGGCAGGCTGGATCGGCTTTGCGGTGATCGGTGCAGTGCTGTCGGCGTTGATATGGCCGGTGTTTGGCGATGCGCCGCGTGTGAGTGCGGCGAGCGCCGCTGTCGCAAGCGCCGCCGTCGCAAAAGCTGCCAGCGGTTCGCGCGTCAGCGCAAGCCAGCCACCCCGTCCGGCAGGGATTCATGCGCGCCCCGCCACGCACCGCGCCGACGCGTTCTGGCTGATCCTGCTCTACGGCATCCCGGGCTTCGGCTACATCATCACGGCGACGTTCCTGCCGGTCATCGCGCGACACGCGTTGCCGGGCTCGGCGTGGCCGGACCTGTTCTGGCCGATGTTCGGCGCGGCGCTGATCGTCGGCGCGTTGCTCGCCGCGCGTTTGCCCGTGCATTGGGACAACCGCGCGTTGCTCGCGGGCGCGTATGTGCTGCAGGCGCTCGGCATCGCGCTGGGCATCGTGTGGCCGACGGCGAGCGGTTTTTCGCTCGGCAGCATCCTGATCGGCCTGCCATTTACGGCGATCACGTTGTTCGCGATGCGCGAGGCGCGGCGTCTGCGCGGCGACGACGCGGCGGGGCTGATGGGTTATGCGACGGCGGCCTATGGCATCGGTCAGATCGCCGGTCCGCTGGTGGCCGCGCCGATTGCCGCGCACACGGGATCGTTTTCGCCGGCACTGTGGCTGGCAGCGGGCGCGCTGCTGGCTGGGGCGGTGGTGCTGATCGCGGTGACGCGTATGCCGCGTGGCCGGGGCCGTGGCCGCATGCCGGATTGCGGCTGCAACTAGCACCCAGAAACAAATCTCGCACGAGCGCACTAAAATGACCGCTTTCCGTCATTCCCATGCGCCTGTCGCCGGGTGCGTCGCTCGACCATGCAACATTTCGCATCCGACAACTACGCCGGCATCTGTCCCGAAGCGCTCGACGCGTTGATCGCCGCTAACCACAGCGGCCACGAGCCGGCCTATGGCGACGACTCGTGGACCAACCTGGTCTGCGACCGTCTGCGCGACCTGTTCCAGACCGATTGCGAAGTCTTCTTCGTGTTCAACGGCACGGCGGCCAATTCGCTCGCGCTCGCGTCGCTGTGCCAGTCGTATCACTCGGTGATCTGCCACGAACTCGCGCACATCGAGACCGACGAATGCGGCGGCCCGGAGTTCTTTTCAGGCGGCTCGAAGCTGCTGACGGCGCCGGGCATCGGCGGCAAGCTCACGCCCGATGCGATCGAGGCCATCGTCACGCGGCGCGCCGATATCCACTATCCGAAGCCGAAGGTGGTGACGCTGACACAGTCGACCGAGGTCGGCACCGTCTACAGCGTCGAGGAAGTGCGCGCGATCGCGGCGATCGCGAAGCGTCGTCATCTGAAGGTGCACATGGACGGCGCGCGCTTCGCGAACGCGGTCGCCGCGCTCGACGTCCATCCGTCGGAAATCACGTGGCGCGCGGGCGTTGACGTGTTGTGTTTCGGCGGCACGAAGAACGGCTTGCCGGTCGGCGAGGCGGTGGTGTTCTTCGACCGCGCGCTCGCCGGCGATTTCGCCTATCGGCTGAAACAGGCGGGGCAGCTTGCCTCGAAGATGCGCTTCATCTCTGCGCCGTGGCTCGGCCTGCTCGACAATGACGTGTGGCTGCGCAATGCGCGTCACGCGAACGCGATGGCACGTCTGCTGGAGACGCGGTTGCAGGAAATCCCCGGCGTGAGCATCATGTTTCCCGGCGAATCGAACGCGGTGTTCGCGCAACTGCCGCCGCGCGCCGCGAAGGCGATGCGCGCGCGCGGCTGGAAGTTCTATGAGTTCATCGGCGCGGGCGGTTGCCGGCTGATGTGCGCGTGGGACACGCAGCCCGACACGGTCGAGCGTTTCGCCGCCGACGTGCGCGAGCTGTGCGCCGCGTGATCGGCGCCGACATAGACGAAACAAAGAGACAAAAGAGACGTTCCCCGCCATGACCGAGTACCGATTCTGCCCTCGCTGCGCGAAGCCCCTGACCGAACGCGTCGACCCTCAGCACGAGGGCGGCCGCGTGCGTCAGAGCTGTCCCGATACCGGGTGCGGCTACGTCCATTGGAACAATCCGCTGCCGGTCGTCGCCGCGATCGTCGAGTACGAGGGCAGGATTCTGCTCGCGCGCAATGCGGCGTGGCCTGAGGGCATGTTCGCGCTGATCACCGGCTTCCTCGAAAACGGCGAGACGCCGGAACAGGGCATCGCGCGCGAAGTGCTCGAAGAAACATCGCTGCACGCGGAGTCGGTCGAGCTGATCGGCGTGTACGAATTCATCCGCAAGAACGAGCTGATCATCGCGTATCACGTGAAGGCGCATGGGACGATCGCGCTGTCGCCCGAACTGCTCGAATACCGGCTCGTCGAGCCCGCGAAGCTGCGGCCGTGGCGCGCGGGCACCGGCCAGGCGCTCGGCGAATGGATGCGGCGGCGCGGATTGCCGTTCGAATTCGTCGAGCGGCCGGGGCAGTGAAGCGCTGCACCGAACGAGCCGCGACTCAAGCCAGAACACGGCTAACTCAGGGAGAAGCAACGGCATGGCCTACATCTACTACCTGACCCACATTCATCTGGGCTACGAAGCACTGTCGCAACTGTCGTCCGAGTGCGCGCGCATCGGCATCAGACGGCCGCTCGTGATCAGCGACAAGGGCGTCGTCGCGGCCGGCATCGCGCAGCAGGCGCTCGACGCGCTGAAGCTCGGCGACGTGCCGCTCTTCGACGACACGCCGTCGAACCCGACCGAGGCAATGGTGCTCGCGGCTGCCCAGGTGTATCGCGACCAGCGCTGCGACGGGTTGATCGCGGCGGGCGGCGGTTCGTCGATCGATCTCGCCAAGGGCGTCGCGATCGCGGCCACCCATCCGGGGCCACTCACACAGTACGCGACGATCGAAGGCGGCAGCACGAAGATCACCGATGCCGTCGCGCCGCTGATCGCGATTCCGACCACCGCCGGCACCGGCAGCGAAGTCGCGCGCGGCGCGATCGTGATCCTGAACGACGGCCGCAAGCTCGGCTTTCACTCGTGGAATCTGCTGCCGAAATCGGCGCTGTGCGATCCCGGCCTCACGCTCGGCCTGCCGCCGGGTCTGACCGCCGCGACCGGCATGGACGCGATCGCGCACTGCATCGAGACTTTCCTCGCGCCGGCCTTCAATCCGCCCGCCGACGGTATCGCGCTCGACGGACTCGAACGCGCGTGGGCGAGCATCGAGCGCGCGTGCGCGGACGGCAGCGATCGCGAGGCGCGCCTGAACATGATGAGCGCGTCGATGCAGGGCGCGATGGCGTTCCAGAAGGGCCTCGGCTGTGTGCACTCGCTATCGCATCCGCTGGGCGCCCTGAAGGTGAACGGCCGCACCTCGTTGCATCACGGCACGCTGAACGCGGTGGTGCTGCCCGCGGTGCTGCGTTTCAACGAGCGCGCGCCGAGCGTGGTGGCCGAGCGGCGCTATGCGCGCATGCGTCGCGTGATGGGTGTACCCGAGCACGCGGATCTCGCGCAGGCGCTGTTCGACATGACGGCGCGGCTCGGTCTGCCGACCGGCCTCTCGCAGATGGGCGTCGACGAAAGCATGTTCGACCAGGTCGTGCAGGGCGCGTTGGTCGACCATTGCCATCGCACGAATCCGCGCGAGGCGAGTGCCGACGACTATCGCCGCATGTTGACCGAGTCGCTGTGACGCAATTACCCAATTCAATGAACAAACCCGCCCCCGCCGGCCGCGCCGCGTATCCGCATTTCCTGCCGATCACCACGCGCTGGATGGACAACGACGTCTACGGCCATGTGAACAACGTCGTCTACTACAGCTATTTCGACACCGTCGTGAACGAGTATCTGATCCGCGCGGGCGTGCTCGATTTCGAGCACGGCACGACGATCGGACTCGTCGTCGAGACGCAGTGCAATTACTTCGCGCCGCTCGTGTTTCCCGATCGCATCGATGCGGGCTTGCGGGTCTCGCGGCTTGGCACGTCGAGCGTGCGGTATGAGGTGGGGCTGTTTCGCGACGGCGACGCCGAGCCCGCCGCGCAGGGGCATTTCGTGCACGTCTACGTGGATCGCGCGACGCGTCGTCCCGTGAATCTGCCCGCCGAACTGCGCGCGGCGCTCGAACCGCTGTGCGTCGCCGGTCAGGCGGGCTAGACGCGTGCAGTCGTTCCTCGTCACTGTGCTCAACGGCCTGAGCTACGGGCTGCTGCTGTTCATGCTGTCGGCCGGGCTCACGCTGATTTTCAGCATGCTCGGCGTGCTCAACTTCGCGCATGCGAGCTTCTACATGCTCGGCGCGTACGTCGGCTTTTCGGTGGCGGCGCGCGGCGGCTTCTGGAGCGCGTTGGTGGTCGCGCCGCTCATCGTCGGTCTCATCGGCGCGGCGCTCGAGCGCTGGCTGTTGCGGCGCGTGCGCGGGCACGGTCATCTGCCCGAGTTGCTGCTGACCTTCGGCGCCGCGTATCTGCTCGGCGAACTCGTCAAGCTCGGCTGGGGACTCAGTCCGCTATCTGCAAGGATTCCGGCCGTGCTCGACGGTCCGCTGTTCTCGCTGTACGGCGCGGTTTTTACCCGCTATCGCGCGTTCATGATGGCGGTGTCGCTCGCGATGCTTGCGGCGCTCGTCGCGATACTGCGCATGTCGAAGACGGGCTTGATCGTGCGTGCCGCGCTCACGCATCCTCATGCCGTCGAAGCGCTTGGCCACAACGTGCCGCGCGTGTTCACCGGCGTGTTCGCGGCCGGCACCGCGCTCGCCGCGCTCGCCGGCGTGATCGGCGCGCCGCTCTTTGTGATCGAGCCGGCGATGGCGGAGTCGCTCGGCTCGATCGTGTTCGTGGTCGTCGTGATCGGTGGGCTCGGTTCGCTGAGCGGGGCGCTCGTCGCATCGCTGCTGGTGGGGTGCGTAGAGACGCTGGCGGTCGCGAGCGATCTGTCGTTGGGCGACGTGGTGTCGCTCGCCGGCGCGGTGCTGCCGCCCGCATGGGACGCGCTGACGCTCGCGCAACTCGCGCCGCTGTTGCCGTATCTGCTGCTCGTCGCGGTGCTGGCGTTGAGGCCGCGCGGGCTGTTCGGACGACGTGACGATCATGCGTAAGCAGGGTGGGACGTCGATCCCGGTGGAAAGCGGGGCGCCGCCTCGCAGGCCCGGCCGCGCGCTCGCGCCGTGGCTCGCGCTGGTCGCCTTTCTCGCCGTACCGCCTTGCATCTGGCCGCATAGCTGGCTGCTCGCCTACCTCGCGCAAAGCGCGACGATGATCGTCTTCGCGCTGTCGTACAACCTGCTGCTCGGCGAGACCGGGCTGCTGTCGTTCGGGCATGCCGCGTATGCGGGGCTCGGTGCGCTGATCGCCGCGCGCGTGTTCAACGCGAGCGGCATGCCGCTCGTGCTGCTGCCGTTCGCAGGTGGGATCGGCGGGGCGCTGTGCGGCGTGTTGTTCGGCTTCATCGCGACACGCCGCGCCGGGACCGCGTTCGCGATGATCACGCTCGGTCTCGGCGAACTCGTCGTCGCGGCCGCGTGGACGCTGCCGGGCTGGTTCGGCGGCGAGGCGGGCGTCGCGATCGATCGCGCGAGCGGCCCGCCTCTCGCCGGCTGGAGCTTCGGCCCGGCGCGTGAGGCCTATGCGCTGATCGCGCTGTGGTGTGTCGTGGCGAGTGTCGCGATGTTCGCGCTGTCGCGCACGCCGTTCATGCGGCTCGCGAACGCGGTGCGCGACAACCCGGCGCGCGCGGCGGCGATCGGCTGCTATCCGTGGCGGATTCGCTATGGCGTGGTCGTGCTGTCGGCGTTTTTCGCGGGCATCGCGGGCACGTTGGGACTGATCAATCTCGAACTCGTGTCGATCGAGAGCGTCGGCATGATGCGCTCCGGCGCGGTGCTGATCGCGACCGTGACCGGCGGCACGGCGGCGTTCTTCGGGCCGGTCGCGGGCGCGGTCGTGCTGACGTTTTTCAGCGTGGTGGTCGCGAGCGTCACGCGGGCGTGGCTGTTCTATCTGGGGCTGTACTTTGTCGTCGTCGTGATGGCCGCGCCGGATGGGCTCGTGGGCTTCGGCGCACGGCAGACGGCGCGGATTGCGGCCTACGGCTGGCGAAGTTGCCGCGCCGCGTATCTGTGGAGCGCCGCGGCGGCGATGCTGTGGCTCATGGTCATCGTGTTCGCGGTGCAGTGGGGCTATGCAGCGCAGTTCGGCGCGGACGAGGGCGCGGCGTTGGGCGCATGGTTCGGTGCCGGTGCGCAACCAGCTACGGGTGTCACCGGCGCGCCGTTGCTATCGACGCTCGCCGTCTCGCCATTGCCTCTCGCGCTCGCGCTCGGCGTGCTCGCGGCGCTGGCCGCGCTGAGCACCCGCCGCGCGCTGCGCGCGCATGCACGCGTCACTGCCCACGCACACGCGACACGATCCGCCGGAGCCGCGCGATGATCCCCGCACTCGCTCTTTACGGCGTCGAAAAGCGCTTCGGCCCGACGCCGATCCTGCGCGGCGTCGATCTCGAGATCGAGCCGGGCGAGCGGCACGCGCTGATCGGCCCGAACGGCGCGGGCAAGTCGACGCTGTTCAACCTGATCGGGGGCGGCGCGCGGCCGAACGCGGGGCGCATTCACCTGTTCGGCGCGGACATCACGCGGCTTGCGCCGGCCGCGATCGCGCGCCGCGGCCTCGCGCGCAGCTTCCAGAGCACCAGCGTGTTCGCGCGGCTGTCCGTGTTCGACAACCTGCGCTGCGCGGCGCAACTCGCCGAGCGCGATCGCACGCGCTGGTGGCAGCGTCTGACCGGCGCGGCTGCGGTCGATGCGCGCGCCGCCGACGTGCTCGACGCGGTCGGTCTCGGCGCGCGCCGCGACGTCGCGGCCGGCACGCTCAGCTACGCGGAGCAGCGCGCGCTCGATCTCGGCATCGCGCTCGCGAGCGGCGCGCACACGCTGCTGCTCGACGAACCGACAGCGGGTATGAACCGCGCGGAAGCGGCGCGCGCGATCGAGCTGATCCGCGACATCACCGCGGGCCGCACGCTGCTGATGGTCGAGCACGACATGGACGCGGTGTTCGCGATCGCCGATCGCATTTCGGTGCTGGTGCAGGGGCGCATCATCGCGAGCGGGACACCGGCCGCGATTCGCGCGGACGCGGCGGTGCGTGCGGCGTATCTGGGGGAGCGCTTCGACCGTAACCCGGGCGCGCGGGCCGGCGATCAAGCCGACAAGGGAGCCGGCCGATGAGCGCGCTGCTCGACATCCGCGACCTGAACGCATGGTATGGCGCGAGCCAGGCATTGCACGGCGTCACGCTGGGCATCGAGCCCGGTGAAGTGGTCGCGCTCGTCGGCCGCAACGGCTCGGGGCGCTCGACGCTCGCCCGCGCGATCATGGGCCTCGTGCATTGCGAGGGCGAGCTGCGTTTCGATGGGCGCTCGCTCGCCGGTCTGCGTACGTTCGAAATCGCGCGGCTCGGCCTCGGCTACGTGGCCGAGCATCGCGACGTGTTCGCCGCGCTGAGCGTCCATGAAAACCTGCTGCTCGGCATTGCACCAGTCACCGCGTCGCGCGTGCGCGGCCGCGCGCCGCGCTTCACGCTCGCCGACGCCTACGCGCTATTTCCCGTGCTCGCCGAGCGCAAGCGCACGCGTGCCGGCGTGCTGTCGGGCGGCGAACAACAGATGCTCGCGCTCGCTCGCGCGTTGCTCGCAGACCCCGATCTGCTGCTGATCGACGAGCCCGGCGAAGGGCTCGCGAGTCTCGTGATCGAGCAGGTCGCCGATTGTTTGCGTGCGTTGCGCGAGCGTGGCGTCGCGATCCTGTTGATCGAGCAGCGTCTCGTGATTGCGCAGGACATCGCGAGCCGCGTCGCGGTGATGGGGCATGGCGAGATCGTGTTCGACGGCGCGCTGGCGTCGTTTCTGTCGCGTGACGATGTGATGCGCGAGTGGCTCGGGGTGGGCTGACGCGCCTGGTCAAGCATCCTTATTGATGATCCATTCATGCGCCGGATCGTTGTGGAAATGCCAGACCCGCTGGCTGCCCGCCATCACGTTCAGATAATACGAGTCGTAGCCATACGGCACGACGACGGGGTGATAGCCGCGCGGCACCATGACGACGTCGTGATCCTCGACGGCCATCGATTCGTCGATATCGCGGGAGTCGGTGTACACGCGCTGGAACGCGAAGCCTTGCGGCGGATCGATGCGGTGGTAATAGGTTTCTTCGAGCGAGCTTTCGTGCGGAATGTTGTGGGTGTCGTGCTTGTGCGGTGGATAGCTCGACGCGTGACCGCCCGGCGTTCTCACTTCGACCACCAGCAGCGATTCCGCCGGCTCGGTCTGCGGAAGAATATCGCACACGTAGCGCGTGTTCAGCGATTTGCCGCGCGTCGAGCGCTTCATCGACGCCGGCTCGATCAGCCGCGCCGGATACTCGCCTTTGGCCGGCGCGCTCGCTGCACCAAGCTCCGCGTCGCGGCGCGCGCGCACGGTCGCGCGTACGTTGGGCGGCAGATACACCGCGTAAGGCGCCGCGTCTTCGAACACGCTGTCGCGCGAACCGATCGAACTCCACGTCGTGTCCGGCGTTTCGATATCGACCGCGCCGCTCAGCACGACGACGCACACTTCGCGCGCCGGCTCGAACACGTACACGACTTCGTTCTCGCCGAGCCGGTACGCGGCGAATCCCACATAGCGCCAGCAGGCCGACTGCGGCGTGACACGCGCGATCGTCTGGCCTTCGCGCTCGGCCTTCACCAATAAGCTCATGCTGCCTCCTTGCCGAGCGGCGCGTCGACCAGCGCCCGCAACGTCCTATATCCCTTCTGCGCATACTCGAACGACGGCGCGACGACCGGGTCCTGTTCCGCTTCGACGACGAGCCAGCCGCAATAACCATGCCGCTTCAAACGGTCGATGAGCGCCGGAAAATTCACCGCACCGTCACCGGGCACCGTGAATGCACCGGCGATCACCGCATCGAGAAAACTCCAGTTGCGATTGCGCGCGAGCTTCATCACGGCGGGGCGCACGTCCTTGCAATGCACGTGGCACACGCGCGCGATGTGTTTATCGAGCACTGCCACAGGATCGCCGCCCGCGAACGTGATATGCCCGGCATCGAACAGCAGGCCGACGGCGTCGCTGGTGCGCGCCATCAACTGATCGACGTCGGCCGGCGTTTCGACGTACGCGCCCATATGATGATGATAGGCGAGCCGAACGCCACGGGTGAGCGTATAGCGGGCAAATTCATCGACGCGTGCCGCGTACGCGTCCCATTGCGCGTCGCTGAAAAAACGCGGCCGTTGATACAACGGGCGCGGCGCGCCCTGGATCGAATCGGCGACTTCGCCATACACCATCACGGTCGCGCCGTTCTGCGCGAGCAGGTCCAGATGCGGGCCGACCGCGTCGATTTCCTCCGGCACGCTGCGTTTGGCCAGTTGTCCCGAGTACCAGCCGGACACGAGCGCGAGGTCGTATTGCGCGAGCAGCGTCTTCAACGCGTTCGGCTCGCGAGGAAACTTGTTGCCGAGTTCGAAGCCCTGATAGCCGATCTGACGACCTTCGGTCAGCGCGACTTCGAGCGGCGTCTCGCCACCGAGCGACGGAAGATCGTCGTTCATCCACGAGAGCGGGTTGATACCGATGCGTACGTCGAAAGCAGTCATGCTGGAGTCCTCATGGTTGCAACTCGTGATCGTTGCCCTGTGACGACACAGGCGCTGCCGGCGGCGCGGGCGGCGCCGCGCGCGCGGCGAGTTGCGCGTCGTACTCCGCACGGGCGTCGCGCACCTCGCGGCGCGCCGACACTTCGGGCACCGCGACTTCCCACCACCAGCCGCCGTCTTCGGTCGTGCGAGCCGGGTCGGTGTCGATGCTGATCACGTACGTGCCACTCGCCGCGCGTGCGCGTTGCAGTGCCGCTTCGAGCTCGGCGAGATTGCCCGCGTGCTCGGCTTGCGCGCCGAGCGCGCGGGCATGCGCGGCGAAATCGATGCGCGGCACGCCTTCTGGTGCGTGCACGCAATCGTCGAGCAGATTGTTGAACGGCGCGCCGCCGCATGCCTGTTGCAGTCGATTGATACAGCCGAAGCCGCGGTTGTCGAGCACGACGACGATCAGCTTCGCGCCGAGCATCACCGAGCTGGCGATCTCGCTGTTCAGCATCAGATAGCTGCCGTCACCGAGGATCACGATCACCTCGCGCTCGGGCCGCGCGAGCTTCACGCCGAGGCCGCCCGCGATCTCGTAGCCCATGCACGAGTAGCCGTATTCGACGTGATACGCGCCGGGCCGTCCCGCGCGCCACAGCTTGTGCAGGTCGGCGGGCAGCGTGCCGGCCGCGCAGACGACGATGTCGTCGCTCGGGGAGTGCGCGCTCGAACGCTGCACCGCGCCGATCACGTCGCCCTCGTAGGGCAGCACCGCGTCACGTTGCGGCGCATGCGTGAGCGCTTGCACGGTGTCGCGCCAACTGGCCGCGAGCTTGTGCGCGCGCGCGCTCCACGTGCGCTCCGCGTGCCAGCCTTGCAGCGGACCGGCAAGCGCGTCGAGCGCGAGCTTCACGTCCGCTTCGACGACGAAGCCGCGATGCTTGAGCGCGTCGAACCCATTCGCGTTGATCGCGATCACGTCGGCTTGCGTGAACAGCGTGTTCGAGCCGGTCGTAAAGTCCTGCAGGCGCGTGCCGAGCGCGAGCACGCAGTCGGCATCATGCGCGAGCGCATTGGCGGCCGGTGAGCCGGTCACGCCGAGCGCGCCCGCATTGAGCGGATCGTTCCACGCAAGCGAGCTTTTGCCGGCCTGCGTTTCCGCGACCGGCATGCCGTGCGCGCTCGCGAAGCGGTGCAGCGCATCGGCCGCGCGGCTGTACAGCACGCCCCCGCCCGCGACGATCAGCGGACGCTTCGCGTGCCGCAAGCGCGCGCACGCGGCGTCGATATCGTCGCTACGAGGTGCAGGCGCATGAGGGCGCACCACACGCGGTGCAAAAAAGTCTGCCGGAAAGTCCCACGCCTGCGCCTGCACGTCTTGCGGCAACGCCAGCGTGACGGGGCCGCACAACGCGGCATCGGTCAGCACGCGGATGGCGCGCGGCAACGCGCTCAGCAATTGCGCCGGATGCACGATGCGATCGAAGTAGCGCGACAGCGGCTTGAACGCGTCGTTCGCGGACACGCCGCCGTCGCTGAAATCCTCGAGCTGTTGCAATACCGGATCGGGTGCGCGCGACACGAAGATATCGCCGGGCAACAGCAGCACCGGCAGGCGGTTCACGTGAGCGAGCGCGGCCGCGGTCAGCAGATTCGTCGCGCCTGGGCCGATCGACGTCGTCACGGCCATCATGCGGCGCCGGAAGTGCGCCTTCGCGTAGGCGATCGCACTGTGCGCCATCGCCTGCTCGTTGTGCGCGCGCAGCGTCGGCAGTGCGTCGCGATGCTGATACAGCGCCTCGCCGATGCCCGCGACATTGCCGTGGCCAAAGATCGCGAACGCGCCGCCGAACAGGGGTTCGACGCCGTGGCCGTCTTCGCTGGCAACGCGTTGCGCGGCCAGGTAGCGCACGAGCGCCTGCGCCATCGTCAGGCGAATCGTGCCGCCGGCGTACACCGGCGCATGGGTTTGCGTCGCGCCGCTGGCGGATGGAATGTCGTCATGCATGATGCGCTCGGTCATGCGGCCTGCTCCTGATGAACGTGATGAGGCGTGCCGTGTGCCGCTGGTTCGCCGCGCGCGCTGCGCCACGCGGCGATCAACGTTTCGAACGTCCGGCGCACGCGCGCGATCAATTCGTCGTCGCCGATTTCACCGGCGAGCCACGCATGGCTCGGCTCGTGGAAGATCGTGCGGCCGACCGTGAAGCCGCGACAGGTCGCCGCTTGCGCGGCCGCGTGAAAGCCTTCGCTCAACTGCTCGACCGCCGCCGACAGGCCGAGCAGCACGACGCCGCGGCAATAGGGATCGCGCTCGGCGATCAGCGCGTCGATGGCCTGCCATTGCGCGGCGTCCATCGGTTCGAGCTTCCACCACTCGGGGTAGATGCCGAGGTTGTAGAGGCGCTTTAGCGCGCGATACACGATGTCCGGCCCCTGCGGCAGCGACGCCTGCTTCGGTGGAATCACTTCGAGCAGCAGTTCGTGGCCGCTGGCCTGGGTCGCGTCGTACAGCGCGCGCAGTTGCGCTTCCTGTTCGAGCCGCTGCTCGATCGGTTCGTCGGGATGAAACTGCACGAGGCATTTGACGACGTGTTCCTGCGGCCACGCCATCAGCGTGGTGCCGATCGAGCGGCCATGATCGAACACGAGCGGCACGGAGCCGGGCAGTTCGACCGGGCGGCCGATCCACCAGCCGCGGCCGGTCGCCGCGTTCAGCGCGTCCTGACCATAGCGGTCGTCGATCAGTACGCCGATGCGTCCATGCAGGTTCAACGCGCGTTCGGTCTGCGCGACGGCTTCGACGAACAGGTTCTTCAGACGCGCTATGCGAGCTTCGTCGGCACCGGTCTGCTGCGCGAGCTCGAAGAACGAGTTGCGATGATCGAACGCGAAGCCGAGCACTTCGTGCCACGCTTTGCGCGCCGGCGACACGCGATGCAGTCTGGCGAGCGTCGCGTCGCGATCCGGGCGGCGCATGCGCTGCGGATCGGCCTGCGCTTCGCGCAGGAAGTAGTCGAGTTCGGCCGGCGTCGGCATGGCCGGGGCGCAGCCGTGCCGCGACACGACCAGCGCGCCGCTCGCGTTCGCGGCGCGCGCGCAGGCGTCGAGCGGCTGATCGCGCAGCCAGCCGGACAGAAAGCCGGAAGCGAACGCATCGCCCGCGCCGAGTACGTTCAGCACCTCGACCTCGACGCCGCCATGAACCGGCGCAGCGTCGAGCGAGGCAGGCACCGCGCCGTCGATGATCTGACAGCCGAGCGGCCCGCGCTTGAGCACGAGCGTGGCCGGCGTCACGGCGCGCACCGCCGCGAGCGCGTCGACGAGGTCGGTCGCGCCGCCGGCAATGCGAAACTCCTCCTCGGTGCCGATCACGAGATCGAACAGCGGCAGAATCCGCTGCAAATGCGCGCTCACGCCCTCGCTCGCCACGAAACGCGTTTCGCCGTCGGCCTTGCCCGTGAGTCCCCACAGCACCGGCCGATAGTCGATGTCGAGCACGGTGCGCACGTCGTTGCGGCGCGCGTAATCGAGCGCGCGGCGGCTCGTGCGATTGACCTGCTCGGTCGAGAAATGCGTGCCGGTGATCAGCAGAGCTTTCGACGACGCGATGAACGCCTCGTCGAAATCGGCTTCGTCGACTGCCATGTCCGCGCAGTTCTCGCGGTAGAAGATCAGCGGGAACGTGTCGCGGTCCTTCAGGCCGAGCAGCACGAGCGCGGTCAGCCGTTCGTGATCGATCCGCACGTGGCTCACGTCGCAGCCTTCCTTCGCGAGCGTTTCGGTCAGAAAGCGCCCCATGTGATCGTTGCCGACGCGTGCGAGCATCGCCGCGTCGAGCCCGAGCCGCGCACAGCCGAACGCGATGTTCGCCGACGATCCGCCGAGATACTTCGCGAAGCTCGACACGTCCTCGAGTCGCGCGCCAACCTGCTGCGCGTACAGATCGACGGCCAGCCGGCCGAGGCACATGATGTCACGGCTGCGGCCCGGTGCGAACCGGCTGCGTGCGGATGCGCTGGAAGTGCTGGATTGATCCATGAATAGTCCTGAGTAACAGTGCGCGGCGGCCGGCCAGGCGAAACGCGTCGAAGCCGGACGTGCCGCGCGAATCGGTCAGATCGTCGCGCCTTCGAGTTCGCCGATCATCTTCTGCATCTCGGCGCCGCCGGCCATCATGTCGAGCACTTCGTCCTTGCTGATCGTCTGTTTCGTGAACGTGCCGAGCGAGCGGCCGCGATTGAGCAGCGTGAACGAATCGCCGATCGGATACGCGTGGTGCACGTTGTGCGTGATGAAGATCACCGAGATGCCCTTGGCGCGCGCTTTATGGATCAGCTTCAGCACGTTGAAGCTCTGCTTGACGCCGAGCGCGGCGGTCGGTTCGTCGAGAATCAGCACGCGCGCGCCGAAGTGGATCGCGCGCGCGATCGCCAGACATTGCCGTTCGCCGCCGGACATCGTGCCGATGGGTTGATGCGGATCGCGCACGTTGATACCCATTTCGGAGAGCTTGTCGCGTGCGGTGCTCGCGCAGGTTTCGAGGTCCATCACGTTCAGGAAGCCGAACAGTTTTTTCTGCGGTTCGCGACCCATGAAGAAATTGCGCGCGACGGACAGCAGCGGCACCAAGGCGAGATCCTGATAGACGGTCGCGATGCCGAGATCGAGCGCGTCTTTCGGCGACGTGAAGTGCACCGGCTTGCCGTCCACCCGGTAGGTGCCCTTGCTCGGCTGATACACGCCCGCCAGCGTCTTGATCAGCGTCGATTTGCCGGCGCCGTTGTCGCCGAGCAGGCAATGCACCTCGCCGCGCTTGAGCCGCAGCGTGATGTCGTTCAGCGCGATGATGTTGCCGAAATAACGGCTGACGCCTTCGAGCGACAGGATGGCGTCGTCCGCGTTCGGTTCGGGGGTGCTCATCGTGAACCTCCGTCTAGCGCGATGCCGCGACGCGGCCGCGCACATAGTGGTTGAACAGCACGGCGAACAGCAGCATCACGCCGAGGAACACGCGGAACCAGTCGGAATCGACGTTGGTGTACGTGATGCCGATCTGCACCACGCCGAAGATCAGGGCGCCGAAGCATGCGCCAATCACCGAGCCATAGCCGCCCGTGAGCAGCGTGCCGCCGATCACCGCGGCGATGATCGCCTCGAATTCCGCCTGCAAACCGCGGTCGGCCGCGGCCGAACCGATGTCGCACACCTGCAGCACCGCGTACAGGGCCGAGCAGAACGCGGTCAGCACGAACAGCGAGATCTTCACGCGGCGCACCGGCACGCCGACGTTCTTGGCCGCGTTGGCGTCGCCGCCGACCGCGAAAATCCAGTTGCCGAAGCGCGTTTTAGCGAGCGTGAACGCGCACACCACGGCCAGCACGAGCCACCACAGCAGCACCTTGGGAATGCCCGGCACGAGCGGCATGCCGTTGTCGAGCATCTTCACGAGGCCGAGGTGGCCGAGCCACACGAAGAAACCCTTGAACGCGACGCCCTGGAAGAACGTGTGGGCGAACCAGTCCTGACGCGCGACGTCGCCGACACCGGAGATGATCGTGCGATCGGCGAACATCACCGATAGCGCAAGCGTGAGGCCGCGCAGAATGAACAGGAACGCGAGCGTGACGATGAACGACGGCAGGCGCGTGCGCATCACCAGATAGCCGTTGAGCGCGCCGAGCAGCATCGAGCCGGCGAACGCGAACAGGATCGCGAGCCAGATCGGCCAGTGGAAGTACATGGTCGGCAGCGCGACCATCATGCCCGCAAAGCCGATCATCGAGCCGATCGACAGATCGAACTCGCCGGCGATCATCAGCAGGCACGCGCCGACCGAAATCAGGCCCAGATACGCGGCGACCTGCGACCAGTTCATCACGCCGTCGAGGTTGAACATCCCCGAGTTGCCGGCCGCCACGCCGAACACGATGAACACCATCACGGTACCGGCCAGCGCCGCGAATTCCGGACGGCCGAGCAGATGGCGGAACCAGGATTCCTGGCGCACGCGTTCGTCGGCGGCGGCGGCCCGCGAGACGGACGCCGAAGCCGGCTTCGCCGGATCCTGCGAATCGGGCGGCGGTTGCTTGCGGTGATGGGGATGAAAAAGGTCGGCGACACCCATTGAAACTCTCCTTGATACGCCCGCGACCGGCGGGCGACGCAGTGCCGCCGCCAGGCGCGGCAGCACTGCTCACGCGATGCGTTGTTGTGGGTTCAGCGGTATTGACCGGCGTACTTCAGCACCTTGTCGACATTGGCCTTCGTGATGAAGCCCGGGCCCGAGCCGATATTGCGCGGCCCATACGACGGCGCGAGCCCATAGGTCGCAAGACGTTCCTTGAACTTCGGATTCGCCTGCAGGATCTCGCGGATCTTCACGGGATCGGTGGTGTGGTTCTTCTTCACGATCGCGAGCACGGCGACCGGGATATAGCCCTGCAGATACGGTTGCTGATCGATCGCGAACTGGATCGTGCCGTCCTGGATGCCCTTGGCGATGTCGCTGTCGAAGTCGAACGTCGCGAACCAGATCTTGCCCGCGAGGCCCATCTGCTGCAGCGCCTTCAAGGTCGGATCGGCCGACAGCGGACCGAGCGTGAGCACCGCCTGGGTATCCGGATGATTGCGCAGGAACGCGCTGACCTTCGACTGCACGCCGGTCGGGTCCTGGCCCGCGTCGAGCGTCGAGGTCTTGAAGTCGACGCCGATCGCCTCGGCGAAACCGCGGCAACGTTCGAACGAAGCCGGGTTCGTCGCGTAGTGGTTCACGCACAGGAACGACTTGATGCCGGCAGCCTTCGCCTTTTCGCCCGCGGCTTTGCCGGCCGCGAATTCGGGCTGGCCGACGTGCATGATTGCGCCGAGCTTCGCGCTTTGCTCCTCGGTGCCCGAATTGATCGTGACGAGCGGAATGTGCTTCTCGGTGACCTTCCCGATCGAACTCTTCAGCACGTCGAAGTCGGCGATCGATACGATCACGCCGTCGTAGTTGCGCGCGGCTGCCTGCTCGACCAGACGCGCCATGTCGGCGATGTCGCCGTTCGGCGGATTGCGGTAGTCGGTCTGAACGTTGAAGTCTTCGTCGGCCTGCTTGATCGCGTTCTTGATCGTGTTCCACCACGAGTCCGAATCCGGCGCGTGGCTGATCAGCACGAAGTGAGCGTCCGCCGCGCGGGCGGCCGAGGCCGCGCCGAATCCTGCCGCCAACGTCAACGCCGCCACCAGAATCCTGAGCGTTGCCTTGCCTCTGCAAAGTCTCATTGTCTCCACCTTTCTCGGTCTGTCGTTCGTTGTTGAGGGAGCGCCTGGCGGGCGGCTTTCCATTCCGATGCTGACCGGTACAACGGGGCCGAAGCGCCATCGCTCACGACCAAGAGTAGGTCATCTTCAGCTGTCTTGCAAAGAAAATTTCATGACAAATAAAAATGGAAAATACATTCCATTTGGCACGGCGGCTGCCTATAATCCGCAACGTCGGATGCGTGATGCCGCGGGCCGCGGGCGCGTCTGCCGCATTGCAGGAACTCCTGAGAGGCAGTCATGGCGGAACAGATCACAGAAGAGGCGTTGCCGAGCGTCGACGAATTGATGCAGCGCATCGCGGCGACCTACGAGTCGCTGCCGCGTCAGTTGAAGAGCGTCGCGACGTATATCGAGCAGCATCGTTCGAGCGTGATGATGGATCGCACGAGCGATATCGCCGCGAGCTGCGGCGTGCATCCGTCGGCGGTCGTGCGCTTTGCGCAGCGCTTCGGCTTTTCCGGCTTCTCCGACCTGCAGGCGGTGTTTCGTCAGGCGTATACGGGGCAGGGCGTGTCCTCGCCGAGCTATCAGCAGCGCATTCGCAAGCTGATCGACGAGAAGCCCGGCACGTTGTCGGGCGGCGCGGTGGCGCGCGAATTCATCGCCGCGTCACGCGGCGGCCTCGAAGAGCTCGAAGCGGGCCTCGACGACAAGCAGTTCGACGCCGCCGTGAAGATGCTGCAGCAGGCCGACAACATCTACGTGATTGGCGTGCGGCGCTCGTTTCCGGTTGCGAGCTACATCGTCTATGCGTTGCAGCATACGCACAAGCGCGTGCACCTCGTGTCCGGTTTCGGCGGCATGTATCGCGAGCAGATCCGCAGCGTGCGGAAGGGCGACGTGGTGATCGCAATCAGCTTCGCGCCGTACGGCAAGGAGACGCAGTACTGTCTGCGCGTCGCGCATCATCTTCAGGCGAAGACGCTCGTTATTACGGATAGCCAACTATCGCCGCTCGCGCGCTACGCGAGCACGCAGCTTTACGTGAAAGAGGGCAGCGCGTTCGCGTTCCGCTCGCTGACCAGCACGATCTGCCTGTGCCAGGCGCTCTTCATCGCGCTCGCGTACAAGCTCGAACTGAACGTTGAAGAATCCAACAACACTGGAGGCTACGATGACTGACGCGGTAAGCACGATCGACGTTGCGCTATTCGGCGCGGGGCGCATCGGCAAGATCCATGCGGCGAATCTCGCGCGGCAACCGGGCGTACGGCTCAAATACGTGGTCGACGTGAATCGCGAGGCGGCGGCCGCGTTGGCCGCGCAGCACGGCGCACAGGTCGCCGATATCGACGGCGCGATCGGCGACGCGTCGATCGGCGCGACCGTGATCTGCTCCAGCACCGACACCCATGCGGACCTGATCGTCAAATCGGCCGCGCAGAACAAGCACGTGTTCTGCGAGAAGCCGGTCGATCTGACGCTCGAGCGCGCGCGGCTGTGCGCGCAGGCGGTGGAGCGCGCGGGCGTCGTGTGCATGATCGGTTTTCAGCGGCGTTTCGATCCGACGTTTTCCGCATTGAAAGCGCGTATCGACGCCGGCGAGATCGGCACGCCGGAAATGCTGGTCGTCACGAGCCGCGATCCGGGCGCGCCGCCGCTCGAGTACATCCGGCACTCGGGCGGCATCTTCAAGGACATGCTGATTCACGACTTCGACATCTTCCGCTGGATTCTCGACGACGAAGCCGACACGCTGCATGCCACCGGCAGTTGCCTCACCGACTCCGCGATCGCCGAAGCGGGTGATATCGATTCGACCGCGGTGACGATCCGCACGAAGCGTGGACGCCTGTGCCAGATCAACACCACGCGGCGCGCCGCGTACGGCTACGACCAGCGCTTCGAAGTGCTCGGCAGCACCGGCATGCTGCAGGCGGGCAACGTGCGGCCGACCGAAGTCACGGCGTACTCGAAGACGCAAGTGTCGACCGACGTGCCCGAGGCGTTCTTTCTCGAACGCTATCGCGCGGCGTACGCGCTCGAAATCGCGCACTTCTTCGACGCGCTCACGCACGGCAAGCCGGTGCGCACGACCGTCGCCGACGGCCTGAAAGCGCTCGAACTCGCGGAAGCCGCGACGCGGTCGTGGCGCGAGGGTCGAGCGATCAAACTCAGCGAGGCAGCGTGATGAAGCCCTCCACTCAGCGTTTGCGGCTCGGCGTGGTCGGTCTGGGACGGCTCGGCAAACGGCATGCGGAAAATCTCGCGTATCGCGTGCCGGGCGCGACACTTGCGGCCGCGTGCAGTCCGCTCGCAGACGAACTCGCATGGGCGCGTGATGCGCTGCCTGAGCCGCGTCTCTATGCCGATTACGCGGACCTGCTCGCCGATCCGCACGTCGACGCGGTGTGGCTCGTCACGCCGTCGTCGCTGCACGCGCAGCAGATCGTCGACGCGTTGCAAGCCGGCAAGCATGTGTTCTGCGAGAAGCCGCTGTCGCTCGATGTCGCCGAATGCGAGCGCGTGCTGGCCGTTGCGGCGCGCTTTCCGCATCTGCAGGCGACGATCGGCTTCATGCGCCGCTTCGATCCGAGCTATCGGGACGCGTTCGAGAAGATCAACGCGGGCCAGATCGGCCGGCCGTTCCTCGTGCGTTCGCAGACTAGCGATCAAAACGATAACAACGGCTTCTTCGTGCGCTTCGCGGCGACCTCGGGCGGCATCTTTCTCGACTGCACGGTGCACGACATCGATGTCGCCCGCTGGTTGCTCGGCAAGCCGCGCGCGACGCGCGTGTTCGCGGCGGGCACGGTCGCGCTGCACGAAGGCCTGCGCGAATTCGGCGATGTCGACAACGGCGTCGCGATCTGCGAGTTCGAGGGCGGCAAGCTCGCGATGTTCTACGCCTCGCGTACGCAGGCGCACGGCAACGATTCACATAGCGAAGTGATCGGCACGGCGGGCGGACTGACGATCGGGCGCAATCCGCGCGCGAATCGCGTCGAGATCTACGACGCGACCGGCATTCGCAACGAATGCACGCCGAACTTTTTCGACCGGTTCGAGGATGCATTTCTGCACGAAGCGCGCGCGTTCGTCGCGTCGGTGCAAAACGGGGCAGGAAAGGGCGACGCGACGCCAGGCGGCGCGACGCTGGCCGATGCGCTCGAAGCCACGCGGATCGGCGTCGCGCTGCGCGAGTCGCTGGAGAGCGGCCAGGCGGTGACGCTGTAGCACTGCGCTGCCCGGCGCGGTCGCTGCGCCTGCTGTAGAATTTGACGCTCTGTCCGGCGTCGTCAGCGACGCCTCGTCCCGAAGGTCATCGTCGATGCAAATTCAGATTCACAAGGAAGTCGATGCGCGCGGGCTCACGTGCCCGCTGCCCATCCTGCGCGCCAAAAAGGCGCTCGCCGACATGGAAAGCGGCCAGATTCTCAAGGTGCTCGCCACCGATCCCGGCTCGCAGCGCGATTTCGCCGCGTTCGCGAAGCAGACCGGCAACGAGATCATCGAAAGCTCGGCGCATGACAAGGTGTTCACGTTCCTGATGCGGCGCCGTTGAGCGGCATCCGGTAAAACTGTCCGTCCGATGTAAAAAAGAAGGCGCTGTCCCCTTTATTCGGGGTACAGCGCCTTCTTCGTTTCAGCCTGGCGGTTGGTGTCAGCCTTCGAGAACCGGCGAGCGCGTGCGCAGATATTCTTCGAAATCGGCGGCCACTTCCGGGTGACGCAGCGCGAACTCGACCGTCGCCTTCAGGTAGCCGAGCTTGCTGCCGCAGTCAAAACGCGTGCCGTGATATTTGTACGCGAGCACCTGTTCGTCGGCGAGCAGCGACTGGATTGCGTCCGTCAGCTGCAGTTCACCGCCCGCGCCCGGCTTGATGGAGCGCAGATGATCGAAGATGCGCGGCTTGAGCACATAACGGCCCACCACGCCGAGGTTCGACGGCGCCACGCTCGGCTCCGGCTTTTCGACGATGCCCGACATCTTGATGATCGAGTCTTCCCATTCCTTGCCATCGACGATGCCGTACGACTTCGTGTCCTGCGGCGGGATCTCTTCGACGCCGATCACCGAGCTGTGATAGTGATCGAACACCTCGATCATTTGCGTCATTACGGGCGGCGTGCCGTACAGCAGGTCGTCCGCGAGAATCACGGCGAACGGGTTGTCGCCGACCAGCTTCTCCGCGCACAGGACCGCGTGACCGAGGCCCAGCGCCTCGGCCTGGCGCACGTAGAAGCAGTCCACGTGGCTCGGCTTGATGCTGCGCACGAGTTCGAGCAGCTTGTCCTTGCCGCGCGCTTCGAGCTCGGCCTCGATCTCATAGGACTTGTCGAAATGGTCTTCGATCGCGCGCTTGCTGCGGCCCGTGACGAAGATCATTTCGGTGATGCCGGCCGCCATGGCCTCTTCGACCGCGTACTGAATCAGCGGCTTGTCGACGATCGGCAGCATCTCCTTCGGGCTAGCCTTCGTGGCGGGAAGGAAGCGGGTGCCAAGACCCGCTACCGGAAAAACCGCCTTCGTAACTTTTAGCATGTGAATACCCTGAGTCCTCTGGTTTAAGTCCTTGCCCGCCCGCTGCTGAGGTGAGCGGGCGAGGCGCGCGTCGATCAGGCCGGCAAGCGGGCCAGTTGGGCCTTCAGCTTGCCGACGGTGGCTTCGAAGTCAGCAAGCCGTTTCTGTTCCTGCTCCACGACCGCAGCCGGCGCCTTTGCAACGAACGCCTGATTCTGTAGCTTACCGTTGCATTTGACGATTTCAGCACTCAATCGAGCGATTTCTTTCGACAGGCGTTCGCGTTCGACCGCCACGTCGATTTCCACCTTCAACACAAGCTTGTCGGTTCCTACGATAGCAATCGGCGCGCCATCCGCCTGCGCGTCGAGCGCGGCCTCGTCGGCGATGATCTGCACTTCGGACAGCCGCGCCAGCGCCTGAGCGTAAGGCGCGAAAGTGCGAAGGCGCTCCGCGTTGCCGGTGGCGAGCAACGGCACCTTGACCGCCGGCGACAGGTTCATTTCGCCGCGCAGATTCCGGCACGCATCGATCACCGCCTTGAGGTCGGCCGCCCACTGCTCCGCGTCTTCGTCGAGTTTCGACGGCTCCGCGATGGGGTACGGCTGCACCATGATGGACGCTTCGCCCTCGGCCTTGCCTTCGGGGTAGCGTCCCGCGAGCGGCGCCACCTTCTGCCACAGCGCCTCGGTGATGTACGGGATCACCGGATGCGCGAGGCGCAACACCGTCTCGAGCACACGCAGCAGCGTGCGGCGGGTTGCGCGCTGCTGGTTCGGCTGACCCGTCTGGATCTGCACTTTGGCGAGTTCGAGGTACCAGTCACAATATTCGTCCCATACGAACTTGTATAGGGCGTTGGCCACATTGTCGAAACGATAGTCTGAAAAACCCTTGGCGACTTCCGCTTCCACGCGTTGCAGTTGCGACACGATCCAGTGGTCGGCCTGCGAGAAATGCAGATGGCCTTCTGGCCCGCATTCGCCACATTGCGCCGGTTGGCCGAAACCGCAGTCGTGGCCTTCGCAGTTCATCAGCACGAAACGCGTGGCGTTCCACAGCTTGTTGCAGAAGTTGCGATAGCCCTCGCAGCGCGCGAGGTCGAAGTTCACGTTGCGGCCGAGCGTGGCCATCGACGCCATCGTGAAGCGCAGCGCGTCGGTGCCGAACGCCGGAATGCCTTCCGGAAACTCCTTGCGGGTCTTCTTTTCGATCGACGCGGCCTGCTTCGGATTCATCAGGCCGGTGGTGCGCTTCGCGACGAGCGCGTCGAGGTCGATGCCATCGACGATATCGATCGGGTCGAGCGTATTGCCCTTGCTCTTCGACATCTTCTGGCCTTCGGCGTCGCGCACGAGACCGTGCACGTAGACCGTGTCGAACGGCACCTTGCCGGTGAAGTGCGTGGTCATCATGACCATGCGCGCGACCCAGAAGAAGATGATGTCGAAGCCGGTGACGAGCACCGACGACGGCATGAAGTGCTTGAGCTCTTCCGTTTCGTTGGGCCAACCGAGCGACGAGAACGGCACGAGCGCGGACGAGAACCACGTGTCGAGCACGTCTTCGTCACGCTTCAACGCACCCGTGTAGCCGGCCGCGACGGCCTTCGCGCGGGCTTCTTCCTCGGTCTTTGCGACGAACACTTCGCCGCTCTCGCCGTACCACGCCGGAATTTGATGACCCCACCACAGCTGACGCGAGATGCACCAGTCCTGGATGTTTTCGAGCCACTGGTAGTACGTGGTGGTCCAGTTCTCCGGCACGAATTTGATCTGGCCGTTGCGGACCACGTCCAGTGCGGTTTCGGCGATCGACTTGCCCGGATTGAACGTGCCTTCGGGTGCCGGCTTGCTCATCGCGACGAACCACTGGTCGGTCAGCATCGGCTCGATCACGACGCCGGTGCGGTCGCCGCGCGGCACCATCAGCTTGTGCGGCTTGACCGATTCGAGCGCGCCAAGCTCTTCGAGATCCTCGACCACCAGCTTGCGGGCTTCGAATCGGTCGAGACCGCGGTATCGTTCGGGCGCGTTGTCGTTGATCTTCGCGTCGAGCGTGAGGATTTCGATTTGCGGCAGCTTGTGACGCAGGCCGACCTGGTAGTCGTTGAAGTCGTGCGCTGGCGTGACCTTGACGACGCCGGTGCCGAACTCGCGGTCGACGTAATCATCCGCGATGATCGGCACTTCGCGGTTCGACAGCGGCAGCGTGACGGTCTTGCCGATCAGATGCGCGTAGCGCTCGTCTTCGGGGTGCACCATCACGGCGGTGTCGCCGAGCATGGTTTCCGGACGGGTGGTGGCGACGGTCAGATGGCCGGAGCCGTCGGTCAACGGATACTGGATGTGCCACAGGTGGCCGTTTTCTTCTTCGCTGACCACTTCGAGGTCGGATACGGCGGTGAGCAGCACCGGATCCCAGTTCACGAGGCGTTTGCCGCGATAGATCAGACCCTGTTCATACAGGCGCACGAACACGTCGCGCACGGCGGCCGACATCTTGTCGTCCATCGTGAAGTATTCGCGCGACCAGTCGATCGACGCGCCGAGACGGCGCACCTGATTCGTGATGGTCGAACCGGATTGCTGCTTCCACTCCCACACGCGTTCGACGAACTTCTCGCGGCCGAGGTCATGGCGCGACACGCCCTGCGCGTCGAGCTGCCGTTCGACGACGATCTGCGTGGCGATGCCCGCGTGGTCGGTACCCGGCACCCACAGCGTGTTCTCGCCGAGCATGCGGTGATAGCGGGTGAGGCCGTCCATGATGGTCTGGTTGAACGCGTGGCCCATGTGCAGGGTGCCCGTGACGTTCGGCGGCGGCAGCTGGATGGAGAAATCCTTGCGGTTCGCGTCGAAGGAGGGCGCGGCGTAGGCGCGCTTTTCCCATTCAGGGCCCCAGTGGGCTTCGATGGTCTGGGGTTCGAAGCTCTTTGCAAGCGTCGAGGTGGGGTCGCTCGGGGTGTCGCTCATGTTTCTGTTTTAAAGGCAGGCTTTGGGATGCGGGGAATTGTTGATTATAGCTGGATGAGGTTTTTTGCCGGCCGGCGGGTTGGTTTGTCGTTGTTCTGGCTTTGTTGGCCTTTCCTTGATTTCTTGTCGGTCTATTGGCGTAGCCCCTGTGCGGGGCGGCACCTACTTTCTTTGCTGCTGCAAAGAAAGTAGGCAAAGAAGACAGCTCAAACCGCAAGCTCATAAGCGGGCTCCTCGGTCTTCATGAGGTAGTGGTGCATCTGACATCCGTGCTCCCGCACATTCAGCGTTAGTGACAAAGCCGTCATACTTCCGGCGGCGCTGCGCGCGCCGAATCCCCGTTCCAAAACCATCGCCGTCGGTTCTCCTCGCAGACCTGTCCGCGACGCACGCAGTGCGGAGTGGGAGCGGATGATGGCTTTGTCACTAGCGTGGAATGTGCGGGGGCACAGATTCCAGATGCACCACTACCCCCTCCAAGCCAGGGGACCCACTTAAGAATTAGCGGTTTGAGCTGTCTTCTTTGCCTACTTTCTTTGCAGCAGCAAAGAAAGTAGGTGCCGCCCCGCACAGGGGCCACGCTAATAGACCGATAACAAATCAAGGAAAGGCCAACAAAACCAGAAAAACGAAAAAAAGCCCAGCCCCCGCCGGGGCATATAATGTCCCCCGAACTGCGCCTCCGCAAAAAAATGCCCGACCTCCTCTCCAATCTAAACCCCGAACAACACGCCGCCGTCACTCTTCCGAATGAGCCCGCGCTGATTCTGGCCGGCGCCGGCAGCGGCAAAACCCGCGTCCTGATCACCCGCATCGCGTGGCTGATCCAGCAAGGCCTCGCGTCCCCAGCGACCATCCTCGCCGTCACCTTCACGAACAAAGCCGCCCGCGAAATGATGGCGCGCCTCTCGGCGCTGTTGCCGATCGATACGCGCGGCATGTGGATCGGCACCTTCCACGGCCTGTGCAACCGTATGCTGCGCGCGCATCACCGCGACGCCGGGCTGCCCGCCACGTTCCAGATTCTCGACACCGCGGACCAGCTCTCGGCGATCAAGCGCCTGATGAAGGGCCTCAACATCGACGACGAGAAGTACCCCGCGAAAAATCTCCAGTACTTCATCAACAACGCGAAAGAGCAGGGCCTGCGCCCCAAAGACGTCGATGCCACCGACAACTTCAACCGCAAGTTCGTCGAACTCTACGAAGCCTACGACCAGCAATGCCAGCGCGAAGGCGTGGTCGACTTCCCCGAGCTGCTGCTGCGCTGCTACGAACTGCTCGCGCACAATCCGCCGCTGCGCGCGCATTATCAGGCGCGCTTCAGGCACATCCTCGTCGACGAGTTTCAGGACACCAACAAGCTGCAATACGCGTGGCTCAAGCTGCTCGCGGGCCAGCACAACGCGATCTTCGCGGTCGGCGACGACGACCAGTCGATCTACGCGTTCCGCGGCGCGAACGTCGGCAACATGCGCGACTTCGAGCACGAGTTCAAAGTGCGCAATCTGATCAAGCTCGAACAGAACTATCGCTCGCACGGCCATATTCTCGATGCCGCCAACCAGCTGATCGCGAACAATTCGCGGCGCCTCGGCAAGAATCTGCGCACTGACGCGGGCCACGGCGAACCGGTACGCGTCTACGAATCGGCGACCGATTCGCAGGAGGCCGGCTGGATCGTCGAAGAGATTCGCGCGCTAATCAACACCGGCCTGTCGCGCAGCGAGATCGCCGTGCTCTATCGCAGCAACGCGCAGTCGCGCACGATCGAGCACACGCTCGTCAACGCGGGTATAGCGTATCGCGTGTATGGCGGCCTGCGCTTTTTCGAGCGTCAGGAAGTCAAGCACGCGCTCGCGTATCTGCGCCTGATCGACAACCCGAACGACGACACCGCGTTCGCGCGCGTCGTCAATTTCCCGACCCGCGGCATCGGCGCGCGCTCGCTCGAACAGCTCGCCGACTCGGCGCGCCTGTACAACTGCTCGATGGCCGCGGCGATTCCGTATGTCGCGGGCAAGGCGGGCTCTAGCCTCGCCGCGTTCGCGAACCTGGTCGGCAAGATGCGCGCCGACACGCAGCAGATGAGCCTGCCCGAGACCGTCGAGTACGTGGTCCGCGCGAGCACTCTCGCCGAGTTCTATCAGAACGAGCGCGAGGGCCAGGAGCGGCTCGAAAACCTGCAGGAACTCGTCAACGCGGCCGCCGCGTTCGTCAGCGAGGAAGGCTACGGGCTCGATACCCCCGCACGCTCGATTCCGCTGCGCCCCGGCGCGAGCGCCGCGCCCGAGCTCGCGGTCGCCACCGACGATCCGAACACCGTGGTGCTCGACGCGCCGGACATCGCCGATCCGGCGCAGAACCCCGACACGATGACACCGCTCGCGGGCTTCCTGTCGCACGCATCGCTCGAAGCCGGTGACAACCAGGCGCAGGCCGGCCAGGATGCGGTGCAGCTGATGACCGTGCACGCGGCGAAGGGGCTCGAATTCACCGCGGTGTTCATCACCGGTCTCGAAGAAGGGCTGTTCCCGCACGAGAACAGCGCGATGGAGACGGACGGCCTCGAAGAAGAGCGGCGCCTGATGTACGTCGCGATCACCCGCGCGAAGGAACGGCTGTACCTGTCGTTCGCGCAGAGCCGGATGCTGCACGGCCAGACCCGCTACAACATCCGCTCCCGCTTTTTCGACGAATTGCCGCAGGAGACGCTGAAGTGGCTCACGCCGAAGGTCGAGGCGGGCTCGCGTTGGGGCGGCCGCTCGGACAACGCGGGCTATGGACGCGACTGGTTCGCGCGCCCGGGCTACGGCGGCGGTGCGGCGACGACGGCGTCGGTGGCCTCCGCGCCGGCGCCCGCTTTCGCGAACGAGCAGCGCGCGGCTGAAACGGGCTTTCGCGTCGGCCAGCAGGTGTTCCACACGAAGTTCGGTGAAGGCACGATCACCGCGCTCGAAGGCAACGGTACCGACGCGAAGGCGCAGGTGCGTTTCAAGCGGCACGGCGAGAAGTGGCTCGCGCTGGCGGTGGCCAAACTGCAGGCGGTCGAATGAACACACCCTTGAACATGAGCCACGGCGCGCAACGGCCGCTCGGCATTCTGGCCGCGTTGCCGCAGGAACTCGGCGACCTGATCGAAGCGATGCGCGCCGAGTCTGGCGTGCGCACGGTCACGCACGGCCAGCGTGAATATCACATCGGCACCGTGCACGGCACGCCGTGTGTCGTCACGCTCGCGCGGGTCGGCAAAGTCGCGGCGGCCGCGACGGCCAGCGCGCTGATCCACGAGTTCGATGTCGACGCTATCGTGTTCACCGGCGTCGCGGGTGGTGTAGGAGGCGACGTGCATGTCGGCGATATCGTCGTCGCGAGCACGCTGATGCAGCACGATATCGACGCGTCACCGCTGTTTCCGCGCTTCGAGGTGCCGTTGCTTGGCATCTCGCGCTTCGCCGTCGATGCCGTGCTCGCCGAGCGTCTCGCCGCCGCGTGCGAGCGTTTCGTCGCCGAGGAAGGCGCGGCCTGCGCGGCGCACTTCGGCACGCGCGAGCCGCGCGTGCATCGCGGCCTGATCGTCAGCGGCGATCAGTTCGTCGCGAGCGCGGCGGCCGTCGCGGCGCTGCGCGACGCGCTGCCCGATGCGCTCGCCGTCGAGATGGAAGGCGCGGCGATCGCACAGGTCTGCTACGAGTACGGCCTGCCGTGCGCGGTCGTGCGCACGATCTCCGATACCGCCGACGATCACGCGCCGGGATCGTTCATGTCGTTCCTCACCGACATCGCGGGCACCTACTCGAACGCGATCCTCGCGCGCTTTCTCGGCGCGCAGAACACCGCGGGCTGAGCGCCCGCGGGTTCGCCCGTTTATTTCTCCGCGCCGTCGCCGAGCGCGTCGCGTACCAGCTGCAACGCGGCCGGATCTTCGATCGTCGGCAGATCGCCCGGATCGCGCCCTTCGGCGAGCGCCGCGATCGCGCGGCGCAATAGCTTGCCGGAGCGCGTCTTCGGCAGCATCGAGACCATCACCACGCGCGCGGGCCGCGCAATCGAGCCGAAATTGCGGTCGACCGTCATCGCCAGTTCGGCCGCGAGCCGCGCGCGCTCGCTCGGGTCGCCTTCGCCTTCGCCTTGCGCGCCGCGCAGCACGACGAAGGCCATTGCCACCTGACCCTTGACCGGATCCGTCACGCCGACCACCGCGACTTCCGCGACGGCCGCGTGACTCGACAGCGCCTCCTCGATCTCACGGGTACCGAGGCGATGGCCCGCGACGTTGATCACGTCGTCGGTGCGGCCGAGGATCGTCACATAGCCGTCATCGTCCTGCACACCCCAATCGAACGTCGAATAGACCTGCTGGTTCGGCACGCTCTTCCAGTAGGTGTCGACAAAGCGCTTGTCGTCGCGCCACACCGTCGACATGCAGCCCGGCGGAAGCGGATAGTCGAGCGTCAGCACACCTTTTTCGCCGACCGCGCAGGGTTCGCCGGTCAGCTCATCGCGCACGGTCAGGCTATAGCCGACCGAGGGCACGCCCGGCGAGCCGAGCTTGGTCGGTAGTGCCTCGATGCCGCGCGGAATCGCGAGCATCGGCCAGCCGGTTTCGGTCTGCCAGTAGTTGTCGATCACCGGCTTGTTCAGCGCGCTCGTGATCCATGCAGCGGTCGGTTCGTCGAGTGGTTCGCCGGCGAGAAACAGCGTGCGCAGGCTCGAAAGATCGGCTGCCTTCATTAGCGCCGGATCCTGCTTCTTCAGCACGCGCAGCGCGGTCGGCGCGGTGAACATCAGGTTGATTTTGTGCTGCTCGACGAGCCGCCACCAGATGCCGCCGTCCGGACGAATCGGCGTGCCTTCGTACATCACGGTGGTCAGCCCCGCGATCAGCGGCGCGTACACGATGTAGCTGTGGCCGACCACCCAGCCGACGTCGGACGCGGTGAACATCGTGTCGCCGGCTTTGCCCTCGAAGATGTATTCCATCGATGCCGCGAGTGCGACCGCATAGCCGCCGACATCGCGCTGCACGCCTTTCGGCTTGCCGGTCGTGCCCGACGTGTACAGCACGTATGACGGCTCGTTCGATTCGAGCCATTCGCAAGGGACGTGAACGTTGAAGAACTGTTCGCGCAGCGGCTCGTAGGCGACGAGATAGGGCGCGTTCAGTCGCGCGGGCGCGAGCTGCCGGTCGATCAGCAGCACGTGCGGCGTCTTGTGCTTGGCGCGCGAGAGCGCTTCGTCGACGAGCGGGGTGTAGTCGACCACCTTGCCGCCACGCGCGCCGGCGTCGGCGGTCACGATCAGCACCGGCTTCGCGTCCTCGATCCGCGCGGCGAGGTTCGGCGCCGCGAAGCCGCCGAACACGACCGAGTGGATCGCGCCGAGTCGCGCGCACGCGAGCATCGCGAACAGTGCTTCGGGGATCATTGGCAGATAGATCAGCACGACGTCGCCGCGCTTCACGCCGAGCGAGCGCATCACCGCGGCCATGCGGTTGATTTCGCCGTACAGATCGGCGTACGTGTAGTGCCGCTCGATGCCGGTTTCGGTCGATACGTAGATGAGCGCGTTCTGCTGCGCGCGCTCGGCCAGATGCCGGTCGACCGCGTTATGACAGAGGTTCGTGCGACCGCCGACGAACCAGCGCGCGAACGGCGGCTTCGAGCGGTCGAGCACGGTGCCGAACGGCGTGTGCCAGTGAATGCGGCGGGCTTCTTCGCGCCAGAAGGCTTCGGGGTTGTCGATCGAGCGGCGGTGGAAATCGCGGTAGCGGGTCATCGGCGGCGATCCTCAGATTGGGCGCCTAGGGCGGCGCGGGTGTTCGCACTAGCATAGACACGCCTGTTGGCGTGGGCAATGTGGGATTTTGATTTTGATTGTGCGCTGGAAATTGCCCCCGGTGCGGGGCGGCGCTTCTTTGTCGTTGTTCTGGCTTTGTTGGCCTTTCCTTGCTTTGTTATTGGTCTATTAGCGTAGCCCCTGTGCGGGGCGGCACCTACTTTCTTTGCTGCTGCAAAGAAAGTAGGCAAAGAAGACAGCTCAAACCGCTAATTCTTAAGTGGGTCCCCTGGCTTGGAGGGGGTAGTGGTACATCTGGAATCTGTGTCTGCGCACATTCCACGCTGGTGACAAAGCCGTCATCCGCTCCCACTCCGCACTACGTGCGTCGCGGACGGGTCTGCCAGGAGAACCGATGGGTTTGCCCGCGCAGCGGGGCCGGCGGCTGCGCCTCGGCGATGCGCCGAAAAAATCGGTGGTTTGTGAACGGGGATTCGGCGCGCGCAGCGCCGCCGGAAGTATGACGGCCTTGTCACTGCCGCCGAATGTGCGGGAGCACGGATGTCAGATGCACCACTACCTCATGCAGACCGAGGTGCCCGCTTATGAGCTTGCGGTTTGAGCTGTCTTCTTTGCCTACTTTCTTTGCAGCAGCAAAGAAAGTAGGTGCCGCCCCGCACAGGGGCTACGCTAATAGACCGATAAGAAAGCAAGGAAAGGCCAACGCCTGACGAGCAAAGACACAGACCAACCCCCACGCCCACTCAAGCTTTAACCCGCTTCCCTTCAACATCGGGCAACAGCACAGTCAGCACCCCGATCAACGGCAGGAACGAGCAAACCTTATAAACAAACGCAATACTGGTAGCGTCAGCCAGCTGCCCAAGCACCGCGGCCCCCACCCCCCCAAGCCCAAAGGCAAACCCAAAGAACAACCCGGCAACCATGCCGACCTTCCCAGGAATCAACTCCTGCGCATAAACCAGAATCGCCGAGAACGCCGAGGCGAGCACCACCCCGATTACAACGGTCAGGACGCCAGTCCAGAAAAGATTCGCATACGGCAACAACAGCGTGAACGGCGCGACACCCAGAATCGACACCCAGATCACATACTTGCGCCCGATCCTGTCGCCGATCGGTCCACCGATCACCGTCCCCGCCGCAACCGCCGCGAGGAACACGAACAGATGGATCTGCGCGGCCTGCACCGACAGATGGAACCTGTCGATCAGATAGAACGTGAAGTAACTGTTGATGCTCGCGAGGTAGAAGTACTTGGAGAACACCAGCAGCACCAGCACGCTCATCGCCATGATGATCCTGTTACGCGGCAGCGTCGCATGCGCCACCTGGCCGCGCGCCTTCCTGACCGACGGATGACGCTTGTACCAGCGCCCGATCTGCGTGAGCACGACGATCGCAACGAGCGCCGCCGCCGAGAACCACGCGATGCTGCGCTGGCCATGCGGAATCACGATCAGCGCGGCGAGCAGCGGCCCCAGCGACGAACCCGCATTGCCGCCGACCTGGAACAGCGACTGCGCCAGACCATGACGTCCGCCCGACGCCATCCGCGCGACCCGCGACGACTCCGGATGGAACACCGACGATCCGCAACCCACCAGCGCCGCGGCGACCAGCAGCACCCCGAAGTTCGGTGCGACCGACATCAGCAGCAGGCCGGTGAGCGTGAAGCCCATGCCGACCGGCAGCGAGTACGGCTTCGGATGCTTGTCGGTATAGCTGCCGATGAGCGGCTGCAGCAGCGATGCGGTGATCTGGTAGGTCAGCGTGATCAGACCGATCTGCCCGAACGACAACGAGAAGTTCTCCTTGAACATCGGGTAGATAGCCAGGATCAACGACTGGATCATGTCGTTGAGCAGGTGCGAAAAACTGATCGCACCGAGCACGGAATACACCGTGCGCTGAACCGTAGCGGCCGCCGGTGCGGCGGCGGCCGGGGACGCGCTCGCCCCCGTGGCGGATGCGCCGGCGAGGGCGCTTTTATTGAGGCTCGTTTCCATACGCTAGAAGAAAAAGATCACGCAAACGGTGAGAGGAAAATTCGGCACTGAGCCAGTGCGGGCAGCGCGCTTCGTAGGGGCGTTTCGCGAAGCTCCGCGGCGTTTCGTCGCGACAACCGGCGTTTTGAACATTGAGCCGAAGTTTAATGTGGCCGGACTGAATTGTAAGGACAAGTTTTGTCGCGAATCGGACATGGGGACGGATGGCTTCGCTTTCGGCGATGAAAGGCGAATCGTCTGTTCCGACCTGTCGAGGCTTTTGGCGGTTTTTTGTCTTCGGTATAAAGCGTTCGCGATTGCGCGAGCTCAGGAAGCGGCGCGTCGAATATGGGACCGGGAACGGCAGGCGGCGCACGACCCGCCGCCGCCTGCTCTGGCGAGATTCAAGATCGCGGAGCGGGCTGCCGTAGACCCGGAAAGACAAGTGGTGTTGCCGGAACCGACCTTTCCGGCGCGTCGACACGTTTGGCGGGGATGATGAAAGCAGTGGCACACAGCACAGCGGCAACGAAACTCAACGGCCTGTCGGTCAAGGCAACACTGCGCATCGCCTTCGCGGTTCTGCTCGCCGGTACGCTGCTGATCGGCGTGTTTTCGCTGCTGCAGATCGGCCGCCTGAACGCGTCCGCGCAATCGATCTTCGACCAGGGCCACGTCGCAAGCCGCGCCGCCGAGGAGGCGCGCGGCCACATGCTGCGCGCGAGCCGCGCGCAAAAAATGCTGCTGACCGCGACCACCGCGAAGGAGCGCGACGAACTGGGCGCCGACATCGAGCGCGGCCTCGCCGGTCTTGACGAGCGACTGCGTACGCTGCAGCAGTACGTCGATACGTCGGACGCGAAGGCGGTCGGCGAGCAGAAGGCGTTCGCCGCGGCCGTGGCGACATGGAGCGCCCATTTGCGCGACTTCGTCACGCTCGTGAAGGCGCAGCCGCTCGATCTGTCGCAGATGAACTGGCAGGTCGGCACCCAGGACGTGTCGCTGTTCGTCGAAACCGGCAAGCTCGAAAAGCTCGTCGACCAACTCGTCGCGCAGCGCGGCACTGCCGCGAAGGCGACCATCGACGCGTCCGGCTTCATCTACCACTCGTCGTTCGTGATGATCGCGGTGATGACGCTCGCGCTGATCGCACTCGCGTTCGGCATCGCCGCGTGGGTCGTGCGGCGGCTCACCATGCAGCTCGGCGGCGAGCCCATGTACGCGAAGGAGATCGCGCGCCGCATCGCCGCGGGCGATCTGTCGAACCGCATCGCGCTCGGCGGCAAGGACCGTTCGAGCATGCTATTCGCGCTGTCCGACATGCAAAGCGGGCTCGCGACGACAGTTGCCGACATCGCGTCGAGCGCCGATGCGATCGCGACCGCGTCTGGGCAGATTTCGATGGGCAACCTGGACCTCTCGCAGCGCACCGAGCAACAGGCGCTCGCCCTCGAGCGCACCGCGAGCAGCATGGAGCAGCTGACCTCGACGGTGCGTCAGAACGCCGACAACGCGAAGCAGGCGAGCACGCTTGCCAACAACGCGTCGGAGATCGCCGAGCAGGGTGGCGCGGTCGTGAGTCGGGTGGTCGCGACGATGAATGACATCAACGACAGCGCGCGCAGCATCGGCGACATCATCGGTGTGATCGAGGGGATTGCGTTCCAGACCAACATCCTCGCGTTGAACGCGGCCGTCGAGGCGGCGCGCGCGGGCGAGGAGGGGCGCGGCTTTTCGGTGGTCGCGGCGGAAGTGCGCAATCTCGCGCAGCGCAGCGCGGCGGCCGCGAAGGAGATCAAGGGCTTGATCCAGACCTCGGTCGAGCGCGTGAGCAACGGCTCGACGCTCGCCGCGGATGCCGGTCAGACGATGGACGAAGTCGTGAAGGCCGTGAAGCGCGTGACCGACATCATGGGCGAGATTTCGGCGGCGTCGTCCGAGCAGAGCGCCGGTCTCGAGGCGATCAATCTCGCGGTCACGCAGATGGACGCGGGCACGCAGCAGAACGCCGCGCTGGTGGAGGAGGCCACCGCCGCGGCCCGCTCGCTCGACGATCAGGCGCGCGGGCTGAAGGCGATGGTGGGGCAGTTCAGGCTTTAGAACGCAGCGCGAGGCGAGCCTCGGCTAGCGTTGTTGTTCGACCCGGACGCCGGCACGGCCGCTTGGTTTCCTCGAAGCAGCCATATACCCAGAACGAGTGACTATCGACGATCGCGAGCTTCGCGGCGCCGGCGCTCGCATAGTCGCCGTGGCACATCGAGAGGTTCATCGAAAGCCGCGGAGATTTTGGGCCGTCGCCCATGTACGAATGTCTGTCGCACGGTAATCATCGGACTGCTGTCAACCCCGGCAGCGACTTCAGATAAACCGTCGACACGCCTATGTCCCTGTCTGTATTTGAGATGTTCTCGGCGGAGCTGTTCTGCCAGAGGCCACCGGGTGCCCGTTATGTCATCTGTAACGAATCGCACTACAAGGCGTGCCTCGGGAAGGCCGCAGACCTCGGGAAAGCCAGGGCAGAAACCCGCGAATTTCTCGGTATTGCCGACCTGAATCGCAGGCAATGGGAGAAGGACGGGAAACTGATCAGGAAGCTCATTGGCCAGAGCTGGTTGTTTTTTCACAACGTGCGAAACCGGAACCCTGACACCGATGGCTGGTGGGTCATCGTCGCGCTTCTCGAAGAGGTTCGCCGGGGCAAACTGCTCGTCATTAAAGGCCCGCGCGATAGCCTGTTTCCGTCACCCTACAGCAGTACGCCGTTGAGGAATCTCGCGAGGTCCGCCCAGTACGATCCGGCCACCTGGCAAGCCCAGTTAGCCGCTGCGCGCGCAGCGAGGGCGACACCGCCGAGCATCGAGATACCACAGGTGCTGACCAAGGCCCAGCGGTGGCAGACGCGCAAGGCGCTGATTGCGGCGGGCAATGCGACCATGTCAGGGCGCGTGCGGGCAGCGGCTGAACGGCTCGCACGCAACAATATCGCGGTGGAGAAGGCCAGACTCTCCGATCATGTCTACGAGCCGTCAAAGCCGGTGCCCGAAGGGTGGACGAACCGCAGCGGGAGTACGGAATTTTTGGATCTGTATGGCTTGAAGCGGAAAGACCTGAACATCAAGGATTCCAATTTTGGAGCGCAGGTATATGAACCGGATGCGGCGGTCTTCGGCAACGATATGAAGCCGACCCTTGCGTTCAAGGGAACCGAAATGACGAGTCTGGCCGACTGGTCGAATAATGTTAGGCAGAGCATGAATATCGAATCGGAATACTACAGACGAGCAGTACGGAGTGGCACTAAGCTACTTAAGATTACAGAACCTATCGAGATAACAGGTCACTCGCTAGGCGGCGGCCTGTGTGCGGCTGCATCCGTCGCCAGCGGCAAGGACTGCTGGAGCTTCAATGCTGCGGGTCTGCACCCGAGGACGGTCGTACACTACGGCGGCCAGGTCACGCCATCGAACATCAATGCGTACCATGTGAACGGCGACATTCTGACCGTGGCACAGACGTGGACGCCCCTGCCCGATGCAGCCGGTACTCCGTACGCCCTGCCCGGCAGTGGCTCGCCCGTGTCGCGGCACTCCATCAGGCAGGCAATAGACGGCATCGAGCAGCAGAAGGCGGAGGACATCTCCGTACTTGAAACACTGTCATAACGGGGCTGAAGGCGATGAAGACACTCAGCCGAATTCTTATCGTGCCGGTGCTGTTACTGGCGCTATCCCCTGTGGTTCATGCAATGAAAAAATTTCCCGCCACTGATTTCTTTAGCGGCCCGCAGCTCGAACTGGCGCAGGCCATCGCGCGAGGTGACATGGAGGAGGTCCGGCGACTGGCACCGAAGACGGACCTGAACACGCCCGGGCGCCAGAACATGACGATGCTGTTTTTTGCGTTTCAGGAGGCGTTGCAGCGCGACCCGCATCGGCTTGCGATTGCGTCGGAGGTGGTGAGGGCCGGGGCCGATCCCTTGCAGGAAGTGCCGAATTTTGGTGATCCGCTCGGGGTCGTGCTCAACAGTTCGCACCCGGAATTCCTGCGTGCGATGCTGGACGGAGGGGTTGATCCTAATTTGATTTCAGAAGATACCCCGATCATTTTTGATGTTGCAAGCGATCGTAAATTGGGCTCGCTCAGGCTGCTGGTGGAGCGTGGCGCGGATGTGAACCGGCGCGATTCATTGCGCAACACATCTCTCTACGAAGCGCTAACTGGCTATGACACCGGGGCAGTCAATTACCTCCTCGATCACGGAGCCAACCCCAACACTTACAACATCAATGGAATTTCATTCCCAAGTCAACTGGAATCGCAAATAGAACATGTAGGCTCTACCTCTGAATTAGGTGTCAAACTGGTCGAAATCCGGGATCGCATCATCAAGATGGGCGTGAAATGGCCTCCGGAGACTCCGGAACAGATAAAAGCACGTTGGGGAGCCAATCCTCCGCGACGGCTCGATGACAGCAAGCTTCCGCTGCGTTGACGCAGAGACCGAAAGGGCGACCTTCCACTGAACGTCCGCGATGAACCAGTTTGCCATCCTGTTTGGCGAGCGCTTCACGCTAGCGAGGAGTACGATTTTTTAAACCGCCCCGCACACGAAAAGGCGGCTCGGCTCCGGGCACGCAGCAGAACGCCGCGCTGGTGGAGGAGGCCACCGCCGCGGCCCGCTCGCTCGACGATCAGGCGCGCGGGCTGAAGGCGATGGTGGGGCAGTTCAGGCTATAGGACGCCGCGCGAGGCGAACGTCAGCTCGCCTTGTTCGACCCAGGCACCAACGCCGTCGCGGAACCTGACCCCGGCCGCACGACCACCGTGCAGGTCGTGCCCGCAGCCAGCATCACGTCGGCGGGCACCGAGTCGATCTTCACGCGCACCGGCACGCGCTGCGCGAGGCGCACCCAGTTGAAGGTCGGATTCACGTCCGCAAGCAGCTCGTGGCTTTGTGGATTGTCGCGGTCGTAGATGCCGCGCGAGATGCTCTCCACATGGCCCTGCAGCGTGCCGCCGCTCATCAGCCGCACTTCGGCCTGATCGCCGACGCGCACGTGCGGCAGCTTGGTTTCCTCGAAGTAGCCGTACACCCAGAACGAGTGGCTGTCGACGATCGCGAGCTTCGCGGCGCCGGCGGTCGCGTAGTCGCCGCTGAACACCGAGAGGTTCGTGACGTAGCCGTCGACCGGCGACACGACGCGCGTGCGCTCGAGATTCAGCTTCGCGGCGTCGAGCGCGGCGAGCGCCTGCTGATAGGCGGCATCGGCGGCGGACGCGGTATGCGTCGCGTTATCGCGGCTTTCCTTCGACACCACTTGCGAATCCATATCGGCACGCCGTTGCGCGTCGTCGCGCTTCATCTGCAATTCGGCCTTGCGCGCGGCAACCGCTGCCTGCGCCTGTTCGACCGCGATCTGGTAGTGCGACGGATCGATCTGCATCAGCAGGTCGCCCTTCTTCACGAACTGGTTGTCCTTGACCGGCAGATCGACGATCGCGCCCGACACGTCCGGCGCGACGTTGACGATCTCGGCGCGCACGCGGCCGTCGCGGGTCCACGGCTCGTCCATGTAATGGACCCACAGCACACGGCCAATCAGGATCGCGACGATGAAAATGACGGCTGTCGCGACGAAGCCCACAAGATTTCGGATGGTCATGTTTCGACTCTGATCAACGATAAACGGCGAGGCCGAGAAGGCCGCACACAGACACGAGCAAGCTGGCCCGGAACAGGGAGGGGTGCCACACCACGCGGTACAGGCCGGTATAGGCGATCACGCGATCGATGAGCCAGGTGAGCGCGGCGCCCGCGATGAACAGCAGCAGAATGGCCGGCACATAGGCATCGAGCACGGCGATATCACGCGGCATGAGGAACTCCTTCTTCTTCTTCTGACGCGCCCGCGCGTGCGCCGATCGCCGAGGCGAGCGGCGACTGCGGATCGAGCAGCGCGGTACGGATGAAATGCAGTTGACTGAGGATGCGCTGCAGCTGGTGGCGTTCTTCGCGCGCTGGCGTGAAGCCGGCCATCATCTGCTGCACTTCGGCGATCGCGTCGGCGGTCGCCGCGAGAGCGCGCGCGAAGTGCTGCTCCTGCGGCCGCTCGAACAGCGCCGCGAGTGCACCGAACAACGCGCGCAGCGCGACGCGCCACGCTGCCGTTTTCTGATAGCGCGGCGCGTCGGGCAGCGTCGCCACTTCGCGGCGCAGGTCGATCACCGCGTTGCCGACTTCGAGCACCGAAAAGAGCCAGCGCAGCGTGTCGCGCTTCGTTTCGGGTTCGTTCGGCGCCAGCGAATTGATCTGGAACATCAGGTCTCGTGCGCCGCTCTCGAAGCGCGAGCGCACGCGCGCCAGACCCGCGCGAGCGGCCAGCACCACCTGGCGGCGCAGATCGACGAGCAGGCGGTTACGCAGCCACGGCGTCGACGGCGGCAGCAGCACCGCGAACGCGATCGACGACACCAGCATCGACAGCACCAGTGCGAGCGCATCGTTCATGAACGCGCTCGGGTCGTAGTGCATCACGTTGTCGGGCCCGGCGAGAAAGCAGAAGAAGATGCAATAGCCGATCCCGTAGCCCGCCAGCTTCGGACGCGTGGTCATGAACACGCCGAGCAGCAGGAACGGCGTGAGCGCGACGCACAGCATCGCGAAGCCGTCGATGTGCGGATACACGCCGAACACCGCGATCAGGCCCATCAGTGTGGCGAGCAGCGTGCCGCCAGCCATCTGGAACGCGGTGCGCTTCGGATCGGGCGACGACGACGCGAGCGCGCACACGGCCGCCGCGTCCAGCGTCGCCGTCGCGCCGCTCGGCCAGGCGGTCGCGATCCAGAACGCGCCGAGCAGCATCATCACGATGGCCGCGCGCAGGCCCGCGACGCCGGCCGCGATCGCGTTGGTCTTCGGCTCGTAGCGCTCGATCGAGCGCTCGCGCGCGTGCGTGTCGACCGCGAGCGACGCGTAGGTCGCCGCATACGCGTGCAGGTCATCGATGAAGCGGTACAGGAGTTCCGCGGCCGTGTCGAAATCGAGCAGCGGCGCGTCGGGGTGCGTTTCGAGTTCGCCGCGCGTCGCGCGCACGCGCCTCGGCAACTCGGTCTTGTACGCGTCGAGCTGCGCGGCCGCGTGCGCGGCGTCGGCTGCGCTCAGCACCGGCTCGCCCGACTTCGCGAGCAGCGGCGCGATCTCCTTGAAGTACGGTTCGAGCGCGGCGATCGCAATCGCCGCGCCGTGCGTGCCGTTCTCGCGCAGACGGTTCATCAGCTGATGCAGTGCGTGAAAGCGCGTCGACGCGGTCATGAACTCGCTGTTCAGACGCGCGAGACGGCCGCCGCGCATTCGCGTATCGGGACCCTCGAACACGGCCACGCTGCGCGCGGCCTCGAAGCCGACGATGTCGGCGACGAAACGCGCATTGGTCGCCTCGATCTGCGCGCGATCGTTGCGTCCGGCAAGCGACGCCGACACGTACTCGACGAAGGCCGAGAAACGCGCGCGCACGGTGCTGCGCATCTGCAGGCCGGCGAATTGCGGAAACACGAGGCCGCTGACCGCGCCCGCGCAGATGATGCCGATCACGATTTCCGCGACCCGCGTGAGCGCGCTCAGGAACGCGCCGTCCGGATGCTGCGCCGCCGGGATGCCGATCAGCGCGGCCGTATAGCCGGCCAGCACGAAGCCGTACGAACGGAAATTTCGATTGCGCGCGGCGCCCGCGGTGCAGATGCCGACCCAGATCGCGGTCGAGATGATGAACAGCTCCGGCTGCTGCGCGAACAGGCCGATCAGCGCGAGCATCACGACGAGACCGACCAGCGTGCCGCAGATCCGGTAAAAGCTCTTCGCGAACACCGCACCGCTTTGCGGCTGCATCACGATGAACACGGTGGTCATCGCGGTGCGCGGCTGCGGCAGATCGAGCTTCATCGCGATGCCGAGCGAGAGGAAGCACGCGGCGAGCACCTTGAACAGATAGATCCACACGAGACCGTCGGTGCGCGCCCAGTGGGCGGCGGCTTCGTAGAGCGCGGCGATCGACGCGGGGCGCGCGGTGGACGGGGAGGACGAGGCGGACATGACGTTCCTCACTCGGCCTTGGGTGCGTTCGGACCGCGCGAGGCGGTGATCGCGGCGAGGGGGCTTGGGTTCGCGTTCGCCTCCGCTTTCGCCGCACCGTTCCTGCCCTTGCCATGCGCCGGCAACGTTTCGCTGTCTTGCGGACCGTTGGCCGGATCATCGAGGCCGCCGCCGAGCGCCGTCATCAGCGACGCATGCGCGCCGAGACGCTCCGCCTGCACCTTCGCGACGCCTTCCTGCGCGCGCAGCAGCTGGTTTTGCGCGACCAGCACGTTCAGATAGTCGGTCAAACCGCGCCGGTAGCCTTCGCGCGACAGCTCGAAGTTCTTGCGCGCGGCGGCGACCGAGCGGTCGGCGTCGTCGGCCTGGGTGGTCAGTGAACGGATGCGGATCACCTGGTCGGAGATGTCCTTCAGCGCACCCACGATCGACTGGTTGTAGCGCTCGACCGCTTCGTCGTAGCCCGCCGACGCCGCCCCGAGTTGCGAGCGCAGCCGGCCGCCGTCGAAGATCGGCAGCGTCAGGGCCGGACCCACGCTCCAGCTATGCGACTCGCTCTTCAGGAACTGGAACAGCGGCCCCATCGCCGCATAGCCGCCGATCGAGGCGAGCAGGTTGATGTCCGGATAGAACCCGGCCTTCGCCACGTCGATGCCGCGCGCCTGCGCGGCGACCGTCCAGCGTGCCGCGACCACGTCCGGGCGGTGGCCGATCAGATCGGCGGGCAGCGCGGCCGGCAGACCGGCGGGCGCGGCGAGCGACAGCGCCGGGCGCCGGATCGCGTCGCCGGCGCCCGGACCCTTGCCCGCGAGCGCGGCCAACTGGTTGCGGCCGAGCGCGATCTTCTCCTCGATTGCGTCGATCTGGCGCTCGTACTCGGGCAGCGGCGTTTCGGCCTGGCTCACTTCGAGCTGCGTGCCGATGCCGCCCTTCAGGCGCCTGTTCGCGAGGTCGACGATCTGCTGCTGTTGCTGCAGCGTGGCCTTCGCGATGTCGAGCAACGCGTAGTTCAGCGACATCTCGATATAGGTGCGTACGACGTTCGCCTGCAGTTCGAGCTGCGCGGCGCGCGCGTCGGCGGCGCTCGCGTGCGCGAGGTCGAGCGCGCGCTCGGCGGCGTTCTTGTCCTTGCCCCAGAAGTCGAGGTGATAGGCGAGGGCGAGCGTGCCGGTGTTGTTCCACGACTGCTCGCCCGCGAGCGGCCCCGGACCGTAGTACAGGTTGTCGGCCCACTGCTGGCGCTGGATCGACAGGCTGCCGTTGACTTGCGGCGCGAGCGCCGCGCGCGCGACGCCGGCCATCGACGCCGCCTCGCGCACGCGCGCCTGCGCAACAGCGAGACTCGGGTTGTTGGCCTGGGCGTCCGCGATCCACTGGTTCAGCTGCGGATCGTCATAGGCGCGCCACCAGTCGGCGACGGGCCACTGGGCATCGGCGTTGGCGGCGCGGATCGCGTTGCCCGCGTCGAGCGACGAAGGATTGATCGTCCGCGTTTGCGGTGCGACGCCTCCGGTACTTGCGCATCCGGCGATTGTTAATAGGATCGTAAGAACCGCGGCTGCGGCGATCCCTTTGGGTACCGGAGACTGCACGATTTCCTCCAAATTTGACTATAGAAGCTTGTGCGCAATTATATTTTTCGATCGATTGGGGAATAACTGGTAAAGATGTAAGGCATTTTTGCGATACATGAGATAATTGCCATTGCTGATCATGTAACAATCGCTGCCGATTTCTAGGGATAGGTATGGACACGCTTCAAAACATGCGCGTTTTCGTCCGCGTCGTCGAAGCAGGCAGCTTCACGGGCGCCGCGCAGCATCTGAATACGACGACGGCCTACGCGTCGCGCGCGGTTTCCGATCTGGAAGCGCATCTGCGCACCCGGCTCCTGAACCGGACCACACGCCGCATCGCGTTGACCGAGGCGGGCGAGCGCTATCTGCAGCGCTGCGAGCAGATACTCGCGTACGTGGATCAGGCGGAGGCCGAGGCGAGCGACGCGCACGCGCGTCCGTCCGGCAAGCTCAAGGTCCACGCGATGACGAGCTTCGGCCAGCACTATGTGGTGCCGGCCGTGGGCCGATATCAGGAGCGCTACCCGGACGTACAGATCGAACTGACGCTCGCGCAGCGCATGCCCGATCTGCTCGACGAAGGCTTCGACGTGTCGCTGACGCTTGCGACCGGCCTGTCGGATTCGGGGCTCGTGTCGCAGCGCATCGGCAGCGCGTTCAGCATTGCGTGCGCGTCGCCGGCATACCTGGAGCGGCACGGCGTGCCGCAAACGCCCGCGGACCTCGCGCAGCACACCTGCCTGCAGATGGTCACGCCGGTGTATCCGCCGGATAAATGGACTTTCGAAGGCCCGCGCGGCGAGGAAACCGTCCCGCTCGGCCCGGCGACCTTCAAGGTGAACGTCGCCGAGGCGATGGCCGTGGCCGTCTCCCAGGGTATGGGCGTGGCGCTGATTCCGATTTATTCGGCGATCAGCGGTTTGCGTAGCGGCGAACTGGTGTGGCTGCTGCCCGAGTACACGTCGCAGCAGATGAATCTGTATGCGCTGTATCCGTCGCGGCAGTATCTGGATGCGAAGATCCGCACGTGGGTCGAATTCCTGCGCGACGAGTTGCCGTCCACGCTGGCGGCGGATCAGGAGGAGTTGCGGCAGTTCGCGCGGACGTGAGCGCGTGCTTGCCATGCGTTGACGTTCGGTCGGCGCGTGGCGTGACAGCCTGTTACACACGCGCCGCGTCGCAACATTTCTTTACTTCTCGCGCGCAGTCGATTTGCTAACGTGTCGTTCATGCGCCGCCGCTCTGGCCGGGCGCGCTGGATTCGCCGCCGTTCGGCACATCGCAACCCCTGAAGGACGACACATCCATGGATACGCACCTGATGATCGGCATGGCCGTCATGTTTGGACTGATCGGGCTCGCCGCGTCGCGCGACCTGCTGCGCCGCTTGCGCGAACAGCAGCCGCAACTCGTGCCGGTCAAGGTCGAGTCAAAGGATTCGGCGCGGCGCGAGCGCTGAGCAGCGGCAGCGGGTTGATCTGAAGCAGCCGGCCCGCTAGATCTCGACAACCTTATCCCACGCAAACAGCGGATTTTCCCACCGGCCCGTGCGCCGGTCGAAATAGCCGCGCGGATTGCATACGACGCGCGTGCCGTTCACCACATAGTCGAACGAAGTATGCGTGTGGCCATGAATCCACAACGCGACAGGCGCGCGCACGAGTTCCGGCAGATGGCTGACGAAGCCCGCCGACACGCGGTCCTCGGCAAAGCGCCCGGCCAGACTCAGCCGATGCGGCGCGTGATGGGTGACAACGATCGTGTGGCCGTCGAACGGCCTGGCAAGCTCACTTTCGAGCCACGCGCGCGCATGCCGGTGCAGCGCGAGCGAATCGGCGGGCGTGAAGTCGCGCGCGGCGTCGTGCGGGTCGTGCGGCCAGGTCATCTGGATCAGCCCGCGGTAATCGAGCATGACCCGGCGCGCGGCGTCGATCGATGCCTCGATTGCTTCGGGCGTCGCGCCGTACAGCGCGAAATCGGTCCACAACGTCGTGCCGAGCACGCGCCAGCGGCCTTGGGGATCGACGAGCGTGGCGTTGTTCAGCACGTGCACGTTGTCGACCTGCGCGGCCGCGTCCAGCATCGCGCTCTCCAGCGCGCCGAACTCTCCGTCGTAGTACTCGTGATTGCCCGGCACGTAGACGACCGGCACCGTGTCGTCGAACGCCTGCGCGGCCCAGCGCGGGCCGGCCGCATGATTGTGGATGTCGCCGGCCAGCACGACCAGATCCGCCTGCGCGTGCGGGATCAGCTCAGGCTCATCGTTTTCCAGATGCAGATCGGACAGCACGCGAATCTTCACGGACGCAACTCCTGAGAAACGCCTTCGCGGCAGGCCGCGCAGGCTTCATACCTTAGCGTAGCACCTTGCCCGGATTCATCAGGTTCAGCGGATCGAGCGCCTGCTTGATCGCGCGCATCATCCGCAGTTCGACGTCCTGCTTGTAGTGCGCGGCTTCGTCGATCTTCAGCTGGCCGAGCCCGTGTTCCGCGCTGATGCTGCCGCGATGCGCGTCCACGCTGTCGTAGACGATCCGGTTGATCGGGCTCTGGTACTCCCGCAGAAACGCCTTCGCATCGACGCCCTCGGGCGCCTGCACGTTGTAGTGCAGATTGCCGTCGCCGAGATGCCCGAACGTGACCATGCGCGCGCCCGGCGCGGCTTGCGCGATCGCGGCGTCGGTCGTCTCGATGAAGTGGCCGATGCGTGAGATCGGTACCGCGACGTCGTGCTTGATGTTCAGCCCTTCCTCGGCCTGCGCGAGCGGAATGTGCTCGCGCAGATTCCAGAACGCGCGCGACTGCGCGAGGTTTTCCGCGACCACGGCGTCTTCCACGAGACCCTGTTCGAGCGCGGTTTCCATCAGCCCCTCGAACAGCGTGCGCGCGTGCTGTTCGTTTTCGCTGTCCGACAGTTCGAGCAGCACGATCTGCGCATGCGGCTCGGCGAACGGGTAGCGCATCTGCTCGAAATGCCGGCCGACGAGGCGCAGGCAAAAATCCGACATCAGTTCGAAGCCGGTCAGCAGCGGCCCGGCGACGCGTTGCGTGAGCGCCAGAAAATCGAGCGCCGCATGCGGCGACGCGAGCGCGGCGAGCGCGGTGACGCGCGCGGCCGGCTGCGGATGCAGCTTCAGCACCGCCGCGGTGATCAGGCCGAGCGTGCCTTCCGCGCCGATGAACAGGTCGCGCAGATCGTAGCCGGTGTTGTCCTTGCGCAGCCCGCGCAGGCCGTCCCACAGTTCGCCTTGCGGCGTCACCACTTCGAGGCCTAGGCATAGCTCGCGCGTATTGCCGTAGCGCAAGACGCCGGTGCCGCCTGCGTTGGTCGACAGATTGCCGCCGATCGTGCAGCTGCCTTCGGCGGCGAGGCTCAACGGAAACAGGCGGCCGGCCGCTTCGGCGTGCTTCTGCACGTCGGCGAGGATCACGCCGGCTTCGACGGTGATCGTGTTGTTGTGCGGATCGATGTCGCGTACGCGATTCAGGCGGCGCAGGCTGATGACCGCCTGCGTGCCGCTCGCGTCGGGCGTCGCGCCGCCCGCGAGACCGGTGTTGCCGCCCTGGGGCACCAGCGCGACGCAGTGCTCGACCGCGAGCTTGACGAGCGCGGCGGCTTCGGCGGACGTGGCTGGGCACAGCACCGCGCAGGCAGCGCCGGTGTAGCGGCGGCGCCAGTCGGTCAGATAAGGCGCGGTGTCGTGCGGATCGGTCAGTACGTGGGCCGCGCCGATAGCGTCACGGCAGGCGGCGAGGAAAGCGGAGTGGGTCATGACGGGTAGTTGACGGTGTTAAGAGCGGGCAGCGTGTTCAGGCGTGGGCGTCAGGCGGGCGGAGGTAGTTCGCTGGAGGTCTGTTTTGCGGCCTGCTTTGCGGCCAGTCTGGCCGCGCGCTTGAACGGGCCGACATACGCGAGCGTACAGGCAAAGAAGATCACGGCAAGCGCCGCCTGCAACCAGCCGAGCCGCGCGCTCAAACCATGATCGCTCCAGCCGCGTACGACGCCTTCGGCAAAATACAGCAGGATCAGCATCGACGCCCATTGCATCGTATAAAGCCGGCGTCGCCAGACGCCCGGCAACGCGGAGAGCAGCGGCAAGGCCTTCAGCACGAGCAGCGAGCCGCCGGGCCGCAACGGCGCGAGCCACCATTCCCATGCGACGGCAAGCACGATCATTGCGACCAGCGTGAAAGCGGCGACGAGCGCGGCGGTGGTTTTGGGGTGCACGGGCGCGACGGTGGCGAAGGCTGATGCGCTCGCGTGCTTCGCCAGGCTTGCGGCGTCGCGTTCGGTCGGTGGCCGATCCGGTTCGTTCACGGCTTTGCGCTCACGGCCTTTCGGACATCGACGCCGCCGTGCGTGCGACGCGTGCACCCAGCGCAATCGCAAGCGTCCGCTCTTCGGCGGAGATGCCGTGGCCGGCCGTGCCCGCGCGCGCGAAATGCGACGCGCCGTATGGCGTGCCGCCGGTTTGCGTGGTGGACAGCGTGCTCTCGGTGTACGGAATGCCGACGATCAGCATGCCGTGATGGAGCAGCGGCAGCATCATCGACAGCAGCGTGGATTCCTGGCCGCCGTGCAGGCTGCCGGTCGAGGTGAACACGCACGCCGGCTTGCCCGACAAGGCGCCGGACAGCCACTGCGGCGTGGTGCCGTCGAGAAAGTATTTGAGCGCGGCCGCCATGTTGCCGAAGCGGGTGGGTGAGCCGAGCGCGAGGCCCGCGCATTCTTCGAGGTCGCGCAGTTCGACGTACGGCGGTCCTCCGGCGGGGATGTCCGGTTCGCTCGCCTCGCAGACCGTGGAAACCGCCGGCACGGTGCGCACGCGCGCCTGCATGCCGGGGACGCTGTCGACGCCGTGCGCGATCGCCAGCGCGAGCTCGCGCGTGGCGCCGTGACGGCTGTAATAAAGCACGAGAATGTCTTTCATAGGCCTCATCAGTGAACGGGTATTATAGGGGTTCGGTCCGTTGCACAGGCCACTCATGGCCGTTCGGCCAGGTGGTTCGGCCACATGTTGCGCGGGGTTTCCGCGGTCCCGGTCTGGTGATTCAGCAAGCAAGGAGGCAGGTTTGTTGGTTAGGGTGCGTTTCGATCTCGACACGCTCAAACGGCTCGCGCAATTCGCCGCGCAACGCATCGGTGAGGACAGGATTCCGCAGGTCGCGGGCAGCTTGACGTTTACGGCAATGCTCGCGCTCGTGCCGCTCGCCACGGTCGCATTTGCGCTGTTCACCGCGTTTCCGATCTTCAGTTCGTTCCAGGCGTCGCTGCAGTTTTTTCTCGCCGAGCACCTGATGCCCGCGCAGCTGAACGATCAGATCTTCAGGTATCTGAACCAGTTCGCGTCGAAGGCCAAGGGGCTGACCACGATCGGCATGATCGTGCTGTTCGTCACCGCGGTGATGACGATGATGACCGTCGAGTCCGCGTTCAACGTGATCTGGCGCGTGCGCAAGGCGCGGCCCGTCGCGCAGCGCATCCTCGTCTACTGGGCCATCATCACGCTCGGTCCGATCCTGATCGGCGTGAGCCTGTCGATCTCGTCGTATCTGTTCACGCAATCGATGTCGTTTAGCGCCGCGCAGCGCATCACGCCGCTGATCGAATGGGCGCTCGCCAGCGCCACGCTGCCGTTTACCGTGCTCGCGTTCACGATTCTTTACGTTTATCTGCCGAACTGCCGTGTCGCATGGCGCGACGCGGTGGTCGGCGGCGTGATCGCCGCAGTCGCGTTCGAGCTCGCCAAGCGCGGCTTCGGCTACTACGTGCGCCGGATTCCGACATATACGGCGGTGTACGGCGCGTTTGCCGCCGTGCCGCTGTTCCTGCTGTGGATGTACCTGTGCTGGTTCATTACGTTGACCGGCGCGATGATCGCGTCGGCGTTGCCGGCGATTCGCATCGGCCAGTTCCATCGCCCGGTGTTCTATGGCAGCAATCTGTTCGATTCGCTCGAACTGCTCGCGCGGCTGTGCGAAGCGCGCGAGGCCGGCAGGCGCGGCTACACGATGCCCGAGCTCGCGCGCCTGCTTCGTCGCGACATGGATACGACGCAGATGCTGCTGCAGCGGCTCGAAGAGATCGAGTGGATCGCGCGGCTGGAGGAGAACCAGGCCGGCCCGCACTTCGTGCTGCTCGCGAACCCGGCGCAGGTGAGCGTGCAGCGGCTGTACGACCTGTTCGTGATCGATCGCGCGGAGCTCACGTATCAGCTCGAACTCGACTCCACGCGCGTGGACGGCGGCATGCTGCTCGCCGCTCTCGACAACGACAAGCTGAAGGTGACGCTCGCCGCGTTGCTCGCGTCGCGCGCGGCGGCAAGGGCGGCGCGACCCGCAGACGGCGAGCCCGCGGCGGCTTCGATGCCGCACCAGGCGGCATGATGAGGCGGCTCGGCTTCGAGCCGCCCGGCAAAACTACAACGAAATCTTCCCCACGCAGATGTCCTTGAACATCACCCAGTCGCCCATCAGGCTGTAAAGCGGATGACGGAAGGTGGCCGGCTTGTTCTTTTCGAAGAAGAAATGGCCGACCCACGCGAAGCCGTAGCCGCAGATCACGGCTGCCGGCAACCACAGCCAGTCGCCGGTGGCGAGCGCCATCGCGAGGCAGCCGATCACGCCGAGCGAGCCGATGAAATGCAGCCGCCGCGACGCGATGTTGCGATGCTCACTCAGATAGTACGGATAAAACTCCGCGAAATTCGCGAAGTGATCGGTGTGTGCTGTATGAGCCATGACGGCCTCCGGAGGCTGAAAAACAGGCTTCATTCATTGTCCGGCGATCCCCAGCCCGACGCAACCTGGCCATTCAGCGCGCTTCACGCGGCGCCTGCGATGCGAAGCTGAACAGCGCATCGAGTGTCGCGTCGGGTTGCTCGGTCATCAGCGCGTGGCCCGCCTCGAGTGTGACCGTGTCGACCGGAACGCCCGCCTGCGCGAGCGCATCGGCCAGCGCTTTAGCCGCACGGGGCGGCGTCATCGCATCGCGCCGGCCGACGATCAGGCGCGTCGCGCAGCACACCTGGGCCGCGCGCGCGAGGCCGTCCGCATAGGTGTTGCAGGCGGTGAAGTCGGTGTGGAACAGATGCGGTTCGCCGCTGGCGGATACATGTTCCATCAGGCGCTGGTTCATGCCGTGCAGCCAGAAGCCGGGGCCGGGGCACGAAGGCTTCGCGGCAAGCGTCGAATGCGACCACTGGTTGACCATGTCGATCGCTTCGGGCTCGCGATTGAGCGCGGCGTCCAGCAAGGCGTCGGAGACGGTCATCGGCAGCGCGGTCGCGAGCAGTGCCAGGTGCGTCGCGCGCTGTGGATAGCGGCCGGCGAAGTCGAGCGCGATCAGCGAGCCCATGCTGTGACCGGCGACGAACGTGCGCGCGACGCCCACGGCGTCGAGCAGCGCGGCGAGCCAGTCGGCCATCGCGGCGATGCTGGCGAGCGCGGGGCCGGCGCTGCGGCGGTGGCCCGGCAGATCGACCGCCAGCACGCCGAAGCCGTGATGCGCGAAGTAGCGGCTTTGCAGCGCCCACACGCTGTGATCGTGCTCGGCGCCGTGGATGAATACGGCGGTCGGCAGACGCGCGTCGAAGGGTTTGCCGCCGGTGTAGGCGTAGGCCGGCTTGCCTTGAACGGTGACGATCATGCGGACTCCGGGCGGGCGGGGGCGTTCGTGGCGGCGGGGGCGGTAGACACGGCTTTTTGCGCGACCTTCAGCGCGCGCTTGAGATCGTCGATGAGGTCGTCCGGATCTTCGAGACCAATCGACAGACGGATCGTGCCTTCCGTGATACCGGCCGCGGCGAGCGCGGCGGCGTCCATGCGAAAGTGCGTCGTCGACGCCGGGTGGATCACCAGTGAGCGCGCGTCGCCGACGTTCGCGAGGTGCGAGAAGAGCGTCAGCGTTTCGATGAAGGCACGCCCGGCCGCGCGGTCGCCGCGCAGGTTGAAGCTGAACACCGCGCCGGCGCCGCGCGGCAGCAGCCGCCTCGCGAGCGCGTGGTCCGGATGGGTCGGCAACTCGGGGTAGGCGACGGACTCGACCGCCGCATGACCGGCGAGAAACTCGACTACGCGTCTCGTATTGGCGACGTGTCGCTCCATGCGCAGCGGCAGCGTCTCGATACCTTGCAGCAGCTGCCACGCGGCCTGCGGATGCAGGCACGCGCCGAAGTCGCGCAAGCCTTCGCGGCGCGCGCGCAGCAGGAACGGCGCGACCGTGCTTTCCTCGGCGAACACCATGCCGTGAAAGCCCTCGTACGGCTCGGTGAATTCGGGAAAGCGGCCGGAAGCCTCGAAGTCGAACGTGCCGCCGTCGACCAGCACGCCGCCGATCGTCGTGCCGTGGCCGCCGAGAAACTTGGTCGCCGAGTGGTAGACGAAGTCGGCGCCGTGCTCGAAGGGGTGCAGCAGGTAGGGCGTCGTGAAGGTCGAGTCGACCAGCAACGGCACGCGGTGCGCATGCGCGATCTGGGCAAGCGCGGCGATGTCGAGCACGTCGAGGCCCGGATTGCCGAGCGTTTCGCCGAAGAGCAGGCGCGTGTTGGGGCGCAGCGCGGCCCGCCACGCGTCGAGGTCGCCGGGCTTCACGAAGGTCGTCTCGATGCCGAAGCGGCGCAGCGTGTAATGCAGCAGATTGTGCGATCCGCCGTACAGCGCGCTCGACGCGACGATGTGCGAGCCCGCGCCCATCAGCGTCGCGATCGCCAGATGCAGTGCGGCCTGGCCGCTCGCCGTGCCGATCGCGCCGGCGCCGTTTTCGAGCGCGGCGACGCGCTCCTCGAACACGGCGACGGTCGGATTCGAGATGCGCGAGTAGACGTGGCCGGCGCGCTCCATGTTGAACAGCGCGGCGGCGTGATCCGAGTCGCGGAACGAGAACGACGTGGTCTGGTAGATCGGCGTCGCGCGCGCGCCGGTGGCGGGGTCGGGGGCAGCGCCGGCGTGCAGCGCAAGCGTATCGAAACGGTTGGCGGACATCGTGAGCGGCGGGCCGCGAGCGGCCTCGCGAAAGATCAGGGTGGGCGGCCATCCTATCATTGGCGCGCGCCGCTTCAAGCGCGGTTTTCCCGCGGGTTGAACCGCGGGTTTGTCCGGCGTGAGCCGTGAGCGGGGCGTGCTAGAAATGCCGAAGTCAGACGAATTCGAGATCGCGAAAGGCCGCTGGGCCTTGGCCGGCGGCCCGCTTTCCTTTTATGGGCCTTTCCGCTAGGATCGGTAAAACACTTAATGCATTGCAAGATTGGCGGTATCAGGAGATAGATCATGCGCGTCAGCGACATTCTTAAAGTCAAGGGCAACACCCTTTTTACGGTCACGCCGGATACCACGCTGCATGACGCCGTCAATACGATGGCCGAGCACGACATCGGTTCGCTGGTCGTGATGGAATACGGCGACCTCGTCGGCATGCTGACGTTTCGCGAAATTATTCTGACGTTGAAGGAGAACGGCGGCAGCGTCGGCACCTCGACGATCCGCAAGGTGATGGACGACCATCCGCTCACCTGCACGCCCGAGACCGACGTCAACGAAGTGCGCCGCATGATGCTCGAGCATCACGTGCGCTATCTGCCCGTCATGGAAAGCCGTACGCTGATGGGCGTCATCTCGTTTTACGACGTCGCGAAGGCGGTGGTCGAGGAGCAGAGCTTCGAGAACCGCATGCTGAAAGCCTATATCCGCGACTGGCCGGAAGAGCAGGAAGGACAGGGCCAGCAGCCGGCGCATTGATGCGCGTGGCTCGAACGTCGCGCTCCGGCCGTTGCTGCGAGCGTGAATCCGCCGACAGGGCGCGCGCGCAAGCGGGCGCCTTTTTTGTGTCCGGCCCGGTGTCTGGACTTGGCGCACCGGTCCGCGTGCCCGCCACCCCGGCGGCTTCGTTGTCGTTTTTCCGCGCCGTTCTCCCGACTTCATGAACGATCGTCCGTTGCCTCGCGCCCGCCGCGCCGCTCGCGCGCATGAAGCGCATGAATCCCAGTTCAGCCTGCTCGGCCAGCGCCGTTTCGCGCCGTTCTTCTGGACGCAGTTTCTCGGCGCGATGAACGACAACGTGTTCAAGATCGGCTTCACGTCGCTCGTCACGTATCAGGCGGCGCGCTTTTCAGGCGTCGATCCGAAAACCGCGGCGTTCCTGATCTCCGCGATTTTCATTCTGCCGTTCGTGCTGTTTTCGGCCACTTCCGGCCAGATCGCCGACAAGTACGACAAGGCGTTGCTCACGCGTCTCGTCAAGACTTTCGAGATTGCGGTGATGCTGGTCGGCGGCGCCGGGTTCTGGCTGCATAGCGCGCCATTGCTGTATCTGTGCACGTTCCTGATGGGCGTGCATTCGACCGTGTTCGGGCCGGTCAAGTACTCGTATCTGCCGCAGCATCTGTCGAAGGCGGAGCTGGTCGGCGGTAACGGCATGGTCGAGATGGGCACCTTCGTCGCGATCCTGGTCGGCACGATCGTCGGCGGCGCGGGCGCGGGGTTCGCCGAGCATGGGGCGGTGGTGCTGGCTTGCGCGTGTATATCGTTCGCGCTGATAGGGCGCGCGGTGTCGGGCTTCGTGCCGGCTACGCCCGCGCCCCAGCCGGAGTTGCGCATCAACTGGAATCCAGTAAGCGAAACGTGGCGCAATCTCAAGCTCGCGCACGAAAACCGCACGGTGTTTCTGAGCCTGCTCGGCATTTCGTGGCTGTGGTTCGTCGGCGCGACCTTCCTTGCATCGTTCTTCAATTTCGCCAAGGACGTGCTGTCCGGCGATCCCGACGTCGTGACCGTGCTGCTCGCCACGTTTTCGATCGGCATCGGCATCGGCTCGCTGCTGTGCGAACGGCTCTCGAAGCGGCGCATCGAAGTCGGCCTCGTGCCGCTTGGATCGATCGGTATGAGCGTGTTCGCGATCGATCTTTTTTTCGCGAGCCACGCGCTGCCGCCGGCGGGGCACCTGCTCAGTGTCGGCGAGTTTCTCGCGCGGCTCGCGCATTGGCGCGTGCTCGCCGATCTGTTCCTGCTCGCGATGTTCGGCGGCTTCTACAGCGTGCCGCTTTATGCGCTGATCCAGAGCCGGAGTCAGCCGAGTCATCGCGCGCGCATCATCGCCGCGAACAATATCCTCAATTCGCTGTTCATGATCGTGTCGGCGCTGATGGCGATGGGCATGACCGCCGCGGGCTTCGGCATTCCGGCGATCTTCCTCGTCACCGCTTTGCTGAACGTGGTCGTTGCGGGCTACATCTATTCACTGGTGCCTGAGTTCCTGCTGCGCTTCATCGCGTGGCTGCTCGTGCACACGTTCTACCGGATCAGGCTCGTGCATGCGGAGCGGATTCCGGAGGAGGGCGCGGCGGTGCTCGTGTGCAACCACGTCAGTTTCGTCGATGCGATCGTCATCATGGCCGAAAGCCCGCGGCCGATCCGCTTCGTAATGGACCATCAGATTTTCCGCTCGCCGTTCGTCGGTTGGCTGTTCCGGCATGCGAAGGCGATTCCGATCTCGCCCTCGCATGAGGATCCGGCGCTGCTCACGCGCGCGTACGATCTGTGCGCGCAGGCGCTCGCCGACGGCGAACTCGTCTGCATCTTTCCCGAAGGCAAGCTGACGCGCACCGGCGAGCTGAATCCATTTCGCCACGGTGTGAGCGAGATCGTCAAGCGCACGCCTGCGCCGGTCATTCCGATGGCGCTGCGTGGTCTGTGGGGCAGCGTGTTCTCGCGCTCGCTCGATGCGCACTGGCCGCGGCCGATCAGCAAAGGCGTGATGAGCCGGCTGAGCCTCGCGGTCGGCGAGCCGATCGACCCGGCGCTGGCCACGCCGGAGAAGCTACAGCAGCTCGTGACCGAGCTGCGCGGTGCGCGGAAATAGCGGCCACCGCCGTCGCCGGGCCCCGCTTCGACGCGAGCGGGCTGGCATAATAGCGTTCTCCCCGCATTTCTTTGGACGACGCTCATGTCCGGCAACACGCTCGGTACGCTTTTCACTGTCACGACCTTCGGCGAATCGCACGGCCCCGCTATCGGCTGCGTGATCGACGGCTGCCCGCCGGGCCTGGCGCTCAACGAAGCCGACATCCAGTTCGAACTCGATCGCCGCAAGCCGGGCACGTCGCGCCACGTGACGCAGCGCCAGGAAGAGGACAAGGTCGAGATCCTGTCGGGCGTGTTCGAAGGTCAAACCACCGGCGCACCGATCGCGCTGCTGATCCGCAACACCGATCAGCGCAGCAAGGACTACGGCAACATTGCCGAGACGTTCCGCCCCGGCCACGCCGACTACACCTACTGGCAGAAGTACGGCATTCGCGATTACCGTGGCGGCGGCCGGTCGTCGGCGCGGCTGACGGCGCCGACGGTCGCGGCGGGGGCGGTCGCGAAGAAGTGGCTGCGCGAGAAGTTCGGCACTGAGATTCGCGGCTATATGGCCGCGCTCGGCGAGATCGACGTGCCGTTCGTCGACTGGGCGCAGGTGCGCGAAAACCCGTTCTTCGTGCCGAACGCGCAGATCGTGCCGCAACTCGAGGCGTATATGGACGCGCTGCGCAAGGACGGCGATTCGATCGGCGCGCGCATCAACGTGGTCGCATCCGGTGTGCCGGTCGGCCTCGGCGAGCCGCTGTTCGATCGCCTCGACGCCGACATCGCGCACGCGATGATGGGCATCAACGCGGTGAAGGGTGTGGAGATCGGCGCGGGCTTCGCGAGCGTCGCGCAACGCGGCTCAGTCCATGGCGACGAGCTGACGCCGGAGGGTTTTGTCGGCAATCACGCGGGCGGCGTGCTCGGTGGTATTTCGACGGGGCAGGACATCACGGTGTCGATCGCGATCAAGCCGACGTCGAGCATTCGCACGCCGCGCCGTTCGATCGACAAGGCGGGGCAGCCGGCGGTCGTCGAAACCTTCGGGCGGCACGACCCGTGCGTCGGTATTCGCGCGACGCCGATCGCCGAGTCGATGCTCGCGCTAGTGCTGATTGATCACGCGCTGCGCCATCGCGCGCAATGCGGAGACGTGGCCGTGAGCACGCCAAAGATCGCGGCGAGCGCGCCGTAACACGTCATCTCAAGTCGCGAATCTCGTGTGGCATCGCGTGCGCAATCGCGCACGCGACCTTCATGGCCAATCACATATTCGGATAGTTCGGACCGCCACCGCCTTCCGGCGTGACCCACACGATATTCTGCGTCGGGTCCTTGATGTCGCAGGTCTTGCAGTGCACGCAGTTCTGCGCATTGATCACGAGCCGCTCGTTACCTTCGTCGTTCTTCACGAACTCGTACACGCCAGCCGGGCAATAACGTGACTCCGGTCCCGCATAGGTCTGCCAGTTCACGTTGACCGGCACGGTCGGATCTTTCAACGTCAGGTGCGCCGGCTGATTTTCCTCGTGATTCGTGTTCGAGATGAACACCGAGGACAGCCGATCGAACGTCAGCTTGCCGTCCGGCTTCGGATACGTGATCGGCTTGCACTGCGAAGCCGGCTTCAGCATCTCATGATCGGAGTGCTGATGATGCAGCGTCCAAGGCACGTTGCCGCCGAGCAGCTTCTGCTCGATACCGACCATCAGCGTGCCGAGGTAAAGCCCCTTGCTCATCCACTGCTTGAAGTTACGCGCGCGATACAGTTCGGTGTACAGCCACGACGTCTTGAAGGTTTCCGGGTAAGCGCTCAGCTCGTCTGCCTGACGACCGGCCTGCACGGCGTCGAACGCGGCGTCGGCCGCGAGCATGCCGGTCTTGATCGCGGCGTGCGAACCTTTGATGCGCGATGCGTTCAGGAAGCCCGCGTCGTCGCCGACCAGCGCGCCGCCCGGGAACACCAGCTTCGGCAGCGACATCAGGCCGCCCGCGGTGATCGCGCGCGCGCCGTACGACACGCGCTTGCCTCCTTCGAGAATCGCTCGGATCGCCGGATGCGTCTTGTAGCGCTGGAATTCCTCGAACGGCGACAGATACGGATTCGAATAGCCGAGGCCGACCACGAAGCCCACCACGACCTGGTTGTTGTCCATGTGGTAGAGGAACGAGCCGCCGTAGGTGTCGTTTTCGAGCGGCCAGCCGGCCGTGTGCATCACCAGCCCCGGCTTGTGCCTGGCGGGATCGATCTCCCACAGCTCCTTGATACCGATGCCGTACACCTGCGGATCGACGCCGTCGCGCAGCTTGAACCGGTCGTTCAGCTGACGGCCGAGGTGACCGCGCGCACCTTCGCAGAACAGCGTGTACTTCGCGTGAAGTTCCATGCCGAGCTGGAAGTTCTCGGTCGGTTCGCCGTCCTTGCCGATGCCGAGGTTGCCGGTCGCGACGCCCTTGACCGAGCCGTCGTCGTTGTACAGCACCTCGGCCGCCGGAAAGCCCGGGAAAATCTCGACGCCGAGCGCCTCGGCCTGCTGGCCCAGCCAGCGCGTCACGTTCGCGAGGCTGATCACATAGTTGCCGTGGTTCTTGAAATTGTCCGGCAGCGCCCAGTTCGGCACGCTCTTCGCGCCCGTTTCCGACAGGAACAGGAAGCGGTCTTCGGTCACGTCGACCGTCAGCGGCGCGCCTTTTTCCTTCCAGTCCGGGATCAGTTCGGTCAGTGCGCGCGGATCCATCACCGCGCCCGACAGAATATGCGCCCCAATCTCAGAGCCTTTTTCGAGTACGCACACGCCAAGCTCGACGCCTTGTTCGGCAGCGCGCTGCTTCAGGCGAATCGCCGCCGACAGGCCAGCCGGGCCGCCGCCGACGATTACGACGTCGTACTCCATCGACTCGCGTGGGCCGTACTGCTCAATGAGACTTGCGGGGGTCATCGATGCTCCTCTTACCGTTAGAATACTTTTTTCGGGTTCGTATTGTGGGCGATCGATTCTTGCACCGCAACCCAAAACCCGCAGATTAGCACGATCGTACTATTTCGTGATACGGTATCGACCCTGAGTGACGGTCCTACCGAACCCCGTCAACCGCAGTTGTCATTACAACCGAACAAGGAAAGACAATGGGCCGTTCGATCAATCTGGAAGGCAAGGTCGCGCTGATTACGGGCGCCTCGAGCGGGTTGGGCAAGCGCTTCGCGCAGGTGCTGTCGCAGGCCGGCGCGAAGGTCGTGCTGGCGAGCCGACGAACCGAACGGCTCAAGGAACTGCGCGCGGAAATCGAGGCGTCCGGCGGCGCCGCGCACGTCGTGTCGCTCGACGTGACCGACTACCAGAGCATCAAGTCGGCGGTCGCGCACGCGGAGACTGAGGCTGGCACGATCGATATCCTCGTCAATAACTCGGGTGTGTCGACCACGCAGAAGCTGTCCGACGTCACGCCCGCGGACTTCGAATACGTGTTCGACACAAACACGCGCGGCGCGTTTTTCGTCGCGCAGGAAGTCGCCAAGCGCATGATCATGCGCGGCAACAACGCGCAGAAGCCGTCGTACCGGATCATCAATATCGCGTCGATGGCGGGCTTGCGCGTGTTGCCGCAAATCGGCCTGTATTCGATGAGCAAGGCCGCGGTCGTGCATATGACGAAGGCGATGGCGCTCGAGTGGGGCAAGCACGGCATCAACGTGAACGCGATCTGCCCGGGGTATATCGACACCGAAATCAACCATCACCACTGGTCGACCGATCAGGGGCAGAAACTCATTGCGATGCTGCCGCGTCATCGCGTCGGCAAGCCGGAGGATCTCGATGGGCTCCTGCTGCTGCTCGCGGCGGACGAATCGCAGTTCATCAACGGCTCGGTGATCGCCGCGGACGACGGCTTCGGGCTCGCGTGAGCGGGCCGTCCAGGGCTTCAAGAATCCAGCCGGCAAAGGAATAACGAAAGTACAGAATGGGCGATTTTCACGCAGTTTTCGAAATGACGATGCCGATCCGTTGGGGCGACATGGACGCGTTCGGTCATGTGAACAACACGGTTTATTTCCGCTACATGGAGCAGGTGCGGATTTCGTGGTTCGAGCACATCGACTTTCCCGGTCATCGCGTGGACGGGCAGGGGCCGGTGATCGTCAATGCGTCGATGGAGTTCCTGAAGCAGCTCCACTATCCGGGCGACGTGATCGGCCGGATGTCGGTGGCGACGCCGGGGCGCAGCAGCTTCGATACGGCTTTCGAGCTTCTGCGTGCGGATGAGCCGGATACGCTCTATGCGCGAGGGGCAGCGCGCTGCGTGTGGATCGACTACGCGGCGGGCAAGTCGGTGCCGGTGCCCGATGTGCTGCGTGCAACCATCGAGCGGGCGCCGCTCATCAAGGCGGCCTGAGCGCGCCGCCGCCCCCTTCAAACCCCCTCTCTCAATCCCCGAGCAGCCGCTGCAACAACTCGGTGGCATTGCCCGTATCGTATTTGCGCATGAGCCGCGCGCGGTACACGTCGACCGTGCGTGGGCTGATATCGAGCACGCGGCCGATCTGCTTGCTGGTCTTGCCGGTCACCAGTTGCGCGGCGATTTCGCGCTCGCGCGGCGTGAGCTCCACCGCGACGCGCCGCGTCGCGCTCAGATCCTCGAAGGTCCAGACACCCGCCGCGTGCGGGTCGGTGCGCTGCTGCGCGCGGCCCGTCACATGACACCAGAACAGTTCGCCGTTCGCGCGCTTCATGATGCGGTCGTCCGCGTAGCTGCCTTGCGCGGTCATGATCGGCGGAATGCGCGCGCCGATCCGCTCGAACTCATCGGCCGATGGATACAGCACCTGGAACGACTGGCCAATCAGCGCCTCGCGCGCGTAGCCGAAGATCGACGCGAGCTGGTCGTTGCAGTCTTCGATGATCCGTTCGCGCGACAGCACGAGTCCGATCGGCGCGAGGTGAAACGCGGTGCGGTAATCCAGGGCGGGCATGGGCGGGCGGCAAGTACTTATGTATTTTTGCGTATTGTGCCGTATGGCGGGCCCAGCGTACTCTTTCGGGCAGATGACAACGCGGCGCATGCCGCGGATGACTAGAATGACGCAGCGGTATCGCGAGGCGACGGCAAGTTCGCCAGATGCGATATCAGCCGCAATGATCCGGCGGCCTGCGTACAGGTTTCGGGTTTCCATAGAGGAAGGGACATACTGATGAACAAGGTCTATCCAGGCGCCGCCGAGGCGCTGAAGGACATCGTCAAGGACGGCCAGACGTTCGCCGTCGGCGGCTTCGGGCTGTGCGGCATTCCCGAGGCGCTGATCGCGGCGCTGCGCGATTCGAAGGTGCAGGGCATCACCTGCATCAGCAACAATGCGGGCGTCGACGGTTTCGGCCTTGGCCTGCTGCTCGAGACGCGCCAGATCAGGAAGATGATCTCGTCGTACGTCGGTGAGAACAAGGAGTTCGAGCGCCAGTACCTGGCCGGCGAACTCGAGCTCGAATTCACGCCGCAAGGCACGCTCGCCGAGAAGCTGCGCGCGGGTGGCTCGGGCATCCCCGCGTTTTTCACGAACACCGGCTACGGCACGCAGATCGCCGAGGGCAAGGAAACTCGCCAGTTCGGCGACCGCCACTACGTGCTCGAACATTCGCTGACCGCCGACGTCGCGCTCGTCAAGGCCTGGAAGGCTGACAAGTCAGGCAACCTGATCTATCGCCGCACCGCGCGCAACTTCAATCCGATGTGCGCGATGGCGGGCCGCGTCACCGTCGCGGAAGTCGAAGAGATCGTCGAAGTGGGCGAGCTCGATCCGGACGCGATCCACACGCCTGGCATCTTCGTGCAGCGCATCGTGCTGAATGCGCATCCGGAAAAACGCATCGAACAACGCATCATCCGCGCGAAAGGAGACTGATCATGGCATGGACTCGTGACGAAATGGCCGCGCGCGCGGCGAAGGAACTGCAGGACGGCTTCTACGTGAACCTCGGCATCGGACTGCCGACGCTGGTCGCCAACCACGTACCGGCGGGCGTCGAAGTGTGGCTGCAGTCGGAGAACGGCCTGCTCGGCATCGGCCCGTCGCCGACCGAAGACGAAGTCGACGCCGACCTGATCAACGCCGGCAAGCAGACGGTGACGACGCTGCCGGGTTCGTCGATTTTCTCGTCGGCGGATTCGTTCGCCATGATTCGCGGCGGCCACATCAATCTCGCGATTCTCGGCGCGATGCAGATCAGCAAGAACGGCGACCTCGCGAACTGGATGATCCCGGGCAAGATGATCAAGGGCATGGGCGGCGCGATGGACCTCGTCGCGGGCGTCAAGCGCGTGGTCGTGCTGATGGAGCACGTGGCGAAGGGCGACCAGCACAAGATCCTTGAAGAATGCACGCTGCCGCTGACGGGCGTGGGTGTGGTCGACGAGATCATCACCGATCTCGGCGTGATCGAGGTGACCCAGAACGGCCTGAAGGTAACTGAGCTCGCGCCGGGCGTGAGCGTCGACGAAATCAAGGCGAAAACCGGCGCGCCGCTCGATGTGAGCGCGGTGAGCTGACGCGGGTTGCCACGAGGCTGCGCCGGTCGATGCGACGGCGCGGCAACGGTGTTTTTCGGACGGGCGAGGCGTGAGTCTCGCCCGTTCTGTTTGTGCGCGCGGCGCTGCTTGCGCACGCCGGCTGGATCGACCTTCCTAAGCCTTCTGGCCGATGCTTGCCGCGCGACGAAGCGGTTTACAATCGTCCGAGCCCCATCCGCAGCGCTTTCGCGAGGACCTCAGATGACCGCAACGACTTCCGCTTCCACCGCCGGGCGGCCCGAGCCGCGTCAACGTTACGTGCAGTGCGCGAGCGCGGCTGGCTTGCATCGCGTCGCCTATACCGAATGGGGCGACCCGGACAATCCGCACGTGTTGCTGTGCGTGCATGGGCTCACGCGATCGGGGCGCGATTTCGACCGCCTTGCCGCCGACTTCGCCGATACCTATCGCGTGGTCTGTCCGGACGTGGTCGGCCGGGGCTTGTCGTCGTGGCTCGCGAACCCCAACTTATACGCGGTGCCGCAGTACGTCGCCGACATGGTCACGCTGATCGCGCGGCTCGACGTGGACACCGTCGACTGGTTCGGCACCTCGATGGGCGGGCTGATCGGCATGGGACTCGCCGGTCTGCCTGACACGCCGATCCGCAAGCTGCTGCTGAACGACGTCGGGCCGCATCTGGAACCGGTCGCGGTCGAGCGCATCGGCGATTACCTCGGCAAGCCCGCGCGCTTCGATACGCTGCAGGAAGGTGTCGACTACGCCGCGCAGCTCGCGCAGAGCTTCGGCCCGCTGACACCGGACGAATGGCGCGATATCAATACGCCGTTGCTGCGCGAAGAGGGCGGCGCTTGGGTGCTGCGCTACGACCCGCGCATTGCGCAGCCGTTCGCCGCGGTCACCGAGGAAGCGGCGAAGCTCGGCGAGGCGGCGCTGTGGCATTCGCTGGCGTCGTTCAAGGGGCCGGTGCTCGTGGTGCGCGGCGAGCAGTCGGATTTGCTGTCGCGTGAAACGGTCGCGAAGATGGTGGCGATCGGAAGCGCGGTATCGAGCGTGGAAATCGCGGGCGTCGGGCATGCGCCGGCGTTTCTGGCGGCGGACCAGATCGCACTCGCGAGGGCGTTCTTCATCGGGCCCGGCGCGAACGCGTCATAATGTTGAGTTCCGCATGACATTTTCAGCGGTAGTGTCATGCGGGATGTAATTGAATCAACCCAACAGCTCAGGATTTTTCATGGCAGTCATTCGTTACCACGTCGGCAAGCGTCTCTCGGAAATGGCCGTGCACAACGGCACCGTGTACCTCGCAGGCCAGATCGCCGAAGACGACGATCAGGACATCACCGGCCAGACGCGTGAAGTGCTCGGCCACATCGACCGTCTGCTGGCTGAAGCGAACAGCGACAAGTCACTGCTGTTGACGGTGCAGATCTACATCTCGGACATGGCGCATTTCGCGGGCATGAACGCGGTGTGGGACGAGTGGGTCGCGCAGGGCAACACGCCGCCGCGGGCGACCGTCGAAGCCAGGCTCGCAAACCCGAAGTGCCTCGTCGAAATCGTCGTGATCGCGGCGCAGCGGAGCTAAGTCGAGGTCGTTACGCAGCACCGTTGTTGAAATTCCGTTGAATCGTCTGGCCCGGCGGGCCGTCGCACCATGAACACCGAAACCGTTACGAACGCGCCTCATCCCCATCCTTCCTTCGACGAAGCGATGGCGTTCGTGCGCGAGCATGCGGGCGAGGTGCGGCTGTCGTCGGGAGAACTGCTCGCGGATCATGCGGCGGGCACCGCGTCTATCATGCGCACGCTGAACGTCGATCCGCCGGCGGTCCTGGCCGCGGCGCTGTTTGCGCTGACGCCGCATCTGAGTGATCCGGAGCGCGTGATCGCCGAGAACTTCGGCGAAGAAGTCGCGCAACTGGTCTGTGACGTGCGTAAGCTGCTGCGCCTCGGCACGGTCAGTCTGCGCGCGGCGCAAAACGCGATCCCCGAAGCCGGGCGCGATGCGCAGGCCGCGCGCCGCGCGCAGGTCGAGGCGCTGCGCAAGATGCTGCTCGCGTTCGCGCAGGACATTCGCGTCGTGCTGATCCGGCTCGCGTCGCGGCTGCAGACACTGCGCTATTACGCGGCGGCGAAGATTACGCCGTCGCCCGATGTCGCGCGCGAAACGCTCGATATCTACGCGCCGCTCGCGAACCGCCTCGGCATCTGGCAACTGAAGTGGGAGCTCGAGGACCTCGCGTTCCGCTTCGAGGAGCCGGACACCTACAAGCGCATCGCGAAGCTGCTCGACGAGAAGCGCGTCGAACGCGAGAGCTATGTCGCGCAGGCGATCGAGCGTCTGCAACAGGAGCTCGCCGCCGCGCATATCCGCGCGGAAGTGAGTGGTCGGCCGAAGCATATCTACAGCATCTGGCGCAAGATGCGTGGCAAGGAGCTCGACTTCGCCGAGCTGTACGACGTGCGCGCGTTTCGCGTGATCGTGCCGGACATCAAGGACTGCTACACCGTGCTCGGCATCGTGCACAACCTGTGGCAACCGGTGCCGAAGGAATTCGACGACTACATCTCACGGCCGAAGCCGAACGGCTACAAGTCGCTTCACACGGTCGTGATCGGCGATGACGGCCGCGCGTTCGAAGTGCAGATCCGCACGCAGGAAATGCATCGCTTCGCCGAATACGGCGTGGCCGCGCACTGGCGCTACAAGGAAGCGGGCGCGCGCGGCTACGGCGGTACGTTCAGCGCGAACGAGAAATATGACGAGAAGATTGCGTGGCTGCGGCAGTTGCTAGCGTGGAAGGACGAGGTGTCCGAGGGCGAGCATGGCGAAGCGCGCGCGACGCAGCCGTGGGAGCAGTTGCGCCAGGCCACGCTCGACGACGATCACATCTACGTGCTGACGCCGCAGGCGCGCGTGATTCCGTTGCCGCACGGCGCGACGCCGATCGACTTCGCGTATCACCTGCACAGCGAGCTTGGGCATCGCTGCCGCGGCGCGCGCGTCGACGGCGCGATGGTGCCGCTGAACACGCCATTGCAGAACGGCCAGACGGTCGAGATCGTGGCGGTGAAGGAGGGCGGTCCGTCGCGCGACTGGCTCAATCCGCAACTGGGCTATCTGCAAAGCGCGCGCGCGCGGCAGAAGGTGCGCGCGTGGTTCAACGCGGTCGAGTCGCAGGAGCACATCGCGAACGGTCGCGCGATGGTCGAAAAAACCCTGCAGCGCGAGGGTAAGACCTCGGTCAATCTCGATCAGCTGGCCACGCGGCTCGGCTTCAAGACGACCGACGACCTGTTCAACGTCGTCGGCAAGGAAGAGTTCAGTCTGAGGCTCGTGGAGCAGGCGCTGCAAGATGCGCCGCCGCCCGAGCCCGTGGTCGATGCGCCGGAGAAATTCGAGAAGCGCAGCAGCGGCGCGAGCGTCGCGCGCGGTGCATCCACTGGCGTGCTGGTGGTCGGCGTCGATGCGTTGCTTACGCAGCTCGCGCGCTGCTGCCGGCCCGCACCGCCCGACGATATCTGCGGCTTCGTTACGCGCGGCAAGGGCATGTCGGTGCACCGCAGCGACTGCGCGACGTTCCGCCGCATGGCCGAGCGGGCGCCGGAGCGGGTGCTGCAGACCGCGTGGTCGGCGGACGTGATGAGTGGCCGCGGCCACTCAGTCTACCCGGTCGACCTCAGCATCGAGGCGACGGACCGGCAGGGTCTACTGCGCGACATCTCCGAAGTGTTCGCGCGGGAAAAGATGAACGTGATCGGCGTGAAGACGCAATCGCGCCGTAATGCCGCGTTCATGCAATTTACCGTCGAGGTGTCGAGTTCCGCGCAGATTCAACGCGCGTGCACGGTGCTGGGCGAGATCACGGGTGTGGTGCGGGCGACGCGCAAGAATTGAGGTGCGGGCGGTTGGGAAAAAGCCCGACAGCGGTGCGACGGAAAATTAAAGCCTTCGCATAAAAGTGCTTGCCAAGTCGCGCCATACCCCATATACTCTCCTTTTTTCAGGCTCGTAGCTCAGCTGGTTAGAGCACCACCTTGACATGGTGGGGGTCGTTGGTTCGAGTCCAATCGAGCCTACCAACGAAAATGAAATTCTGGCTTCGCCGGAATTTCGCAAACTGCAGTAAGCGCTTTGAGCGCAAAAAAGGCGAATACGGTTATGACACCGCGAACGTTGACCGGAAGCAATTCGGAACGACGCTAGTCGAGGACCAATTTCGCCGGTGAAGTTTGCATAAAATGTGAATGCGGCCCCTCGAAAGCGGGGCCGCATTTTTTTGTCTTTTTGACCCTGGTTGTATGTGCCGCCGCCGGTCGGCATCACGGAGAACGCAATGGTTTCGATACGTTTGCCTGACGGTTCTGTTCGACAGTACGAGCATCCGGTGACCGTCGCCGAAGTGGCCGCCTCGATCGGCCCCGGCCTCGCGAAAGCCGCGCTCGGCGGCAAGATCGACGGTGAACTGGTCGATACGTCCGCGCTGATCGATCGCGACGTGGCGCTCGCCATCGTCACGGACAAGGACGCAGACGGTCTCGATATCATTCGCCACTCGACGGCGCACCTGCTCGCGTATGCGGTGAAGGATCTGTACCCGGAAGCGCAGGTCACGATCGGCCCGGTCATCGACAACGGCTTCTATTACGACTTCTCGTACAACCGTCCTTTCACGCCGGAAGATCTGGAAACGATCGAAAAGCGCATGCAGGAGCTCGCGAAGAGGGACGAGCCGGTGTCGCGCCGCGTGGTGTCACGCGACGAAGCGGTCGACTATTTCAAGAGCATCGGCGAGAAGTACAAGGCCGAGATCATCGAATCGATCCCCGCAAGCGACGACATCAAGCTGTACTCGCACGGCGGCTTCACGGACCTGTGCCGCGGCCCGCATGTGCCGTCCACCGGCAAGCTGAAGGTCTTCAAGCTGATGAAAGTCGCGGGCGCATACTGGCGCGGCGACTCGAAGAACGAGCAGCTGCAGCGCATTTACGGAACGGCCTGGACGAAGAAGGAGGACCAGGAAGCGTATCTGCACATGCTCGAAGAAGCCGAGAAGCGCGACCATCGCAAGCTCGGTAAACAGCTCGACCTGTTTCATATGCAAGACGAGTCGCCGGGCATGGTGTTTTGGCATCCGCGCGGCTGGACGCTGTGGCAGCAGGTCGAGCAGTACATGCGCCGTCGCGTGAACGACGCCGGCTACCTTGAAATCAAGACGCCGATGATCATGGACCGTTCGCTGTGGGAAGCGTCGGGCCACTGGCAGAACTATCGTGAAAACATGTTCACGACGGAATCGGAAAAGCGCGACTACGCGATCAAGCCGATGAACTGCCCCGGTCACGTGCAGGTGTTCAACCACGGTCTGCGCTCGTATCGCGATCTGCCGCTGCGTTACGCGGAGTTCGGTTCGTGCCATCGAAACGAATCGTCGGGAGCGCTGCACGGACTGATGCGCGTGCGTGGCTTCGTGCAGGACGACGCGCATATTTTCTGTACTGAAGAGCAGTTCATCAGCGAATCGATCGCCTTCAACACGCTCGCGATGAGTGTCTACCGCGACTTCGGCTTCGACAATGTCGAGATCAAGCTGTCGCTGCGCCCGGATGCGCGCGCCGGCACCGACGAAACGTGGGATCGCGCGGAGCAGGGGTTGCGCGAGGCGCTGACGGCCTGCGGCGTCACGTGGGAAGAGCTGCCCGGCGAGGGCGCGTTCTACGGCCCGAAGGTCGAGTATCACATCAAGGACGCGCTTGGCCGCTCGTGGCAGTGCGGTACGCTGCAGCTCGACATGGTCCTGCCGGAGCGTCTGGGTGCCGAATACGTCGCTGAAGACAACAGCCGCCGCCGCCCGATCATGCTGCACCGGGCGATCGTCGGATCGATGGAGCGTTTCCTCGGGATTCTCATCGAGCACCATGCTGGTGCAATGCCGGCGTGGCTCGCGCCGATGCAGGTCGTCGTGATGAATATTGCGGAAAGCCAGGCCGAATATGCGCAGTCGGTAGCTCAATCGTTGCAAAAACAAGGGGTTAGAGTCGAGGCTGATTTGCGCAACGAGAAGATTAGCTATAAAATACGCGAGCACACGCTGGAAAAGGTGCCGTACCTACTGGTGGTCGGCGACAAGGAGCGTGAAGCGCAAACGGTAGCCGTGCGTGCCCGTGGTGGTGTCGATCTGGGTGTAATGCCTGTTGACGCCTTCATTGAGCGTCTGCGCCAGGACGTGCAGTCGTTCAACTAAACCACCTGGTACCCCGGCTCGTTTTTTTTAATTTTTAGAGGAAACGTAACATCGCTACTGATAAGTCTGCGCACCGCATCAACGGTGAAATTACAGCACCCGAGGTGCGACTGGTCGGCGTCGAGAACGAACCGCTCGGCATCGTGAAACTCGCTGATGCGTTCCGAATGTCGGAACAGCAGGACGTGGATCTGGTCGAAATCGCTCCGCAAGCGGTTCCGCCGGTTTGCCGCTTGATGGATTACGGCAAGTTCAAGTACCAGGAAGCGAAGAAGCAACACGAGGCCAAGCTCAAGCAGAAGGTCATCCAGGTCAAGGAAGTCAAATTCCGCCCGGGTACCGACGACGGTGATTACAACGTCAAGCTGCGCAACCTCGTCCGCTTCCTCGAAGACGGCGACAAGACGAAAATCACGTTGCGTTTCCGTGGCCGCGAAATGGCTCACCAGGAAATTGGCATGCGCATGCTCGAACGCCTGCGCACCGACCTCGACGAAGTTGGTCAGGTCGAGCAGATGCCGAAAATGGAAGGGCGCCAGATGATCATGGTGCTCGCTCCGAAGAAAAAGAAGTAAGCGCGAAGCAATTGGCTGGAGCGGCGCGCCATGTGGAGCGTGCTCCGGTGGCGCAGATTTGTTTGATGCTGTGCCGGGTATCCGGCGTGGTATTGGAAGATTTCGGAACGGCGTGCATGCAAGTGCGCGGTGGTTCCCGAAAAGCGGCCGCAGGCAGTATGGCGGTCTGCATACCAAGTGGAATGGGTTTCGAAGGGCGGGAAATGGCCATCTGGCCGACCGCACACCCATGTCCATCTAATAATGGAGTTGTCATGCCGAAGATGAAGACCAAGAAGAGCGCTGCAAAGCGCTTCGTGGTGCGTCCGGGCGGTACCGTCAAGCGCGGTCAGGCCTTCAAGCGTCACATTCTTACCAAGAAGTCCACCAAGAACAAACGCCATCTGCGCGGCTCCACGGCAGTTCATGATTCCGATCTGAACTCCGTTCGCGCAATGCTGCCGTTCGCTTAACCCTTAACTGACACTCATAGGAGCGAAACATGCCTCGAGTAAAACGTGGGGTTACCGCACGGGCCCGTCACAAGAAGATCATCAAGCTGGCCAAGGGTTACCGCGGCCGTCGCAATAACGTCTATCGCATCGCCAAGCAGGCGGTCATGCGCGCAGGCCAGTACGCCTACCGCGATCGCCGCAACAAGAAGCGTGTGTTCCGCGCACTGTGGATCACGCGTATCAACGCGGCGGTGCGTCAGCACGACATGACGTACAGCGTGTTCATCAACGGCCTGAAAAAGGCGTCGATCGAACTGGACCGCAAGGTGCTGGCCGACATGGCTGTGTTCGACAAGGCTGCTTTTGCTGCGATCGTTCAGCAGGTGAAAGCCGCCGTTGCAGCCTGATTGCGCTTCTGGCAATTAAAACTGCGTGGTTCGTTGCAGCGAACATCCGGTAGTCTCGGTGACGCTGCAACAAAAACGGGGCTCCTCACCGAGCCCCGTTTTTGTTGGTAGAACCAGTTTTGTTTCGATAGAACACTGACGTTGAAATGATGGGATCAATGGATCTGGACCAGATTGTCGCCGACGCGCAAAAAGCCTTCGCAGAAGCCCCCGACGTCACCACCCTGGAGAACGAGAAAGCCCGCTTTCTCGGTAAAGCGGGTGCGCTGACCGAGCTGTTGAAGGGCCTTGGCAAACTCGATCCCGAAACGCGCAAGACCGAAGGCGCACGGATCAACCTCGTCAAGCAACAGGTCGAAGCCGCGCTGACGGCGCGTCGTCAGGCGCTTGCCGACGCGCTCCTGAACCAGCGCCTCGCCGCTGAAGCGATCGACGTCACGCTGCCCGGCCGCGGCACCAGCGCAGGTAGTCTGCACCCTGTGATGCGCACCTGGGAGCGCGTCGAACAGATATTCCGTACGATCGGATTCGACGTGGCCGACGGCCCCGAGATCGAAACCGACTGGTACAACTTCACCTCGCTGAACAGCCCGGAAAACCATCCGGCGCGTTCCATGCAGGACACCTTTTATGTCGACGGCAAGGATGCAGACGGCCGCCCGCTTCTGCTGCGCACGCATACGAGCCCGATGCAGGTGCGCTACGCGCGCACCAACACGCCGCCGATCAAGGTGATCGTGCCGGGCCGCACGTATCGCGTCGATAGCGACGCGACGCATTCGCCGATGTTCAACCAGGTCGAAGGCCTGTGGATCGACGAAAATATCAGCTTCGCGGACCTGAAGGGCGTCTATACCGACTTCCTGAAGAAATTCTTCGAGCGCGACGACATTCTCGTGCGCTTCCGTCCGTCGTATTTCCCGTTCACCGAACCGTCGGCCGAAATCGACATGCAGTTCGAAACGGGCAAGAACGCGGGCAAGTGGCTCGAAATTTCGGGCTCCGGCCAGGTCCACCCCACCGTGATCCGCAACATGGGTCTCGACCCGGAGCGCTACATCGGCTTCGCTTTCGGCAGCGGCCTCGAGCGTCTCACGATGCTGCGCTACGGTGTGCAGGATTTGCGCCTGTTCTTCGAAAACGACCTGCGGTTCCTGCGTCAATTCGCCTGAACCGGCGCGCGCGAGCGCGACAAAGCTTAGAACGCGGTAGCGCACCCGGTGCGTGCCGCGAGCGTCCCCGGCAGAGCCCGCTGAACCGTCGCAAGACCACCGGGCTTTACGAAGCATCTGCCGGACGTGGACCCAACCTGATCAGAACGTACACAGAACCATGCAATTTCCGGAATCCTGGCTCAGAACTTTTGTCGACCCGCAACTGACCACCGACGAGCTGTCGCACGCGTTGACGATGGCGGGTCTCGAAGTCGAAGACCTGCGGCCGGCCGCGCCGCCGACCTCGAAGATCGTCGTCGGCCAGGTGCTGGAAGTCGTCAAGCACCCGGATGCGGACAAGCTCAACGTGTGTCAGGTCAACGCCGGTACCGGCGCGACGCTGAACATAGTGTGCGGCGCGCCGAATGTTGCGCCCGGCATCAAGGTGCCGGTCGCGCTGGTGGGCGCGCAACTGCCGCCGGCCGAAGAGGGTGCGGCGCCGTTCGCGATCAAGCTGTCAAAGCTACGCGGTGTGGAAAGCCAGGGCATGCTGTGCTCGGCGCGCGAGCTGAAGCTCTCCGAAGACCACAGCGGTCTGATGATCCTGCCGGAAGATACGCCCATCGGCCAGGACATCCGCGAGACGCTCAACCTCGACGATACCGTTTTTGAAATCAAGCTCACGCCGAACAAGGCGGACTGTCTGTCGGTGTTCGGTGTCGCGCGCGAAACGTCGGCGATTACGGGCGCACTGCTGCGCCCGCTCGAAATCAAGCCGGCTCCGGTCAAGCTGAATGAAACGCTGCCCGTGAAGATCTCGGCGCCCGACCTGTGCGGCCGTTTCTCGGGCCGCGTGATCCGCGGCGTCAATGCACGCGCGAAGTCGCCGCAATGGATGGTCGAGCGTCTCGAGCGCTCGGGCCAGCGCAGCATCTCAGCGCTCGTCGACATCTCGAACTACGTGATGCTCGAGCTGGGACGCCCGTCTCACGTGTTCGATCTCGACAAGATCCATGGCGGCATGGACGTACGCTGGGGCCGCAAGGGCGAAACGCTGAAGCTGCTGAACGGCAACACGGTCGAGCTCGACGAAACGGTCGGCGTGATCGCGGACGAACAGCACATCGAAAGCCTCGCAGGCATCATGGGCGGTGACAGCACCGCGGTCACGCTTGACACCACCAACATCTACCTCGAAGCCGCGTTCTGGTGGCCCGATAGCATTCGTGGCCGCTCGCGCAAGTACAACTTCTCGACCGATGCAGGCCATCGCTTCGAGCGCGGCGTCGACTACGCGACGACCGTCGATCATATCGAGCGCATCACGCAGTTGATCCTCGACATTTGCGGCGGTGAAGCGGGTCCGGTCGACGATCAGATCGTCAACGTGCCGAAGCGCGCATCCGTGAAGATGCGCGTCTCGCGTGCGAACCGCATCATCGGCGTTGCGATCGGCGCCGATGAAATCGCGCAGATTTTCACGCGCCTTGGTCTGTCGTTCGAGCGCGACGGCGATACGTTCTCGGTGATGCCGCCGTCGTACCGCTTCGATATCGAGATCGAAGAGGACCTGATCGAAGAAGTCGCGCGTATCTACGGCTTCGAAAAGATTCCGGCCCGCCCGCCGGTCGCGACCAGCGAAATGCGCGCGACCAACGAGACGCAACGCTCGATCCACGCGATCCGTCACGCGCTCGCTGCGCGGGACTACGCGGAAACGGTGAACTTCAGCTTCGTCGACGCCGAGTGGGAGCAGGACTTCGCGGGCAACAGCGACCCCGTGCGTCTGATCAATCCGATCGCGAGCCAGCTGTCGATGATGCGTACGACACTGTTCGGCAGCCTGATTAATGTGCTGCGCACGAACCTGAACCGTCGTGCAGCGGATCGTGTGCGCGTGTTCGAAGCGGGCCGCGTGTTCCTGCACGATCCGTCGATCAAGGCCGGCGAGTTGACCGTCGAAGGCTTTGCGCAGCCGAAGATGATCGGCGCGCTTGCCTATGGTCCCGCGCTCGAGGAGCAGTGGGGCGCGCCGGCGCGCGCGGTCGACTTCTTCGACGTGAAGGGCGACCTCGAAGCACTGGTCTCCCCGGCAGTCGCGCAATTCGTGAAGGCCGAGCATCCGGCGCTGCATCCCGGGCGTAGCGCGCGGATCGAATTGAATGGTCGCGCAGTGGGTTGGATTGGCGAATTGCATCCGCGCTGGATGCAAAAATATGATTTGCCGCATGCGCCGATTCTGTTTGAAATCGAAGCGGAAGCATTAATGCAACGCGTATTGCCGATTCCATCGGAAGTTTCAAAATTCCCGCCGGTACGACGTGATATTGCGGTGGTCGTCGATCAGAAAATCGAGGTCCAGGCGCTGCTCGACGAGCTTCAGAAGGCGCAGTCCGAGCCGGCTTGCAAGGCTGTCCAGAAGGTTGCACTTTTCGACGAATTTCGTCCAAAATCAAACACTTCCGGTGGTCTGGCCGCGCACGAGAAAAGCCTTGCGTTCCGGGTGACCTTGCAAGATACTGGCGGAACCCTTCAGGATGAAACGGTCGATCTGGCTATTCAAACTCTGGTGGAACGTCTGGCTCGAGTATATGGCGCACGGTTGCGCGGATAACCCGCATTTAACAATTGCACGGCTGTTTCCGCATCCATTGTTTTACGCTTGGCGCGCCATTTGATAGATATGAATGAAATGAACTCGAGTGATTTCGAAGCCCTTCTTACGGCGCAACGCAGCGCCATGATTCGAGATATTCCGACATCACCCGCCGTCGTTTCCAATGAAACGCCGACGCTCACCAAGGCGGAACTTGCCGAGTTGCTGTTCGACAATGTCGGGCTCAACAAGCGGGAAGCGAAGGACATGGTCGAGGCGTTCTTCGAGGTGATCCGCGATGCGCTGGAGAGCGGCGATAGCGTGAAGCTGTCGGGCTTCGGTAACTTCCAGTTGCGCGACAAGCCGCAGCGTCCGGGCAGAAATCCGAAGACTGGCGAGGCGATTCCGATCGCCGCGCGCCGCGTGGTGACGTTTCATGCAAGTCAAAAGTTGAAGGCGCTCGTCGAGAACGGCGCCGAAGCGAGCTTCGCGCGCTGATTGACTGGCGCGCTTTAGCGCAACCCATCACGGCTAACTGACGATGACAGCGACGATCGAAAAAGTCGTCTTGCCCCCGATACCGGCGAAGCGCTACTTCACGATCGGTGAGGTCAGCGAACTATGCGGCGTGAAGCCTCATGTGCTGCGTTATTGGGAGCAGGAGTTCACCCAGTTGAGGCCGGTCAAGCGACGCGGCAATCGTCGGTATTATCAGCATCACGAGGTGCTGTTGATCCGGCGGATTCGAGAGTTGCTGTACGAGCAGGGTTTTACGATCAACGGGGCACGCAACCGGCTCGATTCGCATGGCGGGGGTGGGCCGGATGCGCAGATCGAGGAAGGCGAGGGTGCTGGGGGACCTGCGGGGCAGGTCGAGGTGTCGGCGGCTACTGTTGCCGTCGACGTCGAGAAGCTGCGCAAGGAACTGCAGAACGTGATCGATTTGCTGGGCCACTAGTTCATGAGCCTGTTCACTTTGTTCGTGCGGGGCAGTTCTAATCGAATGAAGTGTCTGTTATAATTTTTTTTCTGTTCGGGGCGTAGCGCAGCCTGGTAGCGTACCTGCATGGGGTGCAGGTGGTCGGAGGTTCAAATCCTCTCGCCCCGACCAAAGATCAAAAAGGACTTACGGTGCAAACCGTAGGTCCTTTTTTCTTGTCCGTCGCGGATGACTACGTTCCCCGCTGCCAAAGCTTCGCTCGCGCTCATCTGCATCCCGAGGCTTGGATCGCTTTGCTCATGCGCTCGGTCTCGGCTGTTTTACACATCGCGACTGCCGTGGGTAGCATCGACCCGCCGCCCCATTGTTGCGAGGCCGATTTTTCGCAGTTGGCGTCACGGCGTTTTTTCCACTCGGTGAGCCTTTTCTCGAGCGCGGCTTTGCAGGTCTCCGATGAGACGATCTTGCCCTCGACGACCCGTTCCAGTCGCTGTTCCGCGACGATCTGATCGCGCCATGCACAGAGATTCATGCTGGTTTGATTGGCTTCGCAATTCGATAGGGCTGCGGCGACCTCGCTTGCGGGCAGTCCACTCCGATTCGCGATTTCGTCGACCGGAGCGGCTGGGGTAGCCAGCACAGAAGTGCCGACAAGCGCTAGCGCCGCGACAAAATATTTCATCGCTGTCCCCGCATGAGGAACGGCGCAGCTTCTTCGCGGCGGCGACTTATCAGGCCGGGTACCCGTACCGCGGGCAGGCGTCTGCCATGGGCGTCGCGCGGATGGACATAAACGTTCTGCCCCATGTGGCTTGCAACTTCGTTGAGCTGGCCGCGATTGGCAGCTTCCAGGGCCTGTCGTGCGCCGGTTGCTCCCGTGTTATAGGTAAAGCTCACAAGGGAGTCGAATTGCTCCTGAGTCAGTTCGTGGTCCGTGACCCGGTTCCTGACCGCGCTTTCGGCGGCTTGGACCCCTGCCGCTAGCTGGATATCCACGTCCGCGGGTGTCACCGGGCGCCGGAGTTCAGCTGCTGTGCACGGCCCAGTGTGCACAAGAGTGCCTAAACCGTAGGTGCAATTGTTTGCGATGTCGTTGTAGTAGCGTAAGACAACTCCCTCGCGCAGCCGCAAAGCAGTCCGTCCTGTACTGCTCAATTTCTTTGATTCGTTTGCCATGCTCAGCTCTCCGAAGTTATGCGAGAGCAATCTACCAACAATTTCAAACGAATCGGCATTTCGCAAGCAATTTTGGGCATTCGCCCATATGGCGGCATTTGCTTCCCTCCAGATTGAAACGAAGAGGGTTACAAGTTTTCGTTCGTCTCTCCCAAGTCTAAAGTTGTCCGCGCAGCCCACCCACGGCCCCACACCATCCGCACAACTATCAAGCAGCCCCCAACGCCAAAAACCGCTCCAGATGATGATCCTCATCCCCAAGCTGATGATCGATCATCACCAACCGCTTCGCGTAGTGCGCGAGCGGCAACTCCCACGTCATGCCGATCCCGCCGTGCAACTGGATGCATTCCTCCGCAACCCGTGAGCCGATCCGGCCGATACTGTACTTCGCCGCCGACACCGCCCGCTCGCGCGCGGTGCGTTCGCCGTCGAGCGCCGCAGCAGCATTGATCACCGCCGAGCGTGCCTGCTCGATTTCGAGCAGCAAATCGGCCATGCGATGCTGCAACGCCTGGAAGCTGCCGATCGGCACGCCGAACTGCTTGCGCGTGCGCAGATAGTCGAGCGTGTAGTCTTTCGCGACGTCCATTGCGCCGACCGCTTCCGCGCACAACGCGAGCACGCCGCAACTCACCGCGTATTCGAGCGTCGCAAAGCCTTGGTCCACTGAGCCGAGCACGCTGTCGTCGCCGAGCGTGACATTGTCGAACGTCACTTCGGCCGCGCGTCCTCCTTCGATCTTGCGATAGCCGTGCACGCTCACACCCATCGCGTCGCGCGGAACAAGAAAAAGCGTGACGCCGTCTTCGGCATCGTCAGCGCCGCTCGTGCGCGCCGAGACGAGGAACACGCAAGCCTGCTCGCCAAGCTGAACGACCGCCTTCGCGCCGTTCAACTTCCACGTGCCGCTGTTGCCAATTTCGCTGCGCTGCGCGCGCGTCATTGCGACCCGTGCAAGCTCGTAATGACTGTCCGGTTCACCATGCGCAAGCGCAACGATCTGCGAGCCGTCGATCAACGAACCCAGCGCCGCTTTCTGCGCGTCGCTGCCGCTGCGAGCCATCGCCCGGCCGACGATCAGCGTATCGAGAAACGGTTCGACCACGAGTCCACGCCCGATACACTCGAACACGACGGAAATATCGAAACCGCCGCCGCCAAAACCGCCGCTCGCTTCATCGAACAATGCGCCGATCACGCCAAGCTCCGCAAAGCGCGCCCACAACTCAGTGCTGAAGCCTTGCATCGAGCGCGCGATCCTGTCGCGTGTCGCGAAGCCGTATTGGTCGCTGATAAAACGATTCAGCGTATCCGCCAGCATGCGGCGGTCTTCGGTGTGCTGGAAATTCATGACGCGCGCCTCTTACAGTCCGAGGATCATTTTGGAAATGATGTTCTTCTGGATTTCGTTCGAGCCGCCGAAGATCGACAGCTTGCGATTATTGAAGTACTGCGACGCGGCGCTCGCGGCTTCGTCGGGGCCGACCGGCGCGCCGTCGAAACCTTCGTGCAGCGCTTCCTCAACGAATGGCTGCGCATAAGCGCCCATCGCGCGCCGCGTCAGTGACGAGATTTCCTGACGAATCTCAGTGCCGCGAATCTTCAGCATCGAACTCTCGGCACCGGGCACGCCGCCGCCCGCCACCGCCGCGATCACGCGCAGATTGGTCGTCTTCATGTTCTCGAGATCGATCTCGACGCGCGCCATGCGTGTCGCGAACGCGGGATCCTCGGCAAGCGGCCGGCCATTGCGTAGCTGCTTCGCGGCGATCTTGCGCAGCCGGTTGAACGCGGCGACCGAAAAGCCGACGCCCGCGATATTCGTGCGCTCATACGTGAGCAGATATTTCGCGTAGGTCCAGCCCTTGTTCTCTTCGCCGACGAGATTCCCGGCGGGCACGCGCACGTCGGTGAAGAACACTTCGTTGACTTCGTGCTCGCCGTCGAGCGTGATGATCGGCCGCACTTCGATGCCCGGCGTGTTCATGTCGATCAGCAGGAAGCTGATGCCTTCCTGTTTGCGCACGTCGGTCGCGGTGCGCACGAGGCAGAAGATCATGTTGGCGTAATGAGCGAGTGTGGTCCACGTCTTCTGGCCATTGACGATGTAATGCTCGCCCTGGGCGTCCGTGCCACGCACCGCTGTCGTCTTGACCGACGCGAGATCGGAGCCCGCGCCCGGCTCCGAATAGCCCTGGCACCACCAGTCGGAACCATCGAGAATGCGCGGCAGCCAGTGGCGTTTCTGCGCCTCGCTGCCGTACCTGATCAGCACCGGCCCCAGCATGTTGACGCCGAACGGCACGATACGCGGCGCGCCGGCGAGTGCGCATTCGTTTTCGAAGATGAACTTCTGCACTGCGTTCCAGCCCGTGCCGCCGTATTCCTTCGGCCAGTGATTCGCGAGCCAGCCTTGTGCGTTCAGAATCGCGTGCCACTCGGCCATGTCGTCGCGCGTCAGACGCCGGCCGCCGTGCACCTTGTCGGCCAGACGTTGCGGAAGCCTGTCGCGCAGAAAGGCCCGCACGCTGACGCGAAACGCTTCTTCTTCAGGCGTGAAGTTCAGATCCATCGCTTTGCTCCGTCAGGGTTCGGTGGGGGCTCAGGCCGTCGTGTTCAGGCTCGCGAAATCAGCGCCTCGTTCGACCAGATCGATGATGAGCGGTGACGGTCGCCAGAACAGCGGGTCTTCCTTCGCGAATTCGCGGATGTCGGCGAGAATCGTCGGCAGGCCGACACTGTCCGCGTATTTCATCGGCCCGCCGCGGTAACGCGGAAAGCCATAGCCGTACAGCAAGGTCACGTCTACGTCGAGCGGGCGCAGCGCGATGCCTTCGTGCACGACGTTCGCGCCTTCGTTGATCAGCGCGGCCATGTAGCGGCGCATGATCTCCTCGTCGCTGAAGCTGCGCGGCGTGATGCCCGCGCGCTTGCGCTCGGCATCGATGATCGCCTCGACTTCGGGATCGGGCGTGCCGCCGCGCGTTCCTTCGGGGTACAGATAAAATCCGCGGCCGGTCTTCTGGCCGAACCAGCCACGCTCGCACAGGCGATCGGCGATCTGCACGTAGCGTGCGTTCGGGTTGCGCGTAGCCGCGCGGCGTTTGCGCGCCGCCCAGCCGATGTCGCCGCCCGCGAGGTCGATCACCTGGAACGGTCCCATCGGAAAGCCGAACGTGCGCACCGCTGCGTCGATCTGGTACGGAGAGGCGCCGTCTTCCATCAGCGCGTCCGCGGCGGCGCGATACACTGCGAGCAGGCGATTGCCGATGAAGCCGTCGCACACGCCCGCGCGCACCGGCGTCTTGCGCAGCTTCTTCGCGAGCTCGAACGCGGTCGCGACGACGTCGGCGCTGACCTGCTTCGGCACCACGACTTCGAGCAGCTTCATGATGTTGGCGGGCGAGAAAAAGTGCAGGCCGACCACGTCGGCGGGACGCGAGACGCTGGCCGCGATCGCGTCGATGTCCAGATACGAGGTGTTGGTCGCGAGCACCGCGCCGGGCTTGCAGACGCGATCGAGTTCGGCGAACACTGCCTTTTTGACGTCGAGGTCTTCGAACACGGCTTCGATCACGACGTCGACGTGCGCGAGCGCATCGTAGGAGGTGCTGCCGCTCCAGCGCGCCATGATCGCGGCCTTCCTCTCCGCGGTAAGCCGGCCCTTGGCGATCAGCCCGTCGTAGACCTTGTCGATGTGCGCGCGGCCTCGCGCGAGCGACGCCTCGTCGCGTTCGATCATCGTGACGGGCAGTCCCGCATCGAGCACCGCGACCGCAATGCCCGCGCCCATCGTGCCACCGCCGATCACGCCGATCGCGTCGAGCGCGCGCGGTTTCGCGTCGCGCGTTTCGGGCGCTTTCAGCACTTCGCGCTCGGCAAAGAACGCGTGAATCAGGCCGGCGCGCTGCGGGCTGTCGAGGCATTGCAGGAACAGCTGGCGTTCGAGTTTCAGGCCCTCGTCGAAGGGCTGTTCGATCGCAGCCTCGACCGCGTCGACGATTTTCAGCGGAGAGAACAGGCCACGCGCTTTCTTCGCCGTTTCCTCGCGCGCTTTTGCGAGCGCCGCGAGGCTCGCGGCGCGATCGGTCAATGCAGTAGCCTCGCGCGTGCGGCGCACCGGGGCATGGGCGGCAAGCAGTTCGTGCACGTAGGCGAGCCCTTCGGCGAGGATATCGCCGCTGTCGCCGAGACGGTCGATCAGGCCGAACGCGAGCGCTTCCTTCGCGCTCGCATGGCGGCCGCTCAGCATCAGATCGAGCGCGGCCTGCGCGCCGATCAGGCGCGGCGTGCGCTGCGTGCCGCCCGCGCCCGGCAGCAGACCTAACTGCACTTCAGGCAGGCCGAGCTTCGCGCCGTCGACGGCAATCCGGTAATGCGCTGCCAGCGCCACTTCGAGGCCGCCGCCGAGCGCGGCGCCGTGGATCGCCGCGACAACGGGTTTCGCGCACGCCTCGATGCGGTTGCACACGTCCGGCAGCGACGGTGGCACCGGCGGCTTGCCGAACTCGCGAATATCGGCACCGGCGATGAAGTTGCGCCCCGCGCCGACGATCAGCACGGCTTGCACGGCCTGATCGGCGTCGGCGGCTTCGATCGCGGCGAGCAGACCGCGCCGCACGTCGGCGGATAGCGCGTTGACCGGCGCATGGTCGATCGTGACGAGCAGCACTTTGCCGCGCAATTCGCGCGTGACGACGTCGGTTGAGGCGGGAAGGGTCATCGGGGGTGTCTCCGTTTGATTGTGGCGAGGCGCGCGCGATCTTCGTGCGCCGGATCGCCCCATTCTGGAGTGGTCAACGTTCATTGACAATGACATGTCTGATTGACAGACTGTCAAAGTTATTTTGACAAAGGCGCTTCGATGGACGTCAACTCCCTGACCTTGCTCGTCGACATCCTCGACGCCGGCAATCTGAGCGAAGCGGCGCGCAGGCTCAAGATGAGCCGCGCGAACGTCAGCTATCACCTGAACCAGCTCGAGCGCTCGGTCGGGCTGCAATTGGTGCGTCGCACCACGCGTCGCGTCGAGCCGACCGAGATCGGTCTGCGGCTCTACGAGCACGGCCGCACGATTCGCAACGCGCTGCTTGCCGCGCGCGAGTCGGTGACGACGCTCGGCCAGAGCCTGCAGGGGTGCGTGCGGCTGAGCGTGCCGAGCGGTTACGGCCAGATCGTGATGTCCGATTGGCTGATCGCGTTCAAGCGGCTGTATCCGGGCATCGTGCTCGACGTGATGTTCGAGAACCGCGTCGAGGATCTGATGCGCGACGAGATCGACATCGCGGTGCGCGTGATGTCGGAGCCGCCGCAAAACCTCGTCGCGCGGGACATGGGGCCGGTCAGGTACGTAGCGTGCGCGTCGCCCGAATTCGCGCGGACGCACGGCATGCCCGTGACGCTCGACGACCTGCGCGCGGCGCCCCTGATTACCGCCACCGTGATAGGCAAGCAGCTACGGCTCGCCGCGTATCTACGCGACGAGCGTCACGAAGTACTGCTCGAACCGACGATCATCTCGGAGAACTTTCTATTTTTGCGCCAGGCAGTGCTGGCTGGTCTCGGCGTCGGACTCGTGCCCGACTACGTGGTGCAGGACGATCTGAAGCGCGGCGCCTTGCTGAGCGCGCTCGATGCGTGGCGGCTCAGCATCTTCGGCACGCACATGTACATGCTATATATGCCGAACCGGCATCAGACGCGCGCGGCGGCGACGTTCATCGACTTCGTGCTGGAGCAGGTGCGGAACGCGGGCAGCGGCGGCGTGAGCTGACGCTGCGAACTCAGACGCCGAGCTTGCGCACGATGGCCGTCGTGACCATCGGCACGCCGACGCGCAGCAGCTTGCGCACGCCTTCGTCGCTGCCGACTTTTTGCACCACGTTGTCGATCATCGTCTGCATCACGCTCGCCGGGTAAAACTCGCGAAACATCCCGTTCGCGCCGGTTTGCTCGAACACGTAATGCAGGAACGAGCCATCCGGTGGCCCGATGCGCTTGAAGAGTCCCATCTTGACGACGCGGTTGTTCCACAGATGCAGCGTGTACGCATCGGAACAGAGCGCATCGCATTCGTCGAAATAGCGCGGCAGGAACACCTTGTAGTAATCGTCGAAATGCACCGGATAAAACAGGCTTTCGGGAAGACCGGCCTTCACGCCGTAGACGGCGGTCAACAGACGCGGGCCCGTGTCGCCCCACTTCAGCGCCGTACCTTTCATCGCTTCGACCCGTTCGATCAACTGGTGCAGGCGCGGCTGATCCGGATCGAGCCGCAGCATCGCATTGCAGATGCTCGACGACGTCTGCCGGCCGATCAGGTCGCCCTTGGCGTTGAGATCGAAATCGCGTAGCAGCAGCAGGTCGGTATCGACCCAGATCTCATCGGTCTTCGTGAACATCACCAGGCGGAAATAGTCGGTGAAATGCTGCATCGACGGTGCCCCGTGGATCGGGAAGTCGTTCAGCGAATCGCGTGGCAGTATCGTGCTCGCGTCCTTCGCGATCATGCGGGGCGGCAGATTGGCGATCGGCTCGTAGCTATAAAGCGAGACCTCGCTGCCGTACAGCGTGAACGAATTCAGACACGCAATTTCATAGGGAGAAAGTTCTGGACCGTGCCAGAACGATGCGAATCTTGCCTTGCGCATAGGTCATCCAGGGAAACGATCATGCGGCGCAACATGCGCGCCGCACCTTTACCGATGCTAGACGCGCACGGCAACGGTCAGACGTAAAGGGCTCGAATCGCACAGGAGTTGTCGCGAATCGTTGAGGCCTTCGCACCGCGTCGGCGATTATGGGCGGGTGTATGTCGTATGCGGTGAATCCGGCAGCGCCTGGTGATGCGCCAACGAAACGGCGCAGGGACGTGGGCTAAACTGAAGAGCACCGGGCTTGCGTGCAAGTGCAGCAAGCATTGGGCCATGCACCGCGCCATGCAACGATAAAGACGATATCCAGGAGAGACGATGAACCTCGACGGCGAGACTTATGATTCGCTCACGGCCAATTTCACGTGGCGTATTCCGCCGCGCTACAACATCGGCGTCGACACGTGCGACAAATGGGCCGATGGATCGGGGCGTCTCGCGCTTATCTACGAAGACGCCGACGGCCGCGCGACCCGCTTTACGTTCGACGAACTCAAAGCGCTGTCCGACCGCTTCGCCAATGCGCTGCTTGCGGCGGGCGCGCGGCGCGGCGACCGCATCGGCATCTTCCTGTCGCAATCGATCGAAACGGCCATCGCGCATCTCGCCGCGTACAAGGCCGGCATGGTCGCGGTGCCGCTGTTCGCACTGTTCGGCGTCGACGCGATCGAGCATCGGCTCGGCGACAGCGGCGCGGTCGCGCTGATCACCGATCAGGCCGGTGTGCACAAGATCGGTGAAATTCGCGGTGCGCTGCCCGAATTGCGGCAGGTGTTCAGTGTCGATATCGAGCAGGATACCGAAGCATCGCAACAGTCGGTGCGCTCGTTCTGGCAGGCATTGCATGGCAGCGCCGCCGATTTCACGCCGGTCGATAGCGCCGCGGACGATCCCGCGATCATCATCTACACGTCGGGCACGACCGGCAAACCGAAGGGCGCGTTGCACGGGCATCGCGTATTGCTCGGGCATCTGCCCGGCGTGGAAATGTCGCAGCAGGGCTTTCCCGCGCACTCGACGCTGATGTGGACGCCCGCGGACTGGGCGTGGATCGGCGGTCTGTTCGACGTGCTGCTGCCGTCGTGGCATCACGGCGTTGCGGTGCTCGCACGCCGTTTTGCGAAATTCGACGGCCACGCCGCGTTCGATCTGCTCGTGCGTCACGCGGTCTCCCATGCGTTTCTGCCGCCGACCGCGCTGAAGATGATGCGTGGCGTCGAGCGGCCTGCACATCTGCGTCTCGCGTTGCAATCGGTCGCGAGCGGCGGCGAATCGCTCGGCGAGGAACTGATCGGCTGGGGGCGCGAGGCGCTTGGCGTGACGATCAACGAGTTCTATGGGCAGACCGAGTGCAACGTCGTCGTGTCGTCGTGCGCGGCGCTGTTCGAGCCGTGTTTCGGTGCGATCGGGCGCGCGGTGCCGGGGCATCATGTCGCGATCGTCGATGCCGACGGCAACGAGCTGCCGCCCGGTGCGATCGGCGATATCGCGGTGGCCGCGCCCGATCCGGTGATGTTTCTCGGCTACTGGCACAACGATGCGGCGACGGGCGACAAATTCCGCGGCAAGTTTCTGCTGACCGGCGATCTCGGCACGCGCGACGCGGACGGTTTCATTCGCTTCGTCGGCCGCGGTGACGACGTCATCACGAGCGCCGGCTACCGGATCGGCCCGGCGTCGATCGAGGATTCGCTGCTGCGTCATCCGGCGGTCTCGATGGCGGCCGTGGTCGGCGTGCCCGATCGCGAGCGCACCGAAATCGTGATGGCGTTCGTCGTATTGAAAGCCGGTTTCGTCGGCGACGATGCGCTCGTGCGCGAGATTCAGCAGCACGTGAAGACGCGTCTGGCCGCGCACGAATATCCGCGCGAGATTCGCTTCGTCGAAAGCCTGCCGATGACGGCGACCGGCAAGGTGATCCGCAAGGCGTTGCGCGAGGCGGTGACGCATGGTGCGCACGCGCTCCCGCCGGCAAAAAACTGAGTCTGCTACGATGACCGAACCACGTTGCGAGTGACAGCGGAGATACTCGATGCGTCCGGAGACGGCAATTCGTTTCGAGCAGGAGTTCGCGCCGCGCATCGCCGAGGCGATCGCCGCGTGCTTCGCGAAGACCGTGCACACCGAGGTGTTGCCACGCGGCGCGCAGGGACAGCCCACCCGCGTGCGGATTCATGCGGCGCCGCTCGAAGAACTCGGCCATTACCCGCATCCGTTGAATCTGTATCTGACCTGGGACAGCGATGAAATAGAAAGGCTGATGGGCGAGCAGGGCGCGGCGCGTTTCGCCAGATATCTCGCCGCGCTGCCTCGCAAGCTCAATGCCTGGACCCAGGCGCGCGAACTCGATTTCCTTACGCATACGCAGGGCCAGCCAGTCGCGTTGATCGGCGGGCTCGATTTCGAGTCGTAGGTGCGCGCGTTCATCCGCGTTCGCATCTGACAGCTGGATAAAAAACGGCCGCTGCGCTCGAAGAGCCAGCGGCCGTTGCTTTTACAGAGTAGGGCAAGCGCGACGCTTAGCCACCCAACGCCGGATCGCTCATGCTGCTATGGCCCGTCTCCACGTGACCGGCGAAGCGGCGCGCGAACGTCGGGTCCGTATCGACTGTGATCGCGAGATCGTACCAGCCATACGCGTTGCGCAGATCGAGGTACAGGTTGTCAGTGTCGCCACCGCGCACCGCGTGCCTGATCACATTGTTCGCGTCGTACGCATTGACGATCGTGAACTGGCAACGCGCACGGCCAACGTTCTCGAGTCGAAGTTGCAGATTGCCGTTCGCGACATCGTAGCCTTCGGCAACGGCCGGTCGCGCCGTGTCCGGACCACTCCACCCGCTTCGCGCGACCACCTTGCCCGCGAAGCGGCGCAGGAAACCATTCGGGCCGTGCACGCTGAAGTCGTAGCTGCCATCGGCGTTGAGCGCCAGCGTGTCCTGTAGATGCTTGCCCGCTTCGACGGTATAGCTGCGCGGCGCGTCGGCGCTATTCGCCGCGTACACGAGGAACACCGCGCCCGCGCGACCCGTGTTGACGAAGCGCATCGTCAGCTTGCCGTGCGAGCCTTCGTCGACGCGCACGAACAGTTCGTACGGCAACCCGCGTGCCGGGCGCACGCCGGGTTCCTGCTGCGGCAGCGTCTGCAGCGCCGGCGGCTGCGGCACGTAATCCTGATGACGGTTCTGGTCGGGCGGCACATAGCCGCTCGTGCTGGGCAGCGACGGCACCGACGCGTTCGGATTGGCGAAGTTGAACGCCGAGGTCAGATCGCCGCACACCGCTCGACGCCACGGCGTGATGTTCGATTCGCCGAGATCGTGCTGCCCGCCGAAGCGCTTTTCGATGAAGCGGATCACTGACGTATGGTCGAACACCTGCGAGCACACGTAGCCGCCTTTGGACCACGGCGAGACCACCAGCATCGGCACGCGCGGTCCGAGCCCGTACGGCGCGGCGGCGTTCTTCGGATCGCCCGGATAGATTTCGTGCGTGATGTCGACGGTCGACAGACCATTCGCGCTCGACGCGGCCGCGAACGGCGCCGCGATGTGATCGAAGAAGCCGTCGTTTTCGTCGTAGTTGATCAAGAGCACGGTCTTGCTCCACACGTCCGGGTTCGACGTGAGGATCTGCAACACCTGATCGATGTACCACGCGCCGTAGTTGGCCGGCCAGTTCGGATGCTCGCAGTAGGCTTCGGGGGCGACGATCCACGACACCTGCGGCAGCGTGCCGTTCTGCACGTCGCGCTTCAGGATGTCGAAGTAGCCGTCGCCGTTCGCGGCGTTGGTGCCCGTGCGCGCGTTGTCGTAGAGCGGGTTGCCAGGCTGCGCGATGCGGTACTGGTTGAAATAGAGCAGCGAGTTGTCGCCGTAGTTGCCGATATACGCGTTCTGCGTCCAGCCCCATGAACCGTTCGCGTCGAGCCCGGTGCCGATGTCCTGATAGATCTTCCACGAGATGCCCGCATTCTGCAGCACTTCCGGGTAGGTCGACCAGCCGTAGCCGAGCTCCGAGTTGTCGATCACCGGACCACCGCCGCTACCGTCATTGCCGACCCAGCCGCTCCACATGTAGTAGCGGTTCGGATCGGTCGGGCCCATCAGCGAGCAGTGGTACGCGTCGCAGATCGTGAATGCGTCGGCGAGCTGGTAGTGGAACGGGATGTCGTCGCGCGTCAGATAGGCCATCGTGGTCGCGCCTTTCGACGGAACCCACTGATCGTTGCGCCCGCCGTTCCACGCCGCATGCGTGCTGCCCCAGTCGTGCGCGAGATCCTGCAGGAATTGCAGGCCGAGGTTCGGCGCGGTGGGATGGAACGGCAGCACGTACCCGGCACCGGCGGTGTCGGTGGTGAGCGGCTGATACCACACCGGCTGGCCGTTCGCGAGATTGATCGCGCGCGTGTCGCCGAAGCCGCGCACACCCTTGAGCGTGCCGAAGTAGTGGTCGAACGAGCGGTTCTCCTGCATCAGCACGACGATGTGCTCGACGTCGCGGATCGTACCGGTGCGATTGTTGGCCGGAATCGCGAGCGCATTGCGGATGCCTGGCGGCAGCATGCTCAGCGCGGTGAAGGAACCGGCAGCTTGCGCAGCCGAGCGGAGAAAATCACGGCGATTTTTTAAGGTCATGGTTGTGGCTTTGATCTTCGGTGGAGGAAAAAGGCACGGGACAACGGATTGCGGTGCTGCAACGGCGCTGCTGCGTCGGACGCGCGAAGGCAGGTTGCCGCCGCGCGCGGCGCGATTCTCAATCGACGGTATGGATGACGGGGCTCGCGAGCGGTGGCGAGGTGACGGACAGCGCCGTGCCGGCTTCGGATGCGGGTGTCGCGGGTGTCTGGACCGTCAGCGTCGGCGGCGCGGAGTCGGCCGGCGGGGTGGCGATAGATGGGTCGCCGGGGCTAGCGGCGGAATGCTCGGTAGAACTGATCGTATTTGTGCTGGCGGGCGGGTCGTCGTTGCTGCATGCGCCCGTTAGCGCGCATAGCGCGATGACCGCCACGACGCCAGTCAATCGTTTGCGCCGCGGCGCATGGATTGGGCTCGACACGAAAGGCATGGCACTGTCTCCGGGCGGGGAAGGGATGCCTCGCCATCGATGTGCCGAGGTCAGCGATGCAGCAGCATAATCGCCGAACCGTGTAATTTTTATGAAGTATCCGTAAGCGGTGAAGCGCCGTTTATTGCTGTGCGCGGACGAACGCCGCGATGGCGTCATTCAGCTCGGCGGGCGCGTCGCGATGCGGCGAGTGTCCGCAGGCGTCGAGCTTCACGAGTTGCGCGTGCGGCACGCGCGCGGCGATCGTGTCGATCTGCGCCATCGTGCCGTAGTTGTCGTCGTGACCCTGGATCGCGAGCAGCGGGCGACGGATCGGCGCGAGCGCGTCGACGATCGACCATTGCCTGAACGCCGGATCGAGCCAGATATCGTTCCAGCCGTAGAACGCGGAATCGACGTCCGCGTGATAGCGGGCGAGCTTCGCGCGCAGATCGGTGGTTTCGTAAAGCGCTTTGGTCTGCGCGATGCTGTGCACCGAGATGTCTTCGACGAACACATGCGGTGCGATCACGACTGCGCCCGCGAGCGCATCGGGATACAGCGCCGCGTAGAGCAGCGCGATCGAGCCGCCGTCGCTATGGCCGATCACCCACATGCGCTGGCGTTGCCGCGGGTCGATATCGAGCGCGTCGAGCAGAGCGGGGAGGATCTCGCGCGCCTGCGCGGTCATGAAGTCGACCGGCCATTTTTCGTGTGCGGCGCGCGGTGTCGAGAGTCCGTAGCCAGGCCGCGAATAGACGAGTCCGCGCATGCCGAGCCTCTCGCACACCGTCTGCGGCCAGTCGCGCCACATCGCGATCGAGCCGAGACCTTCGTGCAGGAAGACCGCGATCGGCGCATCGTCTTCCGGGGCGTCCGGCTGTTCGTTGACCCAGCGGTACTCGATGCGCAGCGGCCCATGCGACGCGGTTGCCGGCAGTTCGGCGAAGCGGCTGGCGCCGCTCGCGGCGGAAGCGGCAGGGGCGGTAGCACGGTTCTGCATCAATCGATCACCTATGAAATTTCGCGCAGCTTGAAGCGTTGAATCTTACCAGTGGCGGTCTTCGGCAGATCGTCGGTAAACACGATATCGCGCGGGTACTTGTGCGGCGCGAGCCGTTCCTTGACGAAGGCCTTCAGTTCGTTCGCGAGCAGCTCGGACGGCATGAAGTCGGTCTTGAGCACGACGAACGCGCGCGTTTTCACGAGCCCGCCATGATCGACGCCGACGACCGCCGCTTCGAGCACCGCGGGATGCGCGACGAGCACCATCTCGACCTCGACCGGCGACACGTACTGGCCGCTCACTTTCAGCATGTCGTCGCTGCGGCCCGCGTAAACATAGGAGCCGTTCGCGAGACGCCGATACTTGTCGCCGCTTCTGATCCATTCGCCGAGAAACGTCGCGCGCGTTTTCTCGCGATTGCTCCAGTACATCAGCGCCGCGCTCGGCCCCTTGATGAACAGATCGCCGACTTCGCCATCGGGCACCGGCCGCCCGGCTTCGTCGCGCAACTCGACTTCGTAGCCCGGCACGGGACGCCCGGTCGTGCCGTATTCGACTTCGCCAGGGCGATTCGACAGGAAGATGTGCAGCATTTCCGTCGAGCCGATCCCGTCGAGAATCTCGGCGCCGAAGTGCGCGGTGAAGCGTTCGCCGACGTCGCGCGGCAACGCCTCGCCCGCCGAGGCGCACACGCGGATCGCGACGTCGGCGCGCGCGGGCAGATTCGGCGACACCAGCATGTTCGCGTACAAGGTCGGCACGCCGTAGAACACCGTCGGACGATACTGGACGAGCCGCGCGAAAATCGCGTCGGCGGTCGGGCGCTCGGCCATCAGGATCGCGGTCGCGCCGACCGACAGTGGAAAGGTCAGCGCGTTGCCGAGCCCATAGGCAAAGAACAGCTTCGCCGCCGAAAACACCACGTCGCTTTCGACGATGCCCAGCACCGGCTTCGCATACAGCTCGGCGGTCCAGTACAGATTTGCGTGCGTGTGGACGGTGCCTTTAGGCTTGCCGGTCGAGCCCGACGAATAGAGCCAGAACGCGATGTCGTCCGCGTTGCTCGTGCAGCCTTTGAGCGCGGGTGTTGCCGCGTCGAGCAACGTTTCGAAGCGGGGCGTGGCAGGCGGCGCGTCGGTGGCGGCGTGAGGCTGCGAGACGATCAACTGGCAGCCGTCGTCGTCGATGCTGCCGAGCGCCTCCATCACGTTAGGCAGTAAAGGTTCCGAAGCGATGACCGCTCGCGCGTGGCTGTGCGTCAGCATGTAGGTATAGTCGGCGGCGCTCAGCAAGGTGTTCGCGACGACCGGCACGATGCCCGCGTACAGCGCGCCGAGAAACGCGACCGGCAGCGACACGGTGTCGAGCATCACGAGCAGCACGCGCTCTTCGGGATGCACGCCGAGCGTGCGCAGCGCGCTGGCGCAGCGCCGTGCGCGCTCTTCGAGCTCGCCGTAAGTCATCGCGCCGTGGTCGTCGAGATAGGCGACCTTGCTCGCGCGCGCTTCGTTCAACCGGAACAGATGCGTCGCGAAGTTGAACAGCGGGGGCGGCGGCGCGACGGGCTGAGGCATGCTCGTTTCCGGCAGGGCTTCCATATGTCTCCTCCATCCGTGGGCGCGGTGCGGCTGTTGTGTGCTTGTGATCCGCTCGATGCTTACTGCTCGGCGCTTAGGCGCACGTGAATTCGATTGCGCCTTGCGGCAGCAGATACAGCATCAGCGCCTCACCGTTCGCGCCCGCCGCCGGATCGCCGGCGCAGGACCATGACGGCAGAGGATGACTGTGTTTGTGATTGGATCAACTTTTGGCGAAAATTAAACCGTTCATCTTGTGCGTGTCAAGCACTATAGTACATGTATCGAAGTCACGAGGTCGCAGAACATGAATCAAAAGTACCCTCCCGCGCCGTTGGACGAAGCCGAAGCCGACACGGCCCGCGCCGAACGCGGCGAACGCGAAGAACGCGACCCGTTTCTCACCGCGATGGGCGAGCGCGTGCGTCTGCTGCGCGCGCGCCGCGGCATGACACGCAAGACGCTGGCGGCCGAAACCGGTCTGTCGGAGCGGCATCTGGCGAACCTGGAATCGGGCGTCGGCAACGCGTCGGTGCTGGTGCTGCGCCAGCTCGCGGCCACGCTGAACTGCCCGCTCGCCGAGGTGATCGGCGACGAAACCACTGCATCGGCCGAATGGCTGCTGATCCGCGAGCTGCTGCAAGGGCGCGACCAGGCGGCGCTGCAGCGCGCGCGGATCGCGCTCGCGGAGATGTTCGCGCAGGCGCCGCGCGACCCGCACCGCAAGGACCGCATTGCGCTGATCGGCCTGCGCGGCGCGGGCAAGTCGACGCTCGGGCGCATGCTCGCGCAGGAGCGCAAGGTGCCGTTCGTCGAGCTTACGCGCGTGATCGAACAGCTCGCGGGCTGTCCGCCGTCGGAGATCCATTCGCTGTACGGTGCGAGCGCGTATCGCCGCTATGAGCACCGCGCGCTGGAGGCGGTGATCCACGAGCATCCGCGCGCGGTGATCGCGTCGCCGGGCGGGCTCGTGTCGGAGTCGGGCACGTTCAACGCGCTGTTGTCCCACTGCTTCACTGTCTGGCTGCAGGCGACGCCCGAGGAGCATATGCGCCGCGTCGTCGCGCAAGGCGATCTGCGCCCGATGTCCGGCAACCGCGAGGCGATGGACGACCTGAAGCGCATCCTCGCGGGGCGCGCCGAGCTGTACGGGCGCGCGGACATGGCGTTCGACACTAGCGAGAAGACGCTCGCCGATGCCTACCTGCAGCTGCGCGACCGTCTCGCCGCGCGCCTCGCGGCGGAAGCGCCCGACGAAGCGCGCATGAACTGACCTGGCGTGGGCGCCAGGGTTTCTCTGTAAAAATGCACTAAAGTGCTTTACGTGGATGTGTTGATGCACTATTGTTCAAAAACAGATTGCATCGTCCAGTCAGGAGACGCTCCATGTCCACAGCACCCACCGCCGTTGCTCAGGCCGCGCCGGTCGACTACCGCACCGATCCGTCGCAGTACAAGCACTGGAAGCTGAGCTTCAACGGTCCGGTCGCGACGCTCGGCATCGACATCGCCGAAGACGGCGGCATCCGCGATGGCTACAAGCTGAAGCTCAATTCGTATGACCTCGGCGTCGACATCGAACTGCACGACGCGATCCAGCGCATTCGGTTCGAGCATCCGGAAGTCCGTACGGTGGTGGTGACGAGCCTGAAGGACCGGGTGTTCTGCTCGGGCGCGAATATTTTCATGCTGGGGCTGTCGTCGCATGCGTGGAAGGTGAACTTCTGCAAGTTCACGAACGAAACCCGCAACGGGCTCGAAGATTCGTCGCGCCATTCGGGCCTGAAATTCCTCGCGGCGGTGAACGGCGCATGCGCGGGCGGCGGCTATGAACTCGCGCTCGCCTGCGACGAAATCTATCTGATCGACGATCGTTCCTCCTCGGTGTCGCTGCCGGAAGTGCCGCTGCTCGGCGTACTGCCGGGCACGGGCGGTCTGACTCGCGTGACCGATAAACGCAAGGTGCGCCACGACCGTGCGGATATTTTCTGCACGGTGGTCGAGGGCGTGCGCGGTGAACGCGCTAAGGCCTGGCGTCTCGTCGACGAAGTCGTGAAGCCAAACCAGTTCGACCAGGCGATTCAGGCGCGCGCGCTCGAACTCGGCGCGCACAGCGATCGTCCGGCCGATGCGCAGGGCGTCGCGCTCACGCGCGTCGAACGCGCGGATCGCGACGATGGCATCAGCTATCAAACGGTCGATGTCACGATCGATCGCGCGAAACGCGTCGCGACCTTCACCGCGCGCGCGCCGCAGAGCGCGCAACCCACCGACCTCGACGCGATCGTGAGCGCCGGCGTGCACTGGTGGCCGCTGCGATTTGCGCGCGAACTCGACGACGCGATCCTGTCAATGCGCACCAATGAGCTCGACATCGGCACATGGGTGTTCAAGACCGAAGGCGACGCGCGCCACCTGCTCGCCGCCGACGCGACGCTGCTGCAGTTCAAGGATCACTGGTTCGTGCGCGAAACGATCGGCATGCTGCGCCGCACGCTCGCGCGCATCGACGTGTCGTCGCGCTCTATCTTTACGCTGATCGAGCCGGGCTCGTGCTTCGCCGGCACGTTCGCCGAACTCGCGTTCGCTGCCGATCGCACCTATATGGCCGCGCTGCCCGAGAACGAGGAAGAGGAGCCGGCGATCACGCTGTCGGAAGTCAACTTCGGCCTGTATCCGATGGTGACGCATCAATCGCGGCTTGCCCGGCGTTTCTACGAGGAAGCCGAGCCGCTTGATGCTGTGCGCGCGCTGATCGGTCAACCGGTCAAGGCGCTCGACGCCGAGCGCCTTGGTCTCGTGACCGCGTCGCCGGACGATATCGATTGGGCCGACGAAATCCGCATCGCGCTCGAGGAGCGCGCGGCAATGTCGCCCGATGCATTGACCGGCCTCGAAGCGAATCTGCGTTTCAACGGGCCGGAAACGATGGAGACGCGCATCTTCGGCCGTCTCACCGCCTGGCAGAACTGGATCTTCAACCGGCCGAACGCAGTGGGCGAGAAGGGCGCGCTCAAGGTGTACGGCAAGGGCAGCAAGGCGCAATTCGATGTGTCGCGCGTTTAACAGGAACCGACCATGTCCTCGATCAACTACAGCGAAAAGATTCCGAACAACGTCAACCTCGCCGACGACCGCGCGCTGCAGCGCGCGCTCGAGCAATGGCAGCCGAACTTTCTGTCGTGGTGGGGCGAGATGGGCCCGGAAGGCTCGCACGGCTACGACGTGTATCTGCGCACCGCGGTCAGCGTCGACGCGGGCGGCTGGGCGCACTTCGATTACGTGAAGATGCCGGAGTACCGCTGGGGCATTTTCCTCACGCCGGGCGAGCAGGATCGCAAGATCCACTTCGGCGAGCACAAGGGCGAAGCCGCGTGGCAGGACGTGCCCGGCGAGCACCGCGCGAACCTGCGCCGCATCATCGTCACGCAGGGCGATACGGAGCCGGCTTCGGTCGAGCAGCAGCGTCACCTTGGTTTGACCGCGCCGTCGCTCTACGATCTGCGCAACCTGTTCCAGGTCAATGTCGAGGAAGGCCGTCATCTGTGGGCGATGGTGTATCTGCTGCATCGCTACTTCGGCCGCGACGGTCGTGAGGAAGCCGAAGCATTGCTCGGCCGCCGCTCGGGCGACGACGACAATCCCCGCATTCTCGGCGCGTTCAACGAGAAAACGCCGGACTGGCTCGCGTTCTACATGTTCACGTACTTCACCGACCGTGACGGCAAGTTCCAGTTGTCGGCGCTCGCCGAGTCGGGTTTCGATCCGCTCGCGCGCTCGACGAAGTTCATGCTGACCGAGGAAGCGCATCATATGTTCGTCGGCGAGTCGGGCGTGTCGCGCGTGATCCAGCGCACCGCGCAGGTGATGAACGAGCTCGGCACCGACGACGTCGCGAAGATCCGCGCGGCCGGCGTGATCGATCTGCCGACCATCCAGCGCTATCTGAACTTCCATTACTCGGTCACGATCGACCTGTTCGGCGCCGATCATTCGTCGAACGCGGCGACGTTCTATAGCTCGGGCCTGAAGGGCCGCTACGAGGAAGGCAAGCGCGACGACGATCATCGCCTGAACGACCATAGCTACAAGCTGCTCGACGTGCAGGACGGCAAGCTCGTCGAGCGCGAGGTGCCGATGCTCAACGCGATGAACGAAGTACTGCGCGACGATTACATCAAGGACTCGGTCGCGGGAGTCGGGCGCTGGAACAAGGTGCTCGAGAAGGCCGGTATCGACTTTCGCATGACGGTGCCGCACAAGGCGTTCAACCGGCAGATCGGCACCTTCGCGGGCACGCGTGTGTCTCCCGATGGCCGGGTCGTCAGCGAAGCCGAATGGGCCGCGAACGAGGCGAAGTGGCTCGCCACGCCGGAAGACCGCGCGTTCGTCGCGTCGCTGATGGGGCGCGTCGCCGAACCGGGCAAGTTCGCGAACTGGATCGCGGCGCCCGCGATGGGTGTGAATCGTCAGCCGGTCGATTTCGAATACGTGCGCTTCAACTGAAGCAGCCGAAGCACGAAAGGCGCGCTACCTGGTGGAGGAAGTCATGAACGGCCCAGTATCGGTCGAAGTTCTGCGGCAGCATCTGATCGATCCGGAGATCTGCATTCGCTGCAATACCTGCGAAGAGACTTGCCCAATCGATGCGATCACGCACGACGACAACAACTACGTCGTGAAGGCCGAGGTCTGCAACGGCTGCATGGCCTGCGTGCCGCCGTGCCCGACCGGCGCTATCGACAACTGGCGCACGGTGCTGAAGGCCGATGCGTATTCGATCGACGAGCAGTTCACGTGGGACGTGCTGCCCGAACAGAACACGATGGCGGTGCCGGCTGACGAAGCCGCGAGCGCTTGCGCTGCGGGCGACGGTACCGCCGAAGCGGACGGCGTCGAAGTCGATACCGTGCGCGGCGCGGTCGTGCCGCCGTGGTCGGCCGCGAAGCCGTACGTGAATCTCTACACCCACAAGGCGCCGACCACCGCGACCGTGGTGGGCAACTACCGGCTCACCGACAGCGCGACATCGAGCGACGTTCATCACATCGTGCTCGATTTCGGCTCGATGCCGTTGCCCGTGCTCGAAGGCCAGTCGATCGGCATTCTGCCGCCCGGCGCGAGCGCCGACGGCCGCGTGCATCACGCGCGCCAGTACTCGGTTGCCAGTCCACGCGACGGCGAGCGGCCCGGCTATAACAACGTGTCGCTGACGGTCAAGCGGGTGTCGCAGCAGCATGGCGACGCGATCGACGGCGTCTGCTCGAACTATCTGTGCGATCTGAAGAAGGGCGACGTGGTCAACGTGATCGGCCCGTTCGGCAGCACGTTCCTGATGCCCAATCATCCGAACTCACATCTGCTGATGATCTGCACGGGCACCGGTTCGGCGCCGATGCGCGCGATGACCGAGTACCGCCGGCGCAAGCGTCTGAAAGGCGCAACCGGCAAGCTGATGCTGTTCTTCGGTGCGCGCACCAAGGAGGAGTTGCCGTATTTCGGTCCACTGACGAACTTACCGAAGGATTTCATCGACACGACGCTCGCGTTTTCGCGCACGCCGGGACAGGCGAAGCGCTACGTGCAGGACGCGATGCGCGAACGCGCAGCCGACGTCGCGAATCTGCTGAAGGACGACAACACTTATATCTACGTGTGCGGCCTCAAAGGCATGGAGGACGGCGTGCTGCAGGCGCTCAAGGACATCGTCGAGCAGCACCAGCTCGATTGGGAAGTCCTGTGGGCGAAACTCAGGCGCGAAGGGCGGCTGCATCTGGAGACGTACTGAGCGGCGCGCGCCGGCACGCCCGCGCGCACGGCGCTTTGAAAATCGCGGTCGATTTGCTACAGTCGGCCCACGCCGCCGGCCGCGCGCCGGCACTGTCCGCCGCACGCGGCAGTCTGCCACCGACGCAGCCACTCAGCCGGAGCCGTCCGATGAAGCCGATTCGTTCACTTGCGCTGATCGCGCTGTTGTACGCCGCGCTGGCGCATCCGGCGAGCGCCGACGATCTCGCGCGAATCAAGGCGGCGGGCGTGTTCCGGATTGGCACCGAAGGCACTTACGCACCGTTTACCTACCACGACGACGCGGGCAAGCTGACTGGCTTCGACGTCGAACTCGCGAGTTCGATCGCAGAGCGTCTCGGCGTCAAGGCGCAATTCATCGAAGGCAGATGGGAAGGGCTGATCGGCGGTCTCGACGTCAATCTCTACGACGCGGTGGTCAACGAGGTCGCCGTTACCGACGAGCGCAAGCTCAAATACGATTACTCGGACCCGTACATCACGTCGCACGCGGTGCTGATCGTCGCGTCGGACAACACCACGATCCAGTCTTTCAATGATCTGAAGGGACGCAAGTCCGCCAATACGCCGACCAGCAATGTCGGCAGGATCGCGGCTGCGCACGGCGCGCAGGTGATTCCGGCGCGGGGCTTCGACGAGTCGATCGATATGCTCGTCGCGGGCCGCGTCGACGCGACCGTCAACGATTCGCTGTCGTTTCTCGACTACAAGAAGCGCGTGCCTGACGCGAGAATCAAGGTCGTCGCGGTCGATACGTCGCCCGATAGCAGCGACAAGTCCGCCGTGCTGATCCGCAAGGGCAATCCGAAGCTGCGGGTGGCGATCAACGGCGCGCTCGCCGGTATGAGAAAAGACGGTACGTATCAGCGGATTTCGCTGAAGTACTTCGGCAGGGACGTGTTTCAGTGAACGTCGGCCGACGCTGACGCGGATAAATCGGCATTAAAAAAGAAGGGGCGTCGAAACGCCCCTTCCTTGTTGCTGTCAGCGTTGCGAACATGCGGCGCGCCGCTTGTTCAACGCAGCAGACCCAGGTCTCACACCGTCGCGTCGCTGAGCGCGGCGTCGAAGAAACGCGCCTGCGCGTCCGCGTTCACGCGTGCATACGATCGGTTGACGCCGCTGATCACGGCGCGGATCGACGCGGTGATCAGGTTCGCATCGACGCCGACGCCGAATGCGCTGCCGGCCACATCGGCGCCGGCCATTTCGGCGATCGCGATCGCGCGCGCATCGGCGCCTTGCGTCAGCGCGCGTTCCTCGTAGTGCTGGATGCGTACGGGCACGTCGAAGGCGTGCATCAGCGCGTCGAGCGGGCCGTTGCCGGCGCCGGTCAGCACGCGCGGAGTGCCGTTGATTTCGACGTTGAGCTTGATGTGCTCGCGGCCGTCATGCTCGGACAGGCTGTGGCTGATATAGCGTACCGGCTCGGCCGTGCGCACGTATTCCTGCTGGAACAGTTCCCAGATCTGCGCGGGCGTGACTTCCTGGCCGCTGTCGTCGGTGTAGCGCTGCACAGCCGAGCTGAAGTCGACCTGCAAGCGGCGCGGCAACACGACGCCGTAGCTCTGCTCGAGCAGATACGCGATGCCGCCCTTGCCTGACTGGCTGTTCACGCGAATCACGGAGTCGTAGGTGCGGCCGAGGTCGCTCGGATCGATCGGCATGTACGGCACTTCCCAGATCGCGTCCGGCTTCTGCGCGGCAAAGCCCTTCTTGATCGCGTCCTGATGCGAGCCCGAGAACGCGGTGAAGACGAGATCGCCGACATACGGATGACGCGGATGCACCGGCAACTGCGTGCATTCCTCGGCCGTGCGCGCGACTTCGTTGATGTTCGAGAAATCGAGCTCGGGGTCGACGCCCTGGGTGTACAGGTTCAACGCGAGCGTGACGAGGTCGACGTTGCCGGTGCGCTCGCCGTTGCCGAACAGACAACCTTCGACGCGATCGGCGCCCGCCATCACCGCGAGTTCCGCGGCCGCGACGGCCGTGCCGCGGTCGTTATGCGGGTGGACGGAGACGATCAGCGAGTCGCGGCGCGCGAGATTGCGGTGCATCCATTCGATCTGGTCCGCGTAGACGTTCGGCGTCGCCATTTCGACGGTGGCTGGCAGATTGACGATCGCCTTGTGCTCGGGCGTCGGTTGCCAGATGTCGAACACCGCGTCGCAGACTTCCTTGGCGAATTCGAGTTCGGTGCCGCTGAACACTTCCGGGCTGTATTGCAGCGTGAAGTGCGTTTCCGGCTGCGCGTCGGCGAGGCGCTTCATCGTGCGCGCGGCCTTCTGCGCGAGTTCGATCACGCCGCTCTTCTCGAGGCCGAACACGATCTTGCGGAATTCCGGCGCGGTTGCGTTGTACAGGTGGACGATCGCGCGCGGGGCGCCGCGCAGGGATTCGAAAGTACGCTCGATGAGATCGTCGCGTGCTTGCGTGAGCACTTCGATCGTCACGTCGTCGGGAATATGGCCACCCTCGATCAGCTCGCGCACGAAGTTGAAATCGGTCTGCGACGCCGACGGAAACGCGACTTCGATTTCCTTGAAACCGATCTGCACCAGCGTCTTGAACATGCGCATCTTGCGCTCGGCGTTCATCGGCTCGAACAGCGCCTGGTTGCCGTCGCGCAGGTCGGTGCTCATCCAGATCGGCGCGCGCGTGATGGTGCGTGACGGCCACTGGCGATCCGTCAAATTGATCGGCTTGAACGAGCGGTACTTGGTAGCAGGGTTTTTCAACATTTTCATCATCCGAGGGAGAGACCGTGGAACGGGTGTCGACCGGACGACGAAAACGCGATACTGGGCCGCCGGTCGGAAACCGGGGCTGGGTCAGTTACTGGGGATTCAAGCGATGCTTCGGTGGATCAGAGAGAAGCGGACGCGCGCAGCAGACCTAGCCCGGTAGAGCGGGCTAGTAGTAGCGATAGGGTGGTCTGGGCGCAGTACATAGGGCGCAATGGGAACATATTATTGAGATTGCGTCAAGGGCTGCGGCGGGATGAGCCGTGGTGTTCGGATCACTGGGCAGGAGGCGGAGATGAAAAGGGTAGCGAAGATATCGGGCGTCGTGTGGCTCTGCGCGGGCGCGGCGTTGGCATGTGGGTTCGCTGGGCAGGCGGGCGCGCAGGGGCTCAGCGCGCAGAACGACATGAACGCGCCGCAGAACAGCACGCGTCTGATGCCGCAGGCGGCGTGCGGCAGCGAGTATCCGACGCATGGCAACCAGCAGGCGGGCGAACTGAATCTGAATCCGACCGACCCGCGCGCGCAACTGGTCAACTGCTTGCCGAACAACGCGAACGCGGGCGGCTACGGCGCACCGCTGGCGGGCGTGCGTACTTATGTGCAGCCACAGCGGCCGGCGAATTGAGATTGGCGAACTGACGCCGCTGCGCGCCGCTCACCTGCCGGACAAGACCTGCAGCGTATCGTTGCTGACGATCACCGACACGCCGATCCCGACCAGGATCAGCGGCAGCACCGCTGAGCCGTACCGCCGGATCGGCGCGCCGAGCAGTGGATGCTCGACGAGCCACGTCGCACCCGCGCACCACAGCCCGATCATCAGGATGAACACGAGCGAAACGAGCGCGTTCTGGGCGGGCGTATGGCTCGCGTACAGCGGCACGTAGACGGCGATGTTGTCCGAGCCGTTGGCGATCGCGACGCTCGCCACCGTCCAGCTCGATGAGCCGCCAGCGGATGGCGGCGCGGATGCATGGATCTCCTCGCTATCGTTGCGCTGCGCGTGGCGGGGATCGAAGCGCTGCCATGCCTTGTGCAGGCCGACTGCGATCGGCAGAAAGCCGAGCAAGCCCACATAGCCGGCCGGCAGGCGCGCGAGCAAGGCCGCGAGTACGAGCGCCGCGGCGACGAGAATCAATGATCCCGCGTACTGTCCCGCGATGACGCGGCGGCGCTGCGCGCCCGTTTCGCTCAGAAACCCGAGCAGCACGAACAGGTTGTCGATATTGGTCGCGGCGTACGCGGCGATCGCGAGCAGGACTAGGCTGAGCATGAAGAAGCCGGGGTCGTTACAGGAGGGAAAGGGGCCTCGAAATCGCCGCCCAATGCGGCCGACTTCACGGCCGACTCCGCCCCCAGCGGCGCGGCCGGTCAACACGATGCCGATGTGCCGCGCCTAGGTCAAGCGGCAGGCCGCTGCGGCGCGGGGCGACGGGACCGTAAGCTACAATGACCGACGCCTGGAACAACGGAACATCGATGAAGATGCGGATTCTCTCTTTCGCCTGTGTCGCGAGCGCCGCTGCGCTGCTGGCGGCCTGCACCACCGTCACTCGCAACTCTGGCGCGTGCGAGCAGCTGATGCGTAGCAAGCTGGCAGAGACGTCATCGGGGATGTCGTCGGACACGCTGCGGGTCACGCATCGCGCGGCTGCGATTCGCGGCTCGCGGGTCGTGGTGGAGGGGATGATCGCGCATGTGGTGAGCGCGTCCGGGACGGCGGCATCCGCGCCGAAGAAGGTCAACACGCCGGCCGCCGCCGAGTGCACGTTCCACGGCGAACAGCTCGACGTGTTCCGCTGGCTCGCGCCGGCGCAGCTGGCCACGCCGGTCGCGCAACCGGCTGGCGCGGCGGGCTGAGTTCGCGCTCGCGCACCCGCTGCGCGTAGTCTCAAAATCAATCCACATGCAGGCCGGAAACCCTTATTCGACAAGGCTCCGGTGACCACATGGGAATACCCCTAATGTCAACCCGAAATGGTTGTTGAGTGTTAAATTGACCTCATAAGAAGGTAAGCGGGATGACGGTCGAGGGGGCTTTTCCTCGTTGTCGCTGCGTCGATACGACATGCGATTCACCGCCTCGGCCACACTCCGCGCCGAAGGGCATTTCAGCCGCGCCAAGGGCGCTGGCGCGGCACCCTCCACTGAGCGATTCGCGGGCAAACCCCAGTTTTTGCACACACATCGCCGGGACCGGTAAAATGTTGGGTTGATCCACGGAAACTTGCCGTGGCGTAGCGGAAGGATTCCCCGAACATGACTGATCTTCGTCTTACCAAGCGGTTTGCAGTAATGCTCGTGGCAGGCGGTCTGGTCGCCGGCTGCGGCACCTCGTCGCCGACCAAACTCGACTACCGGAGCGACTCCCGTTCGAAGCAGGTATCGCTTGCCGTACCGCCGAACATGATCGACGAGACGGCCGATCAGCGTTCGCTGCCGCCGCAGGGCGGCGAAACCTCGCTGTCCACGCTGAAACAGGTGCAGGCGCAGGCGCCGGCCGGAGACGCGTTCACGGTCGTGCCGCCCGTCCAGGGCATCCACATCCAGCGCGACGGCACCGAAAGCTGGCTCGTGCTGGACAACAAGACGCCCAATCAGGCCTGGCCGCAGATTCGCCGTTTCTGGCAGGAGCAGGGCTTCCTGCTCGTCGTCGACCAGCGCGACAGGGGCGTGATGGAAACCGACTGGAACGAAACGCACGCGCAGATCAACGACGGCTTTATCCGCAACACGCTGTCGAAGGCGATGGGCAACAGCTACGTGAGCTCGGAGCGCAACAAGTTCCGCACCCGTCTCGAAGCGGCGCCGAACGGCGGCACCTATGTGTTCGTCAGCCAGAAAGGCATGCGCGAGGCGATTACCGGCACGAACAACGAGTCGACCCAGTGGCAACCCAAGCCGAACGACCCGGCGCTCGAGCAGGAATATCTGAAGCGTCTGATGGCCTCGCTCGCGCGGGCCGATTCGGGTACCAACGCGGGCGGCACGCAGAACGCCGAGCTGTCGCCGGCTGGTGCGCAGATCGCGCCGAATGCGGCGACGGCAGGCGCGAAGTCGGCGTCGGCGGCAGTCGCGGCGCAGAACGTCGCGCTCTCGGCCCAGCAGCCGATGCCTGACGCGGATTCGGCGAACACGTCGGCGCAGGTCTCGTCGACCGAGCTCACGCTCGGCGAGCCGTATGACCGCGCGTGGCTGCGCGTCGGCCTCGCGCTCGATCGCAGCAACTTCACCGTCGACGACCGCGACGCGAGCCGTGGCCTGTACTTCGTGCGCTACGTCGATCCGAAGGATATGTCGTCGGCCGAGCAGGGCTTCTGGAGCCAGGTCTTCCACGGCAAGAAGGAGAAGGTCGCGAAGGAGTATCGCGTGAACGTGCGCGCGGTGACGCCGGACCAGACTCGCGTGGCCGTGGTCGACGACAAGGGGCAGATCGACGAAAGCTCGCAGGCCAAGCAGATCATGAGCTTGATGGCCTATCAGCTGCACTGACACGAGAGCCTCGCGGCCTACGCCGCTGGTTCGACAAAACCGCCCGGAGAAATCCGGGCGGTTTTTTTTCATGCCTGCGGTTTGCCTTGGACGCTACCAATCGGCGCGGCCGCGAACCGTCCCCGTGCGCTCAGGTGTCCGCGCGCCGCGTGCCCACCCACGGCAAGCGCTTGATCACGCCGGTCGCCAACGCGGTGCCGACCAGAATCACCGCGCACCCTTCAAGCATGCCGGGCGACACCGTCTCGCCGAGAAAGAGCGCGCCCCACAGAATGCCGAAGATCGGAATCACGAAGGTCACGGTGATCGCGCGCGTCGGCCCGGCGACCGCAATCAGGTGGAAGAACAGCATGTAGGCGACGCCGGTACAGGCAACGCCTAGCGCGATCACCGCACCCCAGGCGCGCAGCGAGATCGGCGCGGCGGGCCAGTAAATGACCGCGAGCGGCAGCAGCACGATCGTCGCGCCGATCATCGTGCCGGTGGCGACGGTCAGTGCGTCGAGGCCGGTCAGGTGGCGCTTCGTGTAGTTGGCGGCGATGCCGTAGAGCAGCGTCGCGCCGAGCGCGGCGCCCGCCGCGAGCGCGACGCTCAGCGGCGAGGCGGACGAGCCAGCCGGCGCCGCAATCTGATCCCATACGAGCATCAGCACACCGAGAAAGCCAATCAGCAGACCGAGCGTGCGCAGCGCGCTCAGCCGGTCGCGCAGCCACAGGAAGCCGACCAGCGCACCCCACAGCGGCGCGCATGCATTGATCACCGACGTGACGCCCGCCGACAGCGTCAACTCGGCATACGCGAACAGGCAGAACGGCGCCGCCGAATTGAGGATCCCGACCACGAAGAGCGGTAGCGCGCGCGTGCGCAATACCGTGGCGGACTGTTGTAGCGGCCGTCGCGCGATCAGCACGATCGCGAGAAAGAGCGCGCCGATGCCGACGCGCACCGCCATCAGCGGTGCGACGCCGAAGTCGGTCACACCGACGCGGATGAACAGGAATGACGCGCCCCACAGGGCGGCAAGAATCAGCAGTTGCAGGAGGTTTCTGGTTTTCATTGGAATGGCGCCGCGCGCAGTTGAGTCGGGACGACAGCTCATCGTAACAGCGCGATCGCGCGAAACGTTTCAGTGTGGGATGAAACAGCAAGATCCGGGAGACGGCCGCGTCCGCTGATCCCGATCGTAAGCGCTGAGAGGGGATGCGCCAAGCGAGCAATTCTCACCGATATGTGAGAAAAATTGCGATCCGGCGAAACGGCGGTGGGGACGGGATTTCAAACGGCGCCCGCGAGGCGCGGGCGCCGTGCCAAACAATGTGAATTGCATTGCGCCGTGAGTGGCGCAACCTCAATGCGGAATCATCCACTGCAGGAAGTTCTGCTGCGCCCAGACGAGCACGCCGAGCAACACCGTCAGCAGAATCGAGTGCTTGAAGGTCCTCGCGAACACGACGCCTTCCTTGCCCTTCAGTTCGGTGGTCGCGACGCCGGTCGAAATGTTCTGCGGCGAGATCATCTTGCCCATCACCCCGCCCGACGAGTTGGTCGCCGCCATCAGCACCGGACTCAGATTGAGCTGTTTGGCTGCGACCACCTGCAGATTGCCGAACAGCGCATTGCCCGACGTATCGCTTCCCGACAGGAACACCGCGACCCAGCCGAGGAACGCCGACACGAGTGGAAAAAACGGCCCGACCGACGCGACGCCGAGACCGAGCGTGTAGTTGAGTCCCGAGTAGTTCATCAGATACGCGAGGCCCACGATCGTCGCCACGGTCAGGATCGCGATGCGTGTCTGCACCCACGTATCGGAGATCGCCTTGCCGAACTCACCCGGGGAGAGCCGCACGACGAATGCGGTGATGAGTGACGCGACGAGGATCGCGGTGCCAGTCGCGAGCGGCTGGAAGTCCCAGATCGCGCTGTACGGCGTGTTGTACAGCGTGATGAACACGGCCTTGTCGAGACCCGGCCACGGCACCTTGATGTCGCCGATCGTGAAGATCCTTGCGATCGTCCAGACGATCACGACGACCGACACGATGATCCACGGATACCAGCCTTGCGCGCCCCCGATCGTGCCGCGCACCTCGTTGATGCGGTCGACGTTGATCGCGAATTTCGGATCGACGGCGGGCTTCCAGACGCGCAGGAAGGCGACGGTAAGAATCAGCGAAACGAGCGAAGACAACACGTCGGTCAGGCTGTAGTTGACGAAGTTCGAGACGACGAACTGCGTCAGCGCGAAGCTCAGGCCCGACACCACCAGCACCGGCCAGATCCGCAGCATATTGCGAAAGCCTGCGTACACGCCGATCACATAAAAGGGCAGCAGAACCGCAAAGAAAGGCAATTGCCGCCCGACCATTTTCGCGAGCAGGTCGGACGGCAGATGCGTGACCGCGCCGAGCACTGTGATCGGCACGCCGAGCGCGCCGAACGCGACCGGCGCGGTGTTGAAGATCAGCGTGAAGGTCAGCGCTTCGAGCGCCGGAAAGCCGAGCATGATCAGCAGCGAACTCGTGATCGCGACTGGCGTGCCGAAGCCCGAAATGCCCTCGAGCAGCGCGCCGAACGAAAAGCCGACCACGACGAGCACGATGCGCCGGTCGTTCGGCAGGTTGTCGATCATCCACAGGCGAAAGGCCGCGAAGCGGCCTGAGCGTTGCGCGATGTTGTACAGCAGGATCGCGGTGAAGACGATCCACATCACCGGCCAGCACGCGAACACCACGCCAGCCGCGACCGAGTTGAACGCGAGCCCGACCGGAAACTGCCAGACGAAGATTGCCACGATCAGACCGATGATCAGTCCCGCAAGCGACGCCTGCCACGCAGGCCTGCGCGCCCAGCCGAGCAGCGCAAGCACGGCGATGATCGGCAGCGCGGCTACGATAAACGACGGCAAAAGGGAATTACCGACCGGAGTGAGTAGTTGATGGAACATCACGTCTCCTTCGTTGTTGTGTTATTCGACGCGGGGGACTGCGCATGACGGCGCGTCGCTGTAGCACGGCGGACGCGCGCGAGTGGTCTCGACAAAGCGGCGTCGCCTGAGTTAAGCGGGTGCTGCATGAAGCTTTCCAAGGATAGAGCGCCATATTGACGCGTCAAGCCGGGAAAGTACGGGCGGGGTAGGCGCGCCGGCAGCTTAGGTGCCGGCGGGCGCATGCTTCATGACGGGAGAGGCCGCGTCAATGCCAGTGGCCACCCCAGTGGCCACCCCAATGGCCACCCCAATGGCCACCCCAATATCCGCCGATGCCGATCGCGATCGACGGTCCGTAATAGGCGGGATAGCCGTAATAGGCAGGATAAGGATAAACAGGCGGCGGATAGTAGGCGGGATAGACCGGCGGCGCCGCATACACGGGCGCGGGGGCTGCATAACCGGGCGGCAGATCCTGCGGCGCCACCTGCATTTGCGCCTGTGCTTGAGGCGGCTGCTGCGCATTGGCCACGGGTGCGTTCGGGTCGGCTGTAGTCGCGGGCGCGGTCGAATAGTACGGCGTGTAATAGCCGGCGGGATAGTAGCCGGCGGGGTAATAACAGCCTGCCAGCAAGAGGCTCGAGGCGAGTGTGGAAATCTCGGCGGCGGGTCGTGCGAACCTCGCGGAAAACCGGGACGAATCGCGTGGCGTCGAGAGGCGCACCGCGCAAAGATGGGTGACGACGCGGGACTTCATGACGCGCTCCTCGATGAACCGATGCCGCTTCGCACGACATCGTTATCAGGAGCTTACGCTCTTGCCGCGGCGACGCTGTGGCAACACCGCAACCGCGCATTTCAGTCCGTTTCAACGCGGCGGAATAAAAAAGCCCGCCATGCCGGCGGGCTCGATACGGCTGTGCTGGCTCGCGCGAATCACGCAAGCCGCCTATTGCCGCTTATTGGCGCTGATAAATCTCCGCGCCCTGCTTCATGAACTCGATCGACTTCACTTCCATGCCTTTCTTCAGCGCTTCGTCGTCGGTCACGCCCTGTTGCGCGGCGAACTCGCGCACGTCCTGGGTGATCTTCATCGAGCAGAAGTGCGGGCCGCACATCGAGCAGAAGTGCGCGACCTTGGCCGAATCCTTCGGCAGCGTTTCGTCGTGGAATTCGCGCGCCTTGTCCGGGTCGAGACCGAGGTTGAACTGGTCTTCCCAACGGAATTCGAAGCGCGCCTTCGACAGTGCGTTGTCGCGAACCTGCGCGCCCGGATGGCCCTTCGCGAGGTCCGCGGCATGCGCGGCGAGCTTGTACGTGATGATGCCGGTCTTCACGTCGTCCTTGTTCGGCAGGCCGAGGTGTTCCTTCGGCGTCACGTAGCACAGCATCGCGGTGCCGAACCAGCCGATCATCGCAGCGCCAATGCCCGAGGTGATGTGGTCGTAGCCTGGTGCGATGTCGGTAGTGAGCGGCCCGAGCGTGTAGAACGGCGCTTCGTCGCACCAGTCGAGCTGCAGGTCCATGTTCTCCTTGATCAGCTGCATCGGCACATGGCCCGGGCCTTCGATCATGACCTGCACGTCATGCTTCCACGCGATCTGCGTCAGCTCGCCGAGCGTCTTCAGCTCGCCCAGTTGCGCTTCGTCGTTGGCGTCGTAAATCGAGCCGGGACGCAGACCGTCGCCGAGCGAGAAGGCCACGTCGTACGCCTTCATGATTTCGCAGATCTCTTCGAAATGCTCGTACAGGAAGCTTTCCTTGTGATGCGCGAGACACCACTTGGCCATGATCGAACCGCCGCGCGACACGATGCCGGTCATCCGGTTCGCCGTCAGCGGCACGTATTGCAGACGCACGCCCGCGTGGATCGTGAAGTAGTCGACGCCCTGCTCAGCCTGTTCAATGAGCGTGTCGCGGAAGATTTCCCACGTCAGATCTTCGGCCTTGCCGTTGACCTTTTCGAGCGCCTGATAGATCGGCACCGTGCCGATCGGCACCGGGCTGTTGCGAATGATCCATTCGCGCGTTTCATGAATATGCTTGCCGGTCGACAGATCCATCACCGTGTCGCCGCCCCAGCGGATCGCCCACGTCATCTTGTCGACTTCCTCGCCGATCGACGACGTCACCGCCGAATTGCCGATGTTCGCATTGACCTTCACGAGGAAGTTGCGGCCGATGATCATCGGCTCGCTTTCCGGGTGATTGATGTTGTTCGGGATGATCGCGCGGCCGCGTGCGATTTCCTCGCGCACGAACTCCGCCGTGATTTCGGTCAGTCCGTTCGGACCGAAGGCGCTCGCGCCGAACGCCTGCCCCGGGTGCTGACGGCCCATCATCGCGGCGAGCTTCGCGCCGTTCGGGCCGCTCGTCTTCAGGGTCTCCAGATACTCGGCGCGACGCTGGTTCTCGCGAATCGCGATGTATTCCATTTCTGGCGTGATGATGCCTTGCTTCGCGTAGTGCATCTGCGTCACGTTTTTGCCGGCGATCGCACGGCGCGGCGTGCGATGCAGGCCCGGAAAGCGCAGCTGCGCGGTGGCCGGATCGGCGGCGCGCTCGCGGCTGAAGCTGCTCGACAGACCGGTCAACGGCTCGGTGTCGCCGCGCTCCTCGATCCACGCCTGGCGCAGCGCGGGCAGACCCGCGCGGATGTCGATCTTCGCGTCCGGGTCGGAATAGGGGCCTGACGTGTCGTACACGTAGATCGGTGGATTCTTTTCGCCGCCGAAGCTGTCGGGCGTGTCGGCCTGCGAGATTTCGCGCATCGGCACACGGATATCGGGGCGCGAGCCCGTCACGTAGACCTTACGCGAATTCGGCAACGGTGCGACGGCCGCCTCGTCCACGTGGGCTTCGGCGGAAATAAACTTCGGATTGGCGTTCATGCAAGTCTCCGTACAAAGTGGGGCGGCTAAGCAGGAGACTGAGATGGAAGTGGTCGGAAATCGCGCAGAGGTGAGGCTGTAGAGGCTGGGGGCGAAATCCGTACGCTTCCCTGCGCTGGCATTATCCAGATCAGGTTCAAAGGGTATTTCTCACCCACGCAACACGGACCTCCAGCTCCGCGCTACGCAGGACCCCCGCGTTAGCAGCGCACACGATACACTGCCGGCCCGCTGTTTGGCAACCTGTCTACAGGGTTCAAAAGATCATTCGGTTGCAATCAGATACGTCCTATTCTTATTTTGAGATTGCGTCGAGCAGAACAACTTACAGCGAAGGAACAAGCGGCTTACAGGGAAAAATTGTCGGCGGCTTCGGACTGAGACAGGATTTTGTCGCGCTTGGGCACATTCTGGTCGCCGCTGGTCGGCAGGAAACCGGATGGCCTCGCCGCGGCGCGCGCGGGGCAGCAAGGCCGGCCCGCGAGACTTCTTCATGATCAGCACTCCGGATCGATCGATAAAGCAAATCCGCGTGCAACGACCTATGCGGGGTCGAAGCGTTCAAGCCAGTCAGAAGATTGCCGTTACAGCATGTGCAGTGAAGGCCGCCCTCCAGCGAAGCGATTCGCTGGAGGGTGCGTGAATGGCGCGAGGCGACTCGAGCCGATCGACAGGAGGGGGGCGCATGAGAGCGGAAAGAAGACGGTGGCAAACGTTCGGTCGCACAGTTGCGGTGGCGGCATGGCTCGCCACACCGCTGGCGGTGTCGGCGGCGTCGACGGCGACGGGTGGGGTGATCCGGTTCGTGGGGATGGTCGTCGCACCGCCGATGCAGATCAACGTGGAAACGGCGCCCGCTGGCGTCGCTGTCGATAGCGCGAGCGTGGCGGGTCAGCGCTTCTCGCGCACGGTGACGTTCAGCGCGTCGCCGGGCGTCGTCGGCGGGGCGGATGTCGCGCTGGAAGTGAACGGCAACACGCCGTCGCGCGATCTGGTGGCGGCGCGTTTCGTCGACGGCGCCGGGCGCGTCCAGTCGGCCCGCGACGGCCACTATGCGGTCGATCGCGCCGGCGGTATGCTGTCGCTGAACGCGAAACGCACCGATATCGACACGCGCGTGACGGTGGTGGTCAGTTACAACTGAGTCGAGGGCGAGCTTTTTGCAGGCTCACCCTACGCCGGAAAAAAATTAAAAAAGCTTGTCATAACCAGCCGCGCGGTTCGACAAACGTGCAGATCACGATCGGAGCACGTTATGTCGGCCGCGCACAATCGCTCGAACCATCAACGCTTCAGGACTTTTTTTGCCCCCGCTGTCGCGCTGGCGCTTCTTCTGCTGAACGGTTTTGGCATCAGTGCGGCCTCGGCGGCCGATCCCGTCTGCGCCGCGCGCAGTCCCGCGCATCGGGTGGCGCTCGTCGAGCTGTACAGCAGCGAGGGTTGTGATAGCTGCCCGCCCGCCGACCGCTGGCTCGGTCAATTGAAAACCGATGGCGCCGCGCACGGCATCGTGCCGCTCGCACTGCACGTCGACTACTGGAACAGCCTGGGCTGGACCGACCGCTTTTCACAGCATCGCTTCACCGAACGTCAGCAGACGCTGACCCGGCTCGCGGGCGCGAATACGATCTACACGCCGGAAGTGTTCGTCGCGGGCCGCGAGCTGCGCGACTGGTCGCAACGCGACAGCTTCGAGCGCCGCATCGACGAAGTCGTCGCCGAACCCGCGCAGGCGAGCGTCGCGCTCGCGTTGAGCCCGCATGCGCCCGGCGCGTTCGATGTCGACGCGCAGTTCACGAGTACGGCCGCCTCCACCGCGGGCTCGCTGAGCGCCTATCTCGCCGTCTATGAGAACGCGCTGACCTCGCAGGTCGGCGCGGGAGAAAACCGCGGTGCGACGTTGCATCACGAACGCGTCGTACGCGCATGGTTCGGTCCGGTGCCTCTCGTCGAGGGGCATGCGCGGATTCATCAGGACCTCGACGTACACGATGCGACCGGCGACGCGAAGCCCGCCGCGCTTGCCAACGCCGCCGCCGACCGCTTTGGCGTGGTCGCGTTCGTCGAAAGCGACGCGAGCGGCGAAGTGCTGCAAGCGGCCGACCTTCCCGCGTGCCGTTGATCGAGATCGAGGAGAACCCCATGGCCACGTCCCACACCTTGCGCCCCGGTGCACCCGCCGCGCCCGCCGTACCGAAGCGCGGCGTCATTCACCCGCTGTGGCTGCGCATCACGCATTGGCTCAATGCGCTCGCGGCGATCGTGATGATGCTGTCGGGCTGGCGCATCTACGACGCCTCGCCGATTTTCCCGGCGTTCAGTTTTCCGACCGCGATCACGCTCGGCGGCTGGCTCGGCGGCGCGCTGCAATGGCACTTCGCGGCGATGTGGCTGCTGGTGTTCAACGGCCTCGTGTATCTCTCGCTGAATTTCGCGAGCGGACGCTTCGTGCGCAAGTTCCTGCCGCTGACACCGCGCGCGGTGCTGCGCGATTTCGTCGCCGCCTTGCGCGGCAAGCTGGCTCACGACGATCTGCGCGTCTACAACGCGGTGCAGAAGTTTGCCTATCTGTTCGTGATCGTCGATCTGATCGTGCTCGTGCTGTCGGGGCTCGCGATCTGGAAGTCGGTGCAGTTTCCGCTGCTGCGCGAACTGATGGGCGGCTACGACAACGCGCGCGTCGTGCACTTCAGCGCGATGTCGCTACTGGCTGCGTTTCTTGCCGTGCATCTGGCGATGGTCGCGCTCGTGCCGCGCTCGCTGCTGGCGATGCTGCGTGGACGCTGAGGCGCTTGCGACGATGCTGATGAAAGTGAAGCGCGAATTTATTATGGATGACGAATCATGAACAAGCCCATTGAAAAAGCAGCGGACGATTCCACGCGGCGGGGCAGCCAAACGCTGGACCGCGCGTCGATCCTGATCGATGCGAAGCGCGAACTCACGATGCCGTCGCGGCGCCTGTTCGGCAAGCAGCTATTGACGCTCGGTGGCCTGTCGATGCTGACCGGTTGCTCGCTGACCGACGACGCCTCCGTCAACCACTTCCTCACCGCGGTGTCGCGGCTGAACGATCTCGCGCAGGCCGCGCTGTTCGATCCGAAGCTGCTCGCACCGACCTACACCGAAGCGCAGATCACGCGGCCGTTTCCGTTCAACGCGTACTACAGCGTCGATGAGGTGCCGCACGTCGACGGCTCCGACTACCGGCTGAAGCTGAGCGGCCTCGTGACCGGCCAGCGCGTGTGGACGCTGCCCGAGCTGTACGCGCTGCCGCACGCCGAGCAGATCACGAGGCATATCTGCGTCGAAGGCTGGAGCGCGATCGGCCGCTGGGGCGGCACGCCGTTCGCCGAGTTTTTGCGGCGTGTCGGCGCGGATACGACGGCGAAGTACGTCGGCTTCAAATGCGCGGACGACTACTACGAAAGCATCGACATGCCGACCGCTTTGCATCCCCAGACGCTGCTGACGTTTTCCTACGACGGCGAGCGGCTGCCCGAGAAATACGGCTATCCGATGAAGCTGCGGATGCCGACCAAGCTCGGCTACAAGAATCCGAAGCACATCGTTGAAATATTTGTCACCAACACGTTTCCCGGCGGCTATTGGGTCGACCAGGGCTACAACTGGTTCGGAGGCTCCTGACGCATGCGGGCGCACGCTCGCTTACGGCAGCGGCTTCGGAAGCACGCCGGCTCACGCCGGTTTTGATTCATTCACCATTAACGGAGTCATCTCATGAAGAAAATTGCAATCACCACGATCGCGTTGCTGATGCTGGCAGGCAGCGGCACGGCCTTCGCGCAGGCGAGCGGCGCGATGTCCAACGATGCGATGTCGAAAGACGCGATGTCCAAAGACAGCATGTCGAAGGACAGCATGAAAAAGGACACGATGAAACACGATAAGATGAAAAAGGGCGACGACGCGACGGGCATGAAACACGAGGCGTCGGGCACGATGGGCAACTGAGTCGCGAGCCTGTTTAGCGATCCTGCCGATGCGCGGCCGCGCATCGAAGGGAGTCCAAACTGAATGCAAGCCGGGGACGCGTCCCCGGCTTTTCTTTTGCAGGAACACCAAAAAATTACGATTCTGTCGCGCGACGCACCCGGCGCTTACTGCATAATGCGGTGCGCGCCGCGCATTGCGGCCAGGTTGCGTCGTGTCATTTTGACCGACGCTGCCGCGTCAGCCGCTTTTGGCGCTTCCAGCGCCGCCCATCGTCTTACCGTTCCACCGACATGTCCGCCAGCCTCGCCCGTCAGTGCGCATCGCCGATGCGCTGCCCGCCATCCCGCCCGAGAGGCATCGACGCAGGCGCGGCGCCTCGCGGGCATCGAGCGCGTCGCGAGGGTCGAGTGGCGACGGCGGGCTGAACGCATGTCGCTGCAACGTTCCGGTTTATCTCCGCGTGGCTGGCCGCTGCGTCTGCCGCAGTCGTACAACGGCCAGATCGCGCTCGCGCTTGCCGTCGTTTATCTTGTGTGGGGCTCGACGTATCTCGGGGTGCACGTCGCGCTCGGCTCGTTTCCGCCGCTCATGCTGTCGGGCTTGCGCAACCTGTTCGCCGGCATGGGTCTGTTCGTGTTTGCCGCGCGTCGCAAGCCGATCTGGCCGAGCCTCCCCGAAATCCGCAACGCGGCCCTCGTCGGCACGATGCTGGTGGGCCTGTCGAGCGGCATGCTCGCCTACGGCATGCGCACGGTCGGCACCGGCACCGCGGCCGTGATGGTCGCGACCGTGCCGCTGTTCGCGGCCGTGATCGCCGCCGTCGCCGGACGCAAGATCGGCGGGGGCGAATGGTTCGCGGTCGGGCTCGGGCTAGTCGGCATCGTGATTCTGAGTCACGGCGACCGGACGCCGGGCTCGGGCGCCGGCACGCTCGCGATTCTGTGCGGCGCGCTGTTCTGGGCCGGTGGCGCGCATCTGGCCGGGCAGCTGAAGCTGCCGTCGGACCTGTTTGTGTCGACCGCGCTGCAGATCGGCCTCGGCGGCGCGATCTCGACGCTGGTCGCGTTGGCGGCGGGCGAGCGGATGCTCGAGCTGCATTTCCTGCCGCTCGTCGCGTTTCTCTATCTGATGCTGATCGGCACGATGGCCGCGTGGGTCGCGTACGGTTTTCTGATTCGCCACACGAGCCCGATTATTGCGAGCAGCTGCATGTACGTGAATCCGGTCGTCGCGGTCGCGTTGGGGGCGCTAGTGCTCGGGGAGCCGATCACGCGCTCGATGGTGATCGCGACGATCGTGATTCTGATCAGCGTCGGTTTGTCGTTCTGGTTCGATTACCAGAATAAGGACACGGTGTAGGGCCGGCGCGGTTCCCGTCGAACCGCGCGCCCACTCTCACAGTCCCGCCGCCAGCTCCGCGCCCTCGCGGATCGCGCGCTTCGCATCGAGCTCGGTCGCGAGCTTCGCACCGCCGATCACATGAAAACGCGGAGCGCCGCTGCTGGGGTTGCCGTCGAGCGTCGACGGCAACAGCTCGCGCAACGACTCCTGCCCCGCGCACACGACGATCGTATCGACGTCGAGCCATTCGTCGACTCCATCGCGCGCGATTCTCAGACCGCGCGCGCTGATCTCCTGATACTCGACGCCGCCGAGCATCTGCACGCCATTCCTCGCAAGCGTCGCGCGATGCACCCAGCCCGACGTCTTGCCGAGCCCCGCGCCGAGCTTGCCGGCCTTGCGCTGCAAGAGCCAGATCTGCCGCACCGGTTGCGCGGGGGCAGGCGGCTTGAGGCCGCCACGTTCGCGCACCGCGAGGTCGATGCCCCATTCATCGAGCCATGTGTCGCGCGGCACCGGCAGCGGCTCGCCCGCGCGATGCAACAAAAATTCGCAGACGTCGAAGCCGATCCCGCCCGCGCCGATCACCGCGACACGAGCGCCGACCGCCGCGCCGCGCAGCACCTCGACATACGACAGCACGTTGGGCCCGTCGATGCCCGCAATCGCCGGCCGCCGCGGCACGATGCCGGTCGCGACGATGACGTCGTCGTAGGCGCCCGCGGCAAGCAGCGCGGCATCGACGCGCGTGCCGAGCCGCACGTCGACGCGATGGCGCTGCAACTGGCTGTGGAAATAGCGGATCGTCTCGCTGAACTCTTCCTTGCCCGGCACCCGCATCGCGAGATTGAACTGGCCGCCGAGCGTATCGCTCGCCTCGAACAGCGTCACGCGATGCCCGCGCGAGGCCGCCACCGTCGCGGCCGATAGCCCCGCCGGCCCCGCGCCGACCACCGCGATCGAGCGCGCGGCTTGCGGGCCCGCGAGCGGCCGGTAGACGAGCTCGGTTTCGCGTCCCGCGCGCGGATTGACGAGACAGCTTGCGCGCTGATTCCTGAACGTGTGATCGAGGCAGGCCTGATTGCAGGCGATGCAGGTGTTGATTTCGTGCGCGCGGTCCTCGGCGGTCTTTAGCACGAACTCGGGATCGGCGAGCAGCGGCCGCGCCATCGACACCAGATCGGCCGAGCCGCCGGCGATCAGCGCTTCGGCCATCTCGGGCGTGTTGATGCGATTCGACGCGATCACGGGTACGGTGACCGCGGCCTTCAGGCGCGCGCTCAGCGAAGCGAACGCCGCGCGCGGCACCGAGGTCACGATGGTCGGCACGCGGGCCTCGTGCCAGCCGATGCCGGTATTGAAGATCGTCACGCCGGCCGCTTCGAGCGCCTGGGCGACCTGCACGGTTTCCTCCCACGTATTGCCGCCTTCAACCAGATCGATCAGCGACAGCCGGTACACGACGATGAAGCGCTCGCCACATTCGGCACGCACGCGCTCGACGATCTCGCGCGCGAGTCGCATGCGATTTTCGATGCTGCCGCCGTATCGATCGGTGCGACGGTTCGTGCGCGGGCACAGGAACTGGTTCAGCAGATAGCCTTCGCTGCCCATGATCTCGACGCCGTCGTAGCCCGCGCGTTGCGCGAGCCGTGCACAGCGCGCGTAGTCGCGCACGGTTCTGTCGATGCCGGCGAGCGTCAGCGCGCGCGGCTTGAATCTGGAAATGGGCGACTTCAATGCGGACGCGGACACGACGAAGGGCTGATAGCCATAACGGCCCGCGTGCAGGATCTGCAGCGCGATCTTGCCGCCTTCCGCATGCACGGCTTCGGTCACGAGCCGGTGATTGCGCAGATCGAACACCGAGTTCAGCGTGCCGCCGAACGGCAGCAGCCAGCCCTGACGGTTCGGCGAAATGCCGCCGGTGATGATCAGGCCGACGCCGCCTTTCGCGCGCTCGCGAAAATACGCGGCCAGTTGCGGGTAATGCCAGAAGCGGTCTTCCATGCCCGTGTGCATCGAACCCATCACGACGCGATTGCGCAGACGTGTGAATCCCAGGTCGAGCTCGGCGAGTAAGTGTTGGTAGGGCATGCAGGGGCCTGTGTAGGTGTGGAGCCGCACGAACGATACACCGCGCGGCGGGCCCGAGCGCCGAGGAAAAATTCTAAAGCGCCGCAATCCGTTCAGGAAAACCCGCCGCGGCATCCCGCGACGGGTTCTCCAGACGCTGCTGGCGGATGCCGGCTTATTTCGCCTTTTCCGCCTCGTTCGTCAGGGCATGGCCGCCCTTCGAAATATCTTCGCCGGCCCCCGCCATCGTATTGCACCCGGTGACAAGCATCGCGGTTCCCGCGAGCACAAGCAAAGCGATCAGTCGCGTCATGAAAGTTCTCCTTGTCGAGAATGCATCGGTTGAGGTGGTCCGACCGGGGCGCCAGTCGATCAGGTGTCGATCCGGTATCGAGCCCGCCTGATTGCATGGTAAAAAAGGCGGGAGCGGCGCGCGTAACCTCGTTGTAACAAAATGTGAGCGGATTCTTACGTGAGAAACGGCGAGTGTCGGAATGCGCGCGGCGCGGCGTAGCGATAGCATGGACCCGATGTTCATCCAACGTTTCGGGAGGAAGCCATCATGTTGAAGTGGGCACTGTTCTTCGCGATCATCGCGGTGATCGCGGGTCTTCTCGGCTTTACCGGCATTGCGGCCGGCGCGGCGGCGATCGCGAAGTTCCTGTTCTTCGCTTTCCTCGTACTGTGCGTGGTGTTCCTTGTGCTGGGCTTCGTGGTGACGAAGAAAATGATCGATTAGCACGGCCCATCGCAGTGGCGGCAAACCGCGGATTCATAGCAGGCGAGCGGTTTGCTCGTAGCCGATTCCAGGTCAACAAACGGGAGAAGCGCGATGCTTCACTATGCCGTCGTCTTCTTCGTGATTGCGATCATCGCAGCCGTGTTCGGTTTTACCGGCATCGCGTCCGGCGCGGCCGACATCGCGAAGATCCTGTTCTACATCTTCATCGTCGTGTTCGTGGTCACGTTGCTGCTCGGCTTGTTCCGGGCGTAGCTGCCCTCGTCGCGACTGGTGATCCTGCGCTTAATTCCCCGCCCGGGCCGGCAACCGCAAATGATTCCACGCACCGAGCGCGGCAAACCCGACGCCCGCGATACTGACGCCGATCCACCCGAACACCGGCCACACGATCGCGCCGACACCCGAACCCAGCGCCCCGCCGATGAAATACGCGACCATGTACACGGTATTCACGCGGCTGCGCGCATCGGGCTTCAACGCATAGATGCGCGACTGATTCGAAATCTGCGCGGCCTGCACCCCGATGTCGAGGATGATCACACCGACCACGAGCCCCGCAATGCTCTTCGCCGACGCGCCAAAAATCACGAACGCGATGACGACCAGGACCAGCGACACGGTGATGATCGCGCGCGGTCCACGCCGGTCTGCGAACTTGCCGGCGAGCGGCGCGGCCATCGCGCCCGCCGCGCCGACGATGCCGAACAGCCCCGCCGCCTGCGGCCCGAGATGAAACGGCGCACCCGCGAGCAGCAACGCGAGCACCGACCAGAAAATGCTGAACGCCGCGAACAACGCCGCACCGGTTAGCGACGCCTCACGCAGCGCGCGGTGCTCGGTCACGAGATGCCACATCGACACGAGCAGCTTGCCGTACCGCAGCGTGGAGGTCGGCTGGCTCTTCGGCAAACGCAGAATGATGACGACCGCGAGCGCGAGCAGCGCGACGACCGATGCGCCGAATACCGAGCGCCAGCCGAAGTATTCGGCGACGATGCCAGCCGCGGTCCGCGCGAGCAGGATGCCGAGCAGCAGGCCGCTCATCACGGTGCCGACCGCATGGCCGCGCTCGGACGGCGGCGCGAGTTCGGCCGCGAACGGCACGGCCTGTTGCGCGATCGTCGCGAGCACGCCGATCGCGAGACTTGCGACGATCAGCACCGCGAGCGTCGGCGCCGACGCCGCGATGACGAGCGCGACGCACATCGCGGCGATCTGCAGCAGGATCAACAGACGCCGGTCGAAGCGATCGCCGAGCGGCGCGAGCAGCAGCATGCCGGCCGCGTAGCCGAGCTGCGTGACGGCCGGCACCGCGCCGACCCATGACGCGCTGCCCGGAAACGACTGCCGGAAGTTGTCGAGTAACGGCTGGTTGTAATAGATGTTCGCAACCGAGATACCGGCGATCGTCGCGAGCAGCAGCAACAGGCCGCGCAGTGATCGGGTGGAGGAAGCGGACGGGGAAGTGGAGGCGTCGGAACTGGACATGACAGAGGCGGATCGACGGACCGGCCCATGCACGATCCTCAAGCGTGCCGATCATACCGGAGCTACGGGGTTCGTGCTGACGGCCGGCGGCCGACGACGCTCGCCGGCAATCCGGAACGCCGGACGGCGACGCTGGCCCGCGCGTCAGGTCTCAGACTGTTGCGAAGCGTGTCGCGCGGTTCAGTCGATCGATTCAGTCGTTCAACTCACCATCGTCGTCGAACGGATACGGGCCCTCGGCCGCATCGACATACGCATGATGCGTGACGATGCCCGTTGCCGGATCGTAGCGGTGCAGCGCATATCCGGGCGGCTCCATCACGAACACCGACGGTCCGCCCTCGCTCAGATCGAGCGCGACCTGGTGCGCGGGCGCCGGAATCGCGCTCGCGATCGTACCGCCGAAGCGCACGAACATCGACCGATGCACGTGCCCGCAGAGCACGCGCTCGACGTTCGGGTGCTGGGCGATCAGTGCTGCGAGCTTGTCCGATGCGGCCTGGTCGAGCCGGATTTCATCCATATGGCCGATGCCGCACACGAACGGCGGGTGATGCACCGCGACCACCACCGGCTTGCCGCGCGCCGCATCGAGCTGCTGCGCGAGCCACGCGAGCCGCGTGTCGCACAGCATGCCGCCGCTCTCGCCGGGCACCAGCGAATCGAGCGCGATGACGCGCAGCGGGCCGACGTCGAACGCGTACTGCACGAACTCGCCACCGCTCTTCAGTTCCTCGCGCTCGGGAAACGCCGCGCGCAACGCCTTGCGTTCGTCGTGATTGCCGACCATCAGGAAATAGGGGATGGCGAGCGGCGCGAGCAGTGTCTTCAGGTGGGCGTACTGTTGCGGGTCGCCCTCATCGACGAGGTCGCCGGTGATCAACACCGCGTCGGGGCGCGGCGCGAGCGCGTTGAGCGCATTGACACAGCGCGTGAGATAGGCGGCGGTATCGACGACGCGATACGCGAGCACGCCGGGTTGCTTGATATGCAGGTCGCTAATTTGAGCCAGCAGCATGACAGAGGTCCTTCGGGTTCCTTCGTGTTGAGCGCCAGGATGCGGCGCCGCCTGTTCCTAAGATAGTGCAATGAGCGCGTCCTGCTCGATCGAAATGCCGACCGGCGTGCCGCGCGCAAGCTCGATACGACCCGCGACATCGACAAGGAGCGGCTCGGGCGCGGCGCCGCCAATCGTCAGACGGGTGCGTTCGCCGAGAAACGCCGTGCTTTCGATCTGGCCGCGCAACTGCGCGAGCGCGGGGTCGGTGAGCCGCGCGTCCTCGGGGCGAAAGAAAATTTCGTGCGCACCGTTCGCATTCGACGCATGCGCGGGCAACGGCACGGCGCCGCCGGTCGTCGCCAGCATGCCGCCGCGCGGCTCGCCCGTGACACGGTTGATCGTGCCGACGAACTGCGCGACCGTGCGATTGGCCGGGCGATAGTAGATGTCGCGCGGCGAACCGATCTGCTCGATGCGCCCCGCGCTCATCACGACGATGCGATCGCCGAGTTCCATCGCTTCGGCCTGATCGTGCGTCACGTAGACGGTCGTGATGCCGAGTTCGCGCAACAGCGCATTCATCTCGCTGCGCAACGTATCGCGCAGACGCGCGTCGAGCGCGGTCAGCGGTTCGTCGAGCAGCAGCACGCGCGGCTGCACCGCGAGTGCGCGCGCGAGTGCCACTCGCTGACGCTGTCCGCCGGACAGTTGATCGATCGGTTTGTCGGCATGCGCAGAGAGCCGCATCATCTCGAGCAGTTCGTCGACGCGTTGCCGTGCGAGCGCGGCCGGCACGCGTTTGATTTTCAGGCCGTAGCCGATGTTGCCGCGCACCGTCAGGTTCGGAAACAGCGCGTAGCTTTGAAACACCATGCCGACCGCGCGTTTTTCGATCGGCAGCGCGGTGACGTCGTCGTCGCCGAATGCGATGCGCCCGCCCGCGTCGGGCGTTTCGAGGCCCGCGATCAGGCGCAGCGTCGTCGTCTTGCCGCAGCCCGACGGTCCGAGCAGCACGAGGGTTTCGCCCGCACCGATCGACAGGTCGAGCGGCTCGAGCACGCGCGTGCCGCGAAACGTTTTGGCGCACTGCGTAAGCGTGATGGGAACCGAGGTCAGTTTCATGGCGTGTCGATGGGCTTGGCGGGAGAAACGGCGCCGCGCTTTTTCGACGCGCTGCGCTGGCCGGTCGCGTCGACGCCGAGCCATTGCATCGCGACGAGCAGCGGCATCGTCATGATGAAGAACAGGATCGTGTACGCGCTGCCGATCTCGATGCGCATCGACGCGTAGGTGTCGGCGAGGCCGACCGGCAGCGTCTTCGTGTCGGGCGTGTGCAGCATCCACGTCAGGTTGAATTCGCCGATCGACAGCGTGAGCACCGCGAGCGCGCCGGCCACGATGCCGGGTCGCGCGTTCGGCAGCACGATCGTCACGAAGCGCGTGACGAAGCCTGCGCCGAGGCTCGCCGCGCCTTCTTCGAGCGTGCGCAGATCGCTGCCCGCGCAGACCGCGGCGACCGCGCGCACCATGAACGGCAGCGTGAACACCACATGCCCGACGACGATGAACGCCGCGCTCATGCGAAACGCCGTGAAGCCGCCGTAGATCACGAGCAGCGCGAGCGCCGAGGCGAGGCCGGGCAGCGCGATCGGCAGCACCAGAAACTCTTCGACGATGCGTGCGAAGCGCGTCTTGCTGCGCGCGAGCACATAGCCCGCGGGCACGCCGGTCAGCAGCGTGACGACGAGCGTCGCGGCGGCCACTTCGAGCGACAGCCACACCGAGTCGTGATACTGGGTCCACACTTCGACGAGCCAGCGCAGCGTGAGTCCGCTTGACACGCCCTTGAAGTAGTTGACCGTCAGCCCCGCGACGATCGACATGACGACCGGCACGATCAGGAACGCGCACAACAGCAGTGTGACGAACCATTGACCGGCGGCGAGCCATGTTCGCGAGGAAGGCCATGCGCGTCGCGCGCGTGGTCCCGCTGCCGGCTGCGAAGACGGCGAAGGGACGGTGATCGAGTTCATAGATAGGAGGTCGTTCCGTTCACGAACGCGGGGTTCAGGCGCCGTGCCGCTCATGCGCTCGCCGCCACGCCCGAACCGCTCGCGCTACGCGCGATCGCCAGCACCGCCCAGGTGACGATGCCCAGAACGATCGACAGGCCCGCGGCCGTCACCATGTTCGCGTTCAGCGTGAACTCGGTATAGATGGTCATCGGCAGTACGTCGATGTCGGTGGCGAGTGTGAACGCCGTGCCGAATGCGCCCATCGCGGTTGCGAAGCATACGGCGCCGGCCGCGATCAGCCCGGGCGACAGCGCCGGCAGCACGATGTCGCGCATGATGCGCCACGGCGACGCGCCGAGCGAGCGCGCGGCCTCTTCGAGCGATGCGTCGAGCTTGCTCGCGGACGCCATCACGGTGACGATCACACGCGGAATCGAGAAGTACAGATAGCCGAGAAAGAGCCCGCTCATCGAATACGCAAACACCCAGCGATCGCCGGCGAGTTTCAGCGACAGCGCGCCGATCAGCCCCTGGCGTCCCGCGAGCATGATGACCATGAAGCCGACCACGACCCCCGGAAATGCGAGCGGAAACGTCAGCAGCGCGAGCAGCGTGCGCTTGCCCGCGAACTCGCGGCGCGCAAGCAGCAGCCCCGCAATCACCGACAGTACCAGCGTGGCCGCTGTGACCGCCGCCGACAGCAGGACGGTCGCCGCGAGGCTCGACATATAGCGCGGATTCGTCAGCATCGCGCGATAGGTCGCGATCGCGTGGCCGCCGCCGGAGAGCTGCGCGAGCGCGCCCATCGGCAGCAGCCAGAACGCGATGAACACCGCGAGCGCGGGCGCGAGCAACGCGATGCGCCAGCGCAGCGGGAACGTGACGTCGTTCAATGCATCACCTGCAGATAGCGCTCGCCGAAGCTCGATTGCTTGTCGGCCATCTTCCCGAAGTCGACCGGCTTCGCACGCGCGTATTCGCTCGCGGGCAGGAACTGCGCGGCGGTTTCGGCGCTCATCGCGCTCGCGCGCACCGGCCGCAGATACGCCTGCGCCCACAGCTTCTGGCCTTCGTCGGACAACACGAAATCGAGCACCTTCTTGCCGTTCGCTTCGTGCGGCGCGCCCTTCACGAGGCTCATCACGTACGGCACCGAAATCGTGCCTTCCTGCGGAATCACGAACTCGACGTTCGCGTGATCCTTGTACTTCGCGCGATACGCGTCGAAGTCGTAGTCGAGCAGGATCGGAATTTCACCGGACAGCACGCGCGCGTAAGCGGTCTGCTTCGGCACGATCGGCGCGTTCGCCTTGAGCTTCCTGAACCAGTCGAGGCCCGGCTCGAAGTTCTCGAGCGTACCGCCGAGCGCCTGGTTGACCGCGACCGCGCCCGCATAGCCGACGAACGCGCTCGACGGATCGAGGTAGCCGATCATCCCTTTGTATTCCGGCTTCAGCAGATCGGCCCACGAGCGCGGCACCGGCTTGCCTTCGAGCGCGTCCTTGTTGACGAAGAAGCCGAGCGTGCCGGAGTGGATCGTGAACCAGTAGCCTTGCGGATCTTTCAGGCCGGCGGGAATGTCGTCCCAGTGGGCGGGCCTGTACGGCTGGATCACGCCCTTGTCCTTTGCCTGGAAGGCCGAGGACACGCCGAGATACACGACGTCGGCGACCGGGCTTTTCTGCTCGGCCATCAGTTGTGCGATCGATTGCCCCGAGTTCTTGTTATCGAACGGAACGCGAATGCCGGTTTTCTGCTGGATCGCCCTGATCTGGCTCGCCCAGTCGGCCCATTCGGGCGGGCAGTTGTAGCAGATCGCGGTTTCGTCGGCGCGCGCGGCTTGCGGCGCGAGCGTGACGAGCGCCGCGCCTGCGACGATCAGGCTCGCCGGCAGCGCGGCCGCGGCGGCGCGTGCGAGTTTTTGCCGGAGCGGTTTGAGGGAGGACGCGAAGCGTGAGGTCGAGCGGGTCACTGCAGGTCTCCTGTGTCGATCGGAGCGAGCGCTTCAGCGCTCACTCCAGGCCCGTAATAGGTGGTTGCTGGTGGTGTGTTGCGTGAGTTTGTGATGACGCTTGTGTTGCGGGTGCGTATGCCTTCATGCGGCTCTTTATGCGCACGGATTTTCCGTGGCTGCCGAGGCGGCCAGCCCATCCGTCGGCGACGTTGCATCGAGATCCACCTGCGACGCGAGGGCCGCGATCGTCGCGCCTTCGCGCACGCTGTGCGGCAAGCTCAGCGCAAGCGAGGCCGCGGCGAGTGCGCGGTCCTCGCGTGCGCCGCCGATGCGCGCGAACAGACGCTGCCACGCCGTGCGGCCGATCTCGCGATTCGGCGCGCAGATGCTGGCGAGCGGCGGCGACAGCAGCTCGCCCATCGCGAGACCGTCGAAGCCGAGAATCGACATGTCCTGAGGAATCTTCAGATGCGCGCGACGCAGCCCGCGCATCACGACCATTGCGAGCAGATCGTTGCTGCAGAAGAGGGCGGTCGGACGGTTCGCGCCGTGCGTCAGATGCGCGAGCACGGACGGCGCGAGCTCTTCGGCGTTGAAATCGACTTCGAGCGCGGGCGCGGGCGTGAGGCCGGCCTCCTGCATTGCCTCGGTGTAGCCGAGATGTCGCTGACGCGCGCGGTCCGAAGCCGCGAACGAGCCGGCCAGCATCAGGATGCGGCGATGGCCGTGGGCGATCAGGCGGCGCACGCCGTCGTAGGCGGCGAGGCGATTGTCGACCGACACCGACGGACGCCGCACTGTGTCGTTGTGCATCAGCACGTACAGCAGGCCGGCGCGGTCGAGCTCGTCGAGTAGCGGATGCGTGTCGGCATCGGCGACGGTCAGGATCAGCCCTTCGACGCGATGCTCGCGCAGCGTTTCGATCGCGTGACGTTCACGGTCCACGTCGTATTGCGTGGTCATCAGCATCAGCCGATAGCCTTGCGCGGACGCGAGATCGTCGATGCCTTGCAGGCATTCGGCGAACACCGGGTTCGCTAGAGTCGGCAGAATCACGCCGATCAGCCGCGTGTGCTCGCCGCGCAATTGCCGGCCGAGCGGGCTCGGACGGAAGTTCAGCGCGTCGATCGACTGGCGTATCTTGTCGAGCGTATTGGGGTTCACGGTATGCGGCGCGTTGATCGCGCGCGATACCGTGGCGATGGAAAAGCCCGCGTGGGCGGCGACATCCTTGATGGTCGGCGTCATCGGTTTGCGGTCCGCTGTAAACGTTTTCGTGAGCGGATTATCGGCAACCTTTGTGACCTGGGGATGAATGCGGGGTGTCGGGGCGGTAGGGCTGGTGCAGGCGGCTCGATCGGTACCCGTCCAGCCTGACCAGGCGAGGAGTGCGCGCGTTGTTGGGGCGCCCCGCCAGGCAATGATAGAATTCGCGACCACGCGCGATTGCGACCCCTGCCGGGGTGATGAAATTGGTAAACATAGCGGACTTAAAATCCGCCGCTTCACAGCTTGCCGGTTCGAGTCCGGTCCCCGGCACCATCACAGCAGCTGCACACCCCCTCCGAAAGTCAAGAAATACTGTACTTTCCGGCTCCAAGCCTTATCCAGCAAGCCTCTCAGCAACAAGAAACTGTGCATGAAAGTGCATCGAGTTTCGGTACGTGCATTGGCGATTGCACACACTCTGCACACGGCACTGCACACGCTATAGACGCGCGGCGATCTGCTCGGCCGATTCGCGGTAGCACGTGTGTTGAAGGATGGACAAATCCTTGTGCCCGCTTATCTTGGCAAGCGTCATATCGTCGACCTTCCGCGACAGTCGGGTGAGCGCTTCCGCCCGTGAATCATGGAAGTGCAAGCCATCAATTAGGAGTTGGTCGCGGACCTTCCGAAACAGCGCATCGAGAGACGCAGACGACACCGTAAAGCACTGCGCTCGATGAGCGACTGGCCGCAGCAGGCGCGCGGCTTTCCCCGTCAACGGAACAACACGAGGCCGCCTTGTCCTGCTTGCCGTTTAACGGAGGAAAAACACAATGCTGGAGGAATTTCTGAACCTGTTCTCGCAGTCATCGTGCAAATCAGCTGCGAGAGCTACCGGCTCAAGGACACGCGAAAGGCAGGACAAACAGGAGCGCGGGCAGGCGTGACAACAGCCGCGTGACACAGGACCCAGGTGGGTCAGATTTCAGTCGGCGTTGACAATAAACCAAGGTGCCAGAATGAAACCTATACTCAAATCGGCAAGTGCGGTCTGCCGGTAGGCCTCGTCCGGAGTCGCGCATTTGCAGGATGCGCGGCGCGCTCCATCTGCCCAGGCAAAGCCATCATCTGCACAGCCGGATGCTGCATCGACGGCGGCACAAATGGGAGACACCTCATTAGGAAGCGTGCCGATGACGGGAACGCAAACGGGTACGCGCAGCCGGTACGGGACCCCGTGTACGGTTGGGCTGTCCTGCGATATCTACCGGGGTAACTGATTGGCCCCGTACGTACGGGGTGTCGCCGAGGTCGGGTCGGGATTATCTGGAACGGCCCCTCCAGTCTGGTTCGAGCGACCGAACCACATTACATGGAGTACATGGATATGAAACTGCTCAAACTTGCGGCATTTTGTGTCGCCGCTCTCGCTTTCGGGTACGTTCAGGCCCAGTCGATGCCGCCTGCAACCCAGACGACGTCGCCTGCAACCCAGGCCACCACTCCCGCCCCGTCTTCGACAGACTCTGTTGGCGGTGTCCCTGCCACGACCAGCGAGTCAGGCATGTCAATGGGCAAAACGCGGGCCCAGGTCTATCAGGAATATGTGCGTGCGCGCCAATCGGGTGAACTCGACCGAATAAACAGGGAGTATGGCGGGCAATAAAAACAGGGGTTCGATTCCGGGGCAGCGGCCAGCCGCTGCTTCGTCACCGCCGACAAGCCTTGTAATCAGCCCTTGCGGGATTGCCTCTGCATTGTCCGGTAGCGTTTCGCATCGCCCCGCAGTAACGCTCAACGCGACGGTGCGCTTCGCGCATCACTTCGGAAGTGAGGCTCTACAGCTGCACACCGGCCCGCGTACCAGTTTGAATCACGAGTACCACGATTAGCGGCTGCAAACTTGCGACCGTCGTCAAAACGTGGGTGGCGATGGTCGCCTGAACGAGAGGATGCTATGCAGCCAGCTTCCGGCTTTTGGCAGTCTGCGGGAATACGCACCAACTGCCGTCATCGTGCCTGAAGAAGAACAATGCGCGGGTTCCGGCTGGTGACGACGTCTCGACGCACACGTAGCGTTGCCCATGCCATCCGGTGCGACCGAATCGGGTTATACGAAGGGGTGTCGCGGAAGCCGGTGCGAGCCATTTTTCGACCTGCCAACGCAGGGACTGCTCGTTGGTGTTTTTCATGTTCCGCTCCAGCAAGTTTCCCGTTCAGGTGACGGGACGGTTTCTCACCGTTCAACTTCTTAACGCTGCAGACGTCCACAGTGTTGACGACGGGCTTGTGAGTTCTGAAACTGGATATTTCCATGTGAGCGGACGTCAAAAATTGCCCAGAGGTGGCCGGTCGAAAACGCAGTCCCCCCACCACCACGTGCACTATGGACGGATCGTTCGGAATGCGTCGTTTCGCAACGAAAACAATGATTTAAGGCGAATTCGATACTTCCAGTCTTGATTGTTTCGGGCAGTTCTTTACCGGCTTTTTTATGCCGCTCGCCACCAAACCGCCACCGGGTCGGCCGCGGCCGCTTTCCTGGCAGCGCCAGCCGCTACCTCTACGCCGGGGCGGACGGTATCGGACCAAAGTCCGATACCGCCGACAAGGCCGTACGTCTAATCTATTAGCCGAACCGCTCGCCTGATCTCGCGATGGCGGATGACGCTCGCCTGTTCCGCACCGCCTACCGGTTACGCGAAAGAGGGCCGGACGACGACGCGAATGACAGAGGCATTCATGCCCATCATTTGTGCAGCTTGAGCGTGACCAAACGAGGCTCGTCTGATGAGCGATATTGACCCGGTGCGAAAGTCAGAGGAGCTGCGCAGCTTCCTGTTCCTGACCGTTGTCATGGTTCCCGTGCTGACGGTGGCGCTGATCGCGGCATATGGGTTCGCGGTGTGGTTTTATCAGATGCTGATCGGCGGGCCGCCGCGCTGATCGGTAGCGGCTCAGTGACGGCGACGTGGAGGTCAGCATGAGGGTCGATGTGCCAGGCACAGTAGGCGACGCGGCCGCGCCCCGCGAGCTTCATGTCGCCGGGATCGTCGTATACGCGCACAGCGATCGGTGCGACAGCATCATCCGCACCATCGGCATGCTCCCCGGCGCACACATTCATGCGGTGACCGCTGACGGCCGGATGGTCGTCACGCTGGAAGGTATGCGCTCCTCGTCAATCGAAGAGCAGCTCAGCGCGATCAGTGCGTTGCCAGGCATCCTTTCCTTCGCCCTCGTCTATCAGCATCACGAGGACATCGAATCGATGCACGAGGAGTTTGTCGATGAAGCTGACCCGTCGCGAATTCATTAAGCAGACCGCAGCATCGGCGGCGGCAGCCGCCGCCGGTATCACGCTGCCGGGTGGCGAGGTTCTTGCCGCGGACGATGACCTCAAATGGTCCAAGGCGCCGTGCCGGTTTTGCGGAACCGGCTGCGGTGTGCTGGTTGGCGTAAAGAGCGGGCAGGTGGTGGCAACGCTCGCGGATCCCCAATCGGAAGTCAATCGCGGGCTGAACTGCGTGAAGGGTTATTTCCTCTCGAAGATCATGTACGGCCAGGATCGGCTGACAACGCCGCTCTTGCGCATGAAGGACGGCAAGTACGACAAGAATGGCGAATTCGCGCCGGTTTCCTGGGATCAGGCCTTCGACGTGATGGCTGAGCAGTGGAAGCGGGTGCTCAAGGACAACGGGCCGACAGCAGTCGGCATGTTCGGCTCCGGTCAGTGGACGATCTGGGAAGGTTACGCGGCCGTCAAGCTGATGAAGGCAGGCTTTCGCACCAACAACCTCGACCCGAATGCGCGTCATTGCATGGCCTCCGCGGTGGTGGGGTTCATGCGGACGTTCGGCATGGATGAGCCGATGGGCTGCTACGACGATATCGAACAGACCGATGCGTTCGTGCTGTGGGGATCGAACATGGCCGAGATGCACCCGGTGCTATGGACCCGGGTGACGGCGCGCCGGCTCAGTGCGCCGAAGACCAAAGTCGTGGTGCTCTCGACGTTCGAGCACCGCTCCTGCGAACTTGCCGACGAGACGATCATCTTCACGCCGCAGGGCGACCTCGCGGTGCTCAACTACATTGCGAACTACATCATCAAAAACGGCAAGGTCAATCGTGACTTCGTCGACAAGCACACGGTGTTCAGGCAAGGCAACACTGACATCGGCTACGGATTGCGCCCTGACCATCCACTCGAGAAAGCGGCTAAGAACGCCAAGGACGCCGGCGGCTCGAAGCTCATTACCTATGACGAGTTTGCCAAGTTCGTCTCGAAGTACGACGCCGCTTATGTGACGAAAGTCTCGGGCGTGCCGAAAGCGAAACTCGACCGGCTCGCCCAGTTGTATGCCGATCCCAACATCAAGGTCGTGTCGTTCTGGACCATGGGCTTCAACCAGCATACGCGAGGCGTGTGGGCCAACAACATGGTCTACAACCTGCACCTGCTCACCGGCAAGATCTCGACGCCCGGCAACAGTCCGTTTTCACTGACCGGTCAGCCGTCGGCGTGCGGCACCGCGCGCGAAGTGGGAACGTTCTCGCATCGTCTGCCTGCCGACCTGGTGGTGACCAACCCGAAGCATCGCGAGGAGGCGGAACACATCTGGCTGCTGCCCCCCGGCACGATTCCGGAAAAGCCCGGGTTTCACGCGGTGCTGCAGAACCGGATGCTGCGCGACGGCAAGCTCAATGCCTACTGGGTGCAGGTCAACAACAACATGCAGGCCGCGGCGAATATGAACGAGGAGGGCTTGCCGGGGTATCGCAATCCCGCCAACTTCGTGGTGGTCTCGGAGGTATATCCCACCGTGACGGCTGTCGCGGCGGACCTGATCCTGCCTACTTCGATGTGGGTGGAGAAGGAGGGCGCATACGGCAACGCGGAGCGGCGCACGCAGTTCTGGCATCAGATGGTGTCGGGACCCGGCGACGCGCGCTCGGACCTCTGGCAACTCGTGGAGTTTTCGAAGCGCTTCAAGGTCGAGGAGGTGTGGCCCGAGGACCTGCTGGCGAAGAAGCCGGAATACAAAGGCAAGACGCTCTACGACATTCTGTATCGCAACGGACAGGTGGACAAGTTTACGCTCAAGGAGGTCGACAGCAGCTTTCCCAATGACGAGGCGAAGGCGTTCGGCTTCTACATCCAGAAGGGATTGTTCGAGGAATATGCGCAGTTCGGCCGCGGTCACGGCCACGATCTTGCGCCATTCGACGACTACCACAAGGCGCGCGGCTTGCGCTGGCCGGTGGTGGATGGCAAGGAAACGCTGTGGCGCTACAGGGAAGGCACGGATCCCTACGTGAAGGCGGGCACCGGCTGGCAGTTCTATGGCAATCCGGACGGCCGCGCCGTCATTTTCGCGCTGCCTTTCGAACCGGCCGCCGAGGCGCCCGACAAGGAATATCCGTTCTGGCTCGTGACGGGCCGCGTGCTCGAGCATTGGCATTCGGGCTCGATGACGCGTCGGGTGCCCGAGCTATTCCGCGCGTTTCCCAATGCGGTGTGCTTCATGCATCCCGACGACGCGAAAGCGCTCGGCGTGCGCCGCGGCGTCGAGGTCAAGGTGATGTCGAGAAGGGGCTATATTCGCACGCGCGTCGAGACACGCGGGCGCGACAGGCCACCGCGCGGGCTGGTCTTCGTGCCGTGGTTCGATTCGAGCCAGTTGATCAACAAGGTCACCCTCGACGCCACCGATCCGATTTCCCTGCAGACCGACTTCAAGAAGTGCGCGGTCCGGATCGTCAGGGCCTAAGCGGAGCACGCCATGAGAACCTGGATTGCGCTCGTGATCGCCTCGGTCCTGGCATTGGCGGCCGGGGCGCAACCCACGGTCCCCAGCAAGCCCTTTTATGACCCGCTGCGAGGCACGACGCCGCTAAACGAGGAACCCAGTCCGCCCCTGATGCGGCCGACGGAAAACAGCGATGTGATTCGCGGGCGGGCCTACGCGCAGCAGCCGCCGACGATTCCGCACAAGATCGATGGCTACCAGCTCGACAGGAATGCGAACAAATGTCTGGACTGTCACGCCGGCAGCCGCGCGGCGCAGAGCGGAGCCGTGCCGATCGGCATCTCGCACTATACGAACCGTGCCGGCGAGACGCTCGGGCATCTCGCTCCGCGCCGCTATTTCTGCACGCAATGCCACGTCCCGCAGGCTGACGCGAAGCCGCTGGTCGCCAATACCTTTACAGGCATCGAGGACATCAGGACGCAGGCTGCACCGCAGGCGCGGAAGAAATAGGGGAGTCACATGCGCGACTTGATCCGACGCTACTGGAGGACGATCACGCGGCCGAGCGTGTATTTCAGCCTTGGCTTTCTGACGCTGGGCGGCTTCGTTGCGGGCGTGGTCTTCTGGGGCGCCTTCAACACGGCGATGGAATGGACCAATACCGAGGCGTTTTGCATTGGCTGCCACGAGATGCGCGACAACACCTACGCCGAGCTGAAAACGACGATTCACTTCAGTAACCGCACGGGTGTGCATGCGAAGTGCTCGGACTGCCATGTGCCGCACGACTGGACCAACAAGATCGCGCGCAAGATGCAGGCGTCGAAGGAAGTGTGGGCCAAGGTGTTCGGCACGGTAAGCACCCGCGAGAAGTTCGAGGCGAGGCGCCTCGACCTCGCTGAAAACGAATGGGCCCGCTTCAGGGCGAACGATTCGCTGGAGTGTCGAAACTGCCACTCGTTCGAGCACATGGATCTCACGCGGCAGAGTCCGCGCGCGCAGGAAGCGCACACGCGCTATCTGGAGACGGGTCAGAAAACCTGTATCGACTGTCACAAGGGCATCGCGCACCGCTTGCCGAACATGGCGGCAGCGCAGGAAGGCGCTCAGGAGGGTAATGGGCAGAAGCAGTGAGCAACACGGACATCACGCTGGGCTTATCCGAACGGTTTCGTGCATGTATTCCATAGAGCAGCTTGCCGTTGAGCGCGGCGGCCGGACGATCGTGAGCGGCATCGACCTCAGCATCGAGGCCGGATGGGCGCTGCAGATACACGGCGCGAACGGCAGCGGAAAAACGACGCTGCTCGGTGCGTTCGCGGGTCTTCTGCCGCTCACCCGCGGCAGGGTCTGCTGGCGCGGCGAGGATGTGCGTAGCGTGCCCCGGCAATTCCGTCGCGCGCTCGCTTTTGTCGGGCATTCGAACGGTGTCAGCGACGACCTGACCGTGCAGGAGAACCTGCGGTTCTCCGCGTTGCTTGGCGAAGCCGGCGGGCATTCAGGCCGCGATCGCGCAGCCGATGCGCGCGAGGAGGAAGTGCTCGGGCAAGCGGGACTGCTTCCGCTGCGGCACACGCGCCTCAATCAACTCTCTCAGGGCCAGCGGCGCCGGGTCGCGCTGGCGCGCCTGATGCTCGAGCGCAAGCCATTGTGGTTGCTCGACGAGCCGACCGACATGCTCGACGCGGACGCGACCCGCTGGCTCACCGAATGCCTCGACGCGCATCTGCGCGAGGGAGGTATCGTCGCGCTCACGACACACCGACCGCTCGACAGCGGCTTTCACCGCACGCGCCACCTCTATCTTGGGGGGAACGGGCGATGATCGACGTGATTGGCGGCATCATCCGCCGCGAACTGATGTTGAGCTGGCGCAGACGCAGTGTGACGCTCGGCGCACTGATGTTTTTTGTTGTCGCCGCGAGCCTCTTTCCGCTTGCCATCGGTACCGACGCCGGAACGCTGCAGATGATCGCTCCGGGCGTGCTGTGGGTGACGGCGCTGTTCGCCGCGCTGTTGTCGGCGGGGCAACTGTTCGGCAATGACTACGCGAGCGGCGCGCTCGAGCAGATGCTGCTTTCGCCGCTGCCGTTGCCGGCCATCGTGTTCGGCAAGATCGTCGCACACTGGCTGACGAGCGGGCTCGCGCTCGCGCTTCTGGCTCCCGTGGTCGCGCTTCAGTACGCGCTGGGCGGGCGCGAGACGCTCTATCTGATGACCACCTTGCTCGTCGGCACGCCGTTGCTGAGCCTGATCGGCGCGATGGGTGCCGCGCTCACGCTCGGCGTGCGCGGTGGCGGTGTCGTGCTGGCCCTGCTGGTGTTGCCGCTCTACGTTCCCGTGCTGATCTTCGGGGTTGGCGCGGCGGATCCGACGGGGGTGCCGGGACGCATGCAGGCGAGCTTCTCGCTGCTCGGCGCAGCGTTGTGCGTAGGCGCCTGGGCTTGCCCTTGTGCGAGCGCGGCGGCGTTGCGCATTGTCATGGAGTGACGCACATGAAGCGCGTGAACTGGTTCCGCTATGCGTCGCCAGGCACATTCGACCGTGTCGCGAAGCGGTTCGCGCCGGGGTTTGGCGCGCTCGCTGTACTGCTGGTGTGCGCCGGGCTCGTTATCGGACTCGCAATCGCCCCTGCGGACGCGCGCCAGGGTGATGTCTACCGCATCATGTTCGTGCATGTTCCCGCGGCCTGGATGTCGATGTTCATCTATGTCGTGATGGCCGGATACTGCGCGCTCGATCTCGTGCTGAACGCGCGGCTCCCGGCCATGATGGCACAGGCGCTTGCGCCTACCGGTGCGCTTTTCACGTTCCTCGCGCTCGTGTCAGGCGCGCTGTGGGGCAAGCCCACGTGGGGCGCGTGGTGGGTCTGGGATGCACGGCTCACCTCGGAGCTGATCCTGCTGTTCCTCTATGCGGGTTTCATGACGCTGCACGCGGCCATCGATGGCACGCGGCGCGCCGACCGTGCGTGCGCCGTGCTCGCGCTGATCGGCGTGGTCAATATTCCGGTGATCTTCTTTTCGGTGCAATGGTGGTACACGTTGCATCAAGGGCCGTCACTCGGCTTCGGCAGTGGCGTGGCGATGAGCGCGTCGATGGCGTTGGGCCTGCTCGTCATGACCGCGGGATTCTGGTGCTACACGATCGCGATCGTGCTCGTGCGGGTGCGCGTCATCATGCGCGAGCGCGAGAGCGTGTCATCCTGGCAGGTCCATGTCGAGGAGCGTCCAGCATGAACACCCTGACCGGCGTGATGACGATGCTTGGGGCTACGCCCTATCTCACGGCAGCGCTCGTCGTGACATTCGGCCTGCTCGGGCTCGAGGCGTGGATCGTGCGCGGCCAGTCGCGCTCGCGTGCCGGTCGCGGCGCGGAGCAATAGTGAAAGCGCGCCACCGCCGCCTGGCATGGCTCGCCGCCGGTGTCGGCAGTGCCGGACTGGCGTGCGCGCTCGTGTTGAACGCGCTGCGCGCCAACATGATGTTCTTCGTGACGCCGAGCCAGGTTGCCTCGCACGAGGCGCCTATTGCGCGCCGGTTCAGGCTCGGCGGGCTCGTCGAGCGCCATACGCTCAGGCGCGATGCCGATGGGCTGACGGTGCACTTCGTCGTGATGGATACGGCGTCGGCCGTTGCGGTGGTGTACCGCGGCACCTTGCCGGACCTCTTTCGCGAGGGCAGCGGCGTCGTCGCACAGGGCATACTCGGCGCCGATGGCCAGTTCCACGCAGACGAAGTCCTCGCGAAGCACGACGAAAAATACACGCCGCCCGAGCTGGGCCGCGCGCTGCGCGACACGACGGATGCGCCGGCTCCCGCCGCCGTGCGCGTTGCCACGAGCCTCACGAGCGCGGGAGCGCAGCGATGATTCCCGAGATCGGCCATTTCGCGCTGATCCTCGCCTTGCTGCTCGCGTTGACGACTGGCGTGCTGCCGCTTCTCGGCGCGCAACTCGGCATTGCGGGCTGGATGCGCGTCGCGTGGCCCGCCGCGCGCGCGCAGTTCGCTTTCGTCGCGCTCGCCTTCGGCGCGCTCGCGTGGTCGTTCTGGCGCAACGATTTTTCCGTCGTCTACGTGGCGGAGAACTCGAATTCGGCGCTGCCTGACGTCTATCGCCTCGCGGCCGTCTGGGGCGGACACGAGGGCTCGCTGCTGCTCTGGGTCCTGTTGCTGACGCTGTGGATGGTCGCCGTGACCTGTTTCAGCCGGCAGTTGCCAATGGAACTGGTGGCCCGCGTGCTGGGTGTGATGAGCTGGATTGCCGTGGGCTTTCTGTCGTTCATGTTGTTCACGTCGAATCCGTTTGCGCGCCTGCTGCCGCCGGCCATCGACGGCCGCGATCTCAACGCGCTGCTGCAAGACCCCGGCATGGTGATGCATCCGCCCATTCTTTACATGGGCTATGTCGGCTTTTCGGTCGCCTTCGCGTTCGCGATTGCAGCGTTGCTGGCCGGGCGGCTCGATGCGGCCTGGGCACGCTGGTCGAGGCCGTGGACCACGGCGGCATGGATGTTCCTCACGCTCGGCATCGCGCTGGGCAGCGGCTGGTCCTACTACGTGCTCGGCTGGGGCGGATGGTGGGCGTGGGACCCGGTGGAAAACGCGTCGTTCATGCCGTGGCTCGCGGGCACGGCGCTGATTCACTCGCTGGTCGTCACCGAAAAGCGCGGCAGCTTTCGCAGCTGGACCGCGCTGCTGGCGATTTGCGCCTTTTCGCTGAGCCTGCTCGGCACCTTTCTTGTGCGCTCGGGCGTGGTCACCTCCGTGCATGCGTTTGCCTCGGACCCCGCGCGCGGCATCTTCGTTCTCGCGTTTCTTGCCTTGATCACGGGCGGCGCGCTCCTGCTGTTCGCATGGCGCGCACCGCAAATCGGCCTTGGTGCGGGCTTCGAGCCGGTATCGCGCGAGGCGTTGCTGCTCTCGAATAACCTGCTGCTGATGGTCGCGGCGGGATCGGTGCTGCTCGGCACGCTCTATCCGATGATCCTCGACGCGCTCGGCGCCGACAAGATATCCGTCGGCGCGCCATATTTCGACAGCGTGTTCGTGCCGCTGATGACGCCGGCCATTTTCCTCATGGGTGTCGGGCCGCTCGCGCGCTGGAGGTCGGCGCGCGTTCCCGATCTCGCCGTGCGGCTGCGTTGGGCAGCGCTCGTGAGCGTGCTCACAGCGCTCGTGCTGCCGTGGCTGCTGGGAAGCTGGCGCCCGCTCGTGAGTCTTGGGGTGCTGCTCGCCGCCTGGACGCTCACGAGCGTTGCCGTGAGCGTTCGCGAGCGCCTGCGCGCCTTGCGCGGATCGATCTTCGTGCGCCTCGCCAGCGTGCCGCGCGCGACGTACGGCATGTGGATCGCGCATGCTGGCGTCGGTGTTTTCATTGTCGGCGTTACGCTCGTGAAGGGTTACGAAACCGAGCGCGACGTGGTGGTGCGGCCAGGCGAGAGCGTCACGGTCGATGCCTACGTGTTTCGCTTCGAGGGCGTCAGCAGCGTTGCGGGGCCGAACTATCAGGCCACGCGTGCGACGCTCGTGGCGAGCCGCGGCGGCGAACCCGTTGCGACGCTGTTTCCCGAGAAGCGCGTGTTTGCAGTCCAGAACACGCCGATCACGCAGGCGGCCATCGACCGCGGGGTGCTGCGCGATCTCTACGTCGCGCTCGATCAGCCGGTCGGGGCGAACGCCTGGTCGATTCGCATCCAGATCAAACCCTTCGTGCGCTGGATCTGGGGCGGCTGTCTGCTGATGGCGCTAGGCGGATTGCTTGCCGCGACCGACCGCCGCTACCGTCTGGTTCCCCGGCATCGTACGCAAGAGACATCCGCCGTGACCGACAGCGCAAAGCTGCCCGAGGTGATGGCAGCTGCGCGGGATGTGCCGGTTGCCGCGAAACGCGCGGCACCGGCAGGAGAGGCGGGCAGATGAAGCGCTTTCTGATTCCGCTCGCGATGTTCGCAGCGCTTGTGGCCTTGCTGCTGGTCGGGCTGCGGCACGATCCGCGCCGGCTGCCCTCGGCATTGATCGGCAAGCCGGCGCCGGAATTCGATCTGCCGAAACTGAACGAGCCGCAACAGCGCCTGTCCACGCGAGCCCTGCGCGGCGAGGTATGGATCCTGAACGTGTGGGCGTCGTGGTGCGAGTCGTGCCGCGACGAGCAGGCGCCGCTCGTCGAGCTGTCGCGCCGGCACGTCGCGCCCGTGTTCGGGCTGAACTACAAGGACGACCGGGCGAGCGCGCTGCAATGGCTCGCGCAGGCGGGTGATCCTTATACATCGTCGATCGTCGACCGCACGGGACAAACCGCGATCGACTACGGGGTGTACGGGGTCCCGGAGACGTTCGTGGTCGACCGCGCGGGCATCGTGCGCTACCGCGAGGCTGGCCCCCTCACGCGCGCGAGCATCGACAGCGTGATTCTGCCGCTCGTGCGCAAGCTGCAAAGCGAGGGCGGGTCATGAGGCGCCGCGCACGCTTGCCGGCCGCCTGTCTCGTGGTCGCGATGACACTGGCACCCGTGTGCGTCATGGCGACATCGGGCGAATCAGGCGTCGACGCGCGCTTGCGGCAACTGGATGAGAGCTTTCGCTGCGTCGTGTGCCAGAACCAGAGCCTCGCGGACTCGAATGCCGAACTCGCCGCCGACCTGCGCGCACAGATTCGGGACCAGGTTCGAGGAGGTGCAACCGACGAGCAGATCAGGGCCTACATGGTGCATCGTTATGGAGACTTCGTGCTGTACCAGCCGCCAATGAAGCCCGCGACCTGGGCGCTTTGGCTTGGTCCGCTCATGGTGCTCGTGGCAGGGGCGTTCGCGATGTGGCGCAGCATCGCTGTTCGGCGCGACCTGACTATTCCCGCGCTCGACGCTGACGAGCGCGCGAGTGCCGGGGCCCTACGCGGCGATGAGGAGGAGGGCCCAGTACGATGACGACCTTCTGGCTGATCCTTGCCGTGATGATGGTGATCGCACTCGCGTGCGTGATCGCTCCGCTCTGGCACGGGCCGGATTCACGCGCGAACCCGCGGACGATGGCCGTCGCCATCTATCGCTCGGGGATGGCCGAACTCGAACAGGAATGCTCGAGCGGCCTCATGCCTGCGGAGCATCGGGCTCGGACACAGCGTGAGCTCGAGCGACGGCTCGTTGATGAAGCCCGTGACCCCAGTTCACCAACCGCTTCCCGGTGGGCTGGCAACGTGATGCGCCCTGTTGTTGCGGCGCTGCTGGTGGCACTGCTGCCAGCGGGGGCTCTGGTTCTGTACATGCGGATCGGCGATCCGGTCGCCGTCGCGATCGAAAGCATGGACGGCGCGCAGAACGTTCAGCATATGGACTCGCAAGGCTCGCTCGAATATGTCGTGAGCCGGCTCGCCATGCGTTTGCGCGAACAACCCAACGACGCCGCCGCGTGGGCGATGCTGGCGCGTTCTTATGTCGTGCTGGAGCGTGTGGAGGATGCCGTGGCGGCATATCGTCGCGCCCTCGCTCTGACGCACGCGGACCCGGAGCTTCTCGCGGACTATGCAGACGCGCTGGCGACGCTGCGTGGCGGGGACCTGAACGGGGAGGCGCTGCAAAGCATTCAGGCGGCGCTCGCGCTCGATCCGGTCAATGTGAAGGCGCTTGCGCTCGCCGGGTCCGCAGCGCTTGACCGGCGTGATTACCGGCAGGCCATGCAGTATTGGGAGCAGCTGAAGGCCGCAGGAGATCCGGAGATCGCGGCACAGGCACAGCGCAACATCGAGACGGCCGGTGCGCTCATGGCGACGGCGCGTGATGGTCAGGCTCGCTAGGATGCGAAACGGCTGGAAAATGCCCAACCTTGTCGATGAGCGCGACTATGCGTAATATCGGTCCCGCAAAACTCAGTTCGCCTACATGTCCCCCCTCAAATACCTCGCCGGCTACCCCGCACCGCTGCTAGACAAGGTGAGAACGCTGATCGCCGCCGATCAGCTCGGCTCCTATCTCGCGCAGAAGTACCCGAACACACACGACGTGCAGACCGACCGTGCGCTCTACGAGTACTGCGCGGATCTCAAACGCGAACACCTGCGCAACGCCGAGCAGATCGACAAGGTCACCTACGACAGCAAGCTCGACGTGATGCGTCACGCGCTCGGCCTGCACACGAGCATTTCGCGCGTGCAGGGCAGCAAGCTGAAGGCGAAGAAGGAAATCCGCATCGCGTCGCTATTCAAGTCGGCGGCGCCGGAGTTTCTGAAGATGATCGTCGTGCACGAACTCGCTCATCTGAAGGAGAGCGATCACAACAAGGCGTTTTATCGTCTGTGCGAATTCATGCAGCCGGGCTACCACCAGATCGAATTCGATCTGCGTCTGTATCTGACGCATCGCGATCTGGCGAAGCAGGCCTGACTTCAAGCCGACGCCGTCAACAACACCGGAATCGACTTCGACGTCGGCGTACCCGCACCATCCGCGACCGAGGAGAGCGGCACCAGCGGATTCGTCTCCGGGTAATAGGCGCCGAGGCAGCCGCGCGGAATGTCGTACTCGACCAGCAGAAAGCCGTCCACGCGACGCTCGATGCCATCGGCCCACACGCTCGTGATATCCACACGCTGACCGGCGGCGAATCCGAGCATCGCAAGGTCATCCTTGTTGGCGAACAGCACGCGCCGCTGGCCGTACACGCCACGATAGCGATCGTCGAGACCGTAAATCGTCGTGTTGTACTGATCATGTGAACGTGTGGTCATCAGCGTCATCAGGCGCTCGCCGTGTTGCTTGCGTGCCTGATGAATCGGCGTGTCGAGCGCGATCGCGTGCGCGATGAACTGCGCCTTGCCGCTCGGCGTTTTCCAGATGCGATCGCGCGACGCGACGCCGAGATGGAACCCGCCCGGTTGCTTGAGGCGCTCGTTGTAATCGCCGAAGCCATCGATCACCTTGGCGATGCCGTCGCGAATCAGCGCGTAGTCGGCCACCTGCGCGAGCCAATCCACCTTGGCGCTGCCGAGCGTCGCGTGCGCCATGCGCGCGACGATCGCCACTTCGGAGAGCAGATTATCCGAGGCCGGCTTGTTCATCCCGTACGAGATGTGCACCATGCTCATCGAATCCTCGACGCTGACGCCTTGCGCTACGCCGTTCTGCAGATCGATCTCGGTGCGCCCGAGGGTCGGCAGGATCAGTGCGTCGCGGCCATGCACGAGGTGGCTGCGATTGAGCTTCGTCGTCACGTGCACGGTCAGATCGCACGCGCGCATCGCATCCCACGTGCGCGGCGTGTCCGGCGTCGCGATCGAGAAATTGCCGCCCAGGCCGATGAACACTTTCACCTTGCCATCGAGCATCGCCTGAATCGTGTTGACGACGTCGAGTCCGTGCTCGCGCGGCGGCGCGAAATCGTAGGCCGCGCCGAGGCGGTCGAGAAACGCTGCGGTCGGTTTCTCCTCGATGCCGACCGTGCGGTCGCCCTGCACGTTCGAGTGGCCGCGTACCGGGCACAACCCCGCGCCACGCCGGCCGATATTGCCGCGCATCATCATCAGGTTCGACAGCAGTTGCACCGTCGCGACCGAGTTCTTGTGCTGCGTGAGACCCATGCCCCACGTCGAGATCACCGCGCGCCCCTTCGCGTAGATGTCGGCGAGCTTCAGCACCTCGTCGAGCGGCACGCCCGCTTCGGCGACGATCGTGTCCCAGCGCTCGGCGCGCAGATCGTCGGCGAACGCAGCGAAGCCGACCGTGTGTTCGGCGATGAAGCCGACGTCGAGCACGCGACCCTGGCCCGACGCGAGCGCTTCGTCGTCGAGTTCGAGCACGCGCTTGGCGACGCCCTTGATCAGCGCGAAATCGCCGCCGACCTTCGGGCGGATGAACGCCGAGCTGATCTTCGTGCTGCCCATCGTCAGCATTTCGACCGGATGCTGCGGGCTCGCGAAGCGTTCGAGGCCGCGCTCCTTCAGCGGATTGATCGACACGATCGTCGCGCCGCGCTTCGCGCATTCGCGCAGCTCGCCGAGCATGCGCGGATGGTTGGTGGCCGGGTTCTGGCCGAAGATCAGGAGCGTGTCCGCGTGTTCGAAATCATCGAGCGTGACCGTGCCCTTGCCGATGCCGACCGTGTGCGGCAGGCCACGGCTCGTCGCTTCGTGGCACATGTTCGAGCAGTCGGGGAAATTGTTGGTGCCGTACATGCGCACGAACAGCTGGTACAGGAACGCGGCTTCGTTGCTCGCGCGGCCCGACGTATAGAACGCGGCGCGGTTCGGATCATCGAGACGCTTCAGATGACGCGCGATCAGCTCGAACGCCTCGTCCCAGCCGATCGGCACATAGCGATCGCGCGCGGCCTCGTAGACGAGTGGATCGGTCAGGCGGCCGTGCTGTTCGAGCTCGAAGTCCGATTGCGTCATCAGCTCGGCGACGCTGTGCCGCTCGAAGAACGCGGGCGTCACGCGCTTGCTGGTCGCCTCGGCGGCGACCGCCTTCACGCCGTTTTCGCAGAACTCGAAGGTCGACGCGTGCTCGCGATCCGGCCACGCACAGCCGGGGCAGTCGAAGCCGTCGGGCTGGTTCTGCTTGAGCAGGGTGCGGTAGTTGCCGCCCGCGACCTTTTCCTTGATCAGGTTGATCGCGACATACTTCAGCGCGCCCCAACCGGCGGCCGGGTGCGTGTACGGTTCGATACGGGCTTCGGCGCGGGCTTCGTTCTTCTTCATGACGTGGCAGTGGACAGATTCGACGGGCTTTGCAGACCAATTCCGCGAAGCCTACTGTGTTCCACAAACGACGTCGGATACAGAAAATCGGAAAGAATAGGAGTACAGTTGCGCGACGCTGCCTGACACCGTCCGAATCGCATGAAGCTCTACGAAAAACTCGCCGACGAAATCACCGAAGCCGTGCGCCGCGGCGTGTTCGCGGCCGGCGAGCGGATTGCGTCGGTGCGTCAGGCGAGCCAGCAGCACGGCGTCAGCATCAAGACGGTGCTGCACGCGTATGCGTTGCTGGAGAGCCGCGGCATCGTCGAAACACGCCCGCAGTCCGGCTATTTCGTGCGCGACGCCGCGGCGCGCGCGCTCGCGCCGCCGCCCGCCGAGGCAGGCGCGGGCCGCGAATCAGCGGCACCGCCGCCGGTGCCCGCGACGGTCGACGTCAGCCGGCTCGTGCTGTCGACGCTGCGCAGCATCCGCGCGCACGACGCCGTGCCGTTCGGCTCACCGTATCCCGATCCGTCGCTGTTCCCGTGGCGGCGCATCAACCAGTACGCGAACGCGATTGCTCGCCGGCACGCCAGCTGGAACCTGATCGACGATCTGCCGCCGGGCAATCCAGAACTGATCCGGCAGATCGCGCGGCGCTACGCGGAAAACGGTCTGCCGGTCGATCCGGGCGAGATCGTCATCACGCTCGGCGCGACCGAGGCGATCAACCTGAGCCTGCAGGCGGTAGCGAAGCCGGGCGACACCGTCGCGGTCGAATCGCCGACCTACTACGCGATGCTGCACGCGATCGAGCGCCTCGGCATGCGCGCGATCGAGGTGGCGACGCACCCGGTCGACGGCATCGACATCGACGCGCTCGCGAAAGTGATCGCGCGACAGAAGATCGCCGCGTGCATGGTGATGCCGAATTTCCAGAATCCGCTCGGTTTTTGCATGTCCGACGAGCGCAAGCGGCAACTGGTCGAGCTGCTGGCCGCGCACGAGATTCCGGCGATCGAGAACGATGTCTACCAGGAGCTGTATTTCGGCGACACGCGGCCGTCGACGCTGAAGACCTTCGACACCCAGGGGCTCGTGCTGCACTGTGCGTCGTTTTCGAAAAGCCTGACGGCGTCATACCGGATCGGCTGGGCGCTGCCGGGGCGCTATCGCGCGCAGGTCGAGAAGCTCAAGTTCCTGAATACGCTGACGACGCCGTCGGTGCCGCAGGTCGCGCTCGCCGATTATCTGCGTCTGGATGGCTACGACAGGCATCTGCGGCATTTGCGCCGCGTCTATCGGCAGCAGGCGAGCATCATGAGCGCGCTGGTGCTGCGCTTCTTCCCGGTCGGCACGCGGGTGTCGAGCCCGCGGGGCGGCTACGTGCTGTGGGTCGAGCTGCCCGCCGCGATCGATTCGATGCGGCTCTATCAGGCGGCGCTCGAACGCGGGATCACGGTCGGGCCGGGCATGATGTTTTCGACGCGCAACGATTTTCGGCACTTCATCCGGCTCAACTACAGCTATCCGTGGACCGCGCAGGCCGAAGCGGCGTTGAAGACGCTCGGTGAGCTGGCTGCCGGGATGACGTAAGCGGCACCACGGGAGCGTCAATGACACATCACAACGAGGAGACCGCATGAACGACGACATCGACCCGCAACTCGCCGCGATACTCGCGCAGCTATGGCGCGCGCATCGCGAGACGCCGTGGCGCGCGTGGTCGCTCGCGAAGCTGTCGAAGCAGGCCGGTGTGCCGATGAGCAGCTTGCGGCGGCAGTTGACGTTGCTCTCGGGCGGCGGTTTCGTCGACACGATGTTCCGCGACGACGGCACCGGAGCCGCGTCGTTGAGCGAACTCGGCGCGCAGCTTTGCGCGGGACTGTTCGGCACCGGCGAGCGCGACGAGCCTTCCGCCGCCGGCTGAGCCTGCCGGCGCAACGGCTTCCGACACG